>JACADW010000378.1 GCA_013388445.1 Acidobacteriota bacterium | reverse complement strand
GGAAGAGTTGCAGCAGCTGGGAGAAGATGCTAGAAAATCTCTGCACGGTTGTTCCTCCTTGGGCCATTGTTTTTGGCGAAACCAATTTAACCCAAGTTGGCAATGGCCGTGCACCTCTCATTTCCTATGGCCCCGTGAGGCCAAACCCCTCAGCAATCACAAAACCTGTCTTGGACAAGAGTGGTACGCAATCCGTCCGTAAAACTCAATTGTCGGTGGCGGTGAGAAAGGGAGCCAGTTTGGCGGGCCAATGAGGACCAACAGTGCCGCTATGTGACGGCGGTTGGTGGTGCTTCTCGCCGCGACAAAGTTCTGTTAGATTGCCGGCAGGAAGCTCGGCACTATAAGCGCCCCGGAGAGGATCGAGACATCCCCTCCGGGACATGAGCTTCTGGGAGCACAACCTCCCATGGGCCCAGGTCAAAATCCTGCAAAATCCCCCACAAATCAAGCGAAAGGACGAGGCAGTCGGCGCAGACGACGCCCGCGCACGCGACTGTGTCTGCTGAAGGGTTGTGGAAAGCGGTTTCGCCCGACCCGGGCCCTGGCCCGGTACTGCAGCCGAGACTGTGCTGCCGAGGCACGGCGCTGGTCGAAGTGGAAAGCGCAGCAGCGCTATCGGGAAACGGAGCAGGGGCGCCAGAAACGAAAGGCTCAGAGTTGCCGGTACCGGCAGCGGGCTCTGTCGCTCAAGGGCAAGAAGGAGGGCTGTGCCGAGGAAGCGAGGGTAATCACTCCAGGATTTTTTCGAGTGTTCCTGTGACCGCCCCGGATGCTACGTCCTGTTCTCACGAACAACCCGTTCGCCCCTCCAGCGTTTCTGCAGCCGCGAGTGCCGGCGCGCCGTGGAGCGCGTCCTGGAGCGTGAAAGGCGATGGCGCGAGCGTACATGCCCGAAGCGGCATCCTGTGCGGCTTCGCAGTGCGCGTCTGTGAGCGGCTGTCCGCGATCGTCCCGACATATTGACCCCATTCCGGGAGTCCTTTAGTTTCAGCGTGCCCACCAAAAGAGGAAGGGGGGCGAGGCGAGCCGGTTTTCCGGTTTTCTTCGTTCCTCTTCTTCGATTTGGTTGGGCTGAGGAAGCCCATGCTGCGCTGGTGCGACGACGGCCCTGAAGAACTCGAGCTCGAGCAACTGGGAGAGCGCTACGGGCGTTATCGTCTGCATGTGCCCGATGCCGAACGGGCCATGGCGCGATCGCTGGAGCGTTATGGACAGATCTCGCCTGCGGTAGTCTGCCGGCGTGACGACCGCTATGAACTGATCGACGGGTTCAAGCGTCTGGCCGGGGCGCGCATGGTTCCCGGCATACGCTGCCTGGCGGTGAGGCTGATCGAAGTAGACGAGCGGGGGGCGAAGGCGGCCATCTACGGGCTCAATCACGCGGGCGGCAGAACGCGGGAACTCGAAGAAGCCTGGATCGTCCACGCGCTGGTGCGGGAAGACGGATTGACGCAGGTGGAGGTGGCTGAACTGCTGGGCCGCCACAAGAGCTGGGTGTGCCGGAGGCTCGCGCTGATCGAGCGCCTCGGGCCCGAGGCCAAGGACGAGTTGCGCGTCGGACTGCTTTGTCCGACAGCGGCGCGGCAGATCGTACGGTTGCCCGAGGGCAACCAGCCCGAAGTGCTCGAACTGGTTCGGCGCGAAGGACTGTCCTCAGCGGAACTGACCGGCGTGGTCGACCTGTTACTGAAGTGCCCGGGCCGAAGCCAGCAGGAGTACATCCTGCAGCATTCACGCGAGTGCCTGGAGCGAGCCGGCAACCCCGAGCAGATGCCGTCGCGTGATCCGCGCCTGAGTACGACAGGCAACGAGGTGTTTAACCGCGTCGGCATCCTGATCGTCATGCTCGGCCGTATGGAAGTCTGGCTTGCGCATCGGGGGCGGGCCGCTCTCACCCCGGGCGACTATCCTGTGCTTGCCGGCAGGTTCGAGAGGCTGGAGCGCGATGCTTCAGCGGTGGCCGCCCTGAGCCGTGACCTGATTCTGGAGTTGCAGCCTTCATGAACGAATCGACACGCAACGAGGTTGTCCGGATGTGGTATGGCGGTGCTTCCCAGCGCCGGATCGCGAAGAGACTTGGCATCAGCCGCAGGAGCGTGCGCCGCGTGCTGCAGCGGCATGAAAATGCCCGCACGGGAGTTCCGCCGCAGCGACCACAGCGTCCGAGCATGCTGGACCGCTTCGAGGAGAGAATTACAGAGCTGGTGGACCGATACCCGGATATCACGGCCGTACGGCTTCACGAAGAACTGTGCCGAGCCGGTTTCAAGGGCGGCTACACCATTGTGAAAGAACGCCTGCGAGCCATTCGGCCCATGCCGGACAAAACGCCGGTGGTCCGCTTCGAAACCGGACCCGGAGTTCAGGCACAAATGGATTATGCGACCTACGACATTGATTTCACCGCCGAGGGCCGCCGGCGCGTGCATGCCTTCAGCTACATCCTGGCCTATTCGCGCCGCCAGTATGTCCGGTTCGTCGAAGCCCAGGACCTCGTGACGACCATACGGGAACACGTACGCGCCTTCGAACACCTGCAGGGGTTGGCGGCTACGTGTCTGTACGACAATATGAAGGTGGCCGTGACTGGCTACGACGGCGGAGAACCGATCTACAACACGAACTTCCTGGCCTTCGCCACGCATTACGGCTACAAGCCCAAGGCGTGCCGCCCGAAGCGGCCGCAGACGAAAGGCAAGATCGAGAGGCCGTTCGATTTCCTGGTCAAAAACCTGCTCAACGCCCGCACCTTCACGTCGCTGGCGCATCTGAACGACACGACAGAGTGGTGGTTGGCCAACGTTTCCGACACTCACCCCCACCGGGAAACCAAACAGAGGCCGATAGATCGATATCAGTACGAACGGCCCTACCTGCTACCGGTTCCCGCACACCACTACGATACCGCCGTCGTCGTCTACCGCATGGTCAATAGCGAAGGGTACGTCAGTTACCGCGGAAACCTCTATTCCGTACCCTGGCAGCGCATCGGAGAGTTCCTGCCGGTCCGCATCACTGAAAACGAGCTGATCGTGTACGGGGCGGATATTGAAGAGATCGCGCGGCACGAGGTGTTTCCGTGCAGCGCAGGCGGACAGAAGCGTACGAACGCCAAACACATGCTCGGCCCCGATCTGCGCAACAAAGCCGAGATCCTCCGGCAGAGATTCGAACAGCTTGGGCAGGAAGCGGCCGCATTCTTCGATGAACTTGTCCGTGTGAAGCGTTGCGGAAAAGATGAAGCCCGGCGAATCCTGGGCCTGCTGGTCACGTACCGTTCGCAGGACTTGGTCGCGGCTCTGGAGCGTGCCCGCCGCTATCGAGCCTACTCGGCGTCAGCCGTTGAACGAATACTGGCAGCGGAGGCACAACCGCGTACCACGGTGGAACTCCTGCAGGAAGAAGCGCGGGAACACCTCAGCGATCTCCTGCGCGAATCACCCATACCGCCGCGCTCGGGGTCGGAGTACCAGGGCCTGCTGTGCCCAAGGCCCAGTGACGGGGAAGATGAAGAAGAAAACGTGCCCTTCTAATCTGCGCGAAGCGTGTTTGTCTCACTTCGCCTCGCTGAACATACCCATCCGTCCCGACGTGCTGGATGCTGCACTTGAACGGGCCGAAAAAGAGGCACTGTCGGCCCTCGAGGTGCTCGACCTGGTGCTGGGCCGGCAGGCCGCCGAACGACGCGAACGGTCAACGGAGCGCCGCATCCGGGAGGCTCGCTTCGCCGAACGCAAGACCCTGGAAACATTCGACTGGAGGTTCAACCAGAAGGCCATCAACCGCGCTCAGATCGAGGAACTGGCGACCGGGGACTTCATCCGAAGACACTCCAATCTGCTGCTGGTCGGCCAATCCGGTGTGGGCAAAAGCCACCTGATTCAGGCGCTGGGGATCAAAGCCTGTGCGCTTGAATACCGGGTTCTATATCGCACTTCCGCGCAGTTGATCGCCGACCTGACCGCCACTCTTGCAGACAAAACCCTGCCTCAGCGATTGCGCTTTTACAGCCGGCCCGATTTTCTCATCATCGATGAGTTCGGGTTTGACCGAATCGAACGACTCGAATGTCCCCAGGCCGCGCACTTACTTTACAAGGTCATCGCCTCCAGAAATCAGCACTCCTCGACGGCCCTCGTCACCAATGTCGATTTCGAGCAGTGGCCCGAATACCTGTCCGATGGACCCTTAGCCATGGCTTTCCTGGACCGTCTGGTCGAGGGCGCAACGATCATCAAGATAAAAGGGGAGTCCTACCGAGCTCGCCGAAGTGGAAAAACCATGCAGGAAACAGCAGCTACGGACCGTTGATCCTCGTCACAATGCCACCATGCTGTAACCGGCTACGTGGCTCCTACCACAGCGCCAAACTGGC
>JACADW010000003.1 GCA_013388445.1 Acidobacteriota bacterium | reverse complement strand
GTTGACGACCCGTTGGACTGCCCTCAAAGCCGCAGCCCGGGCGGGTTTCAGAGAACCAGTCGAAGATTCTCGGCAGAAACGCACAAGTTTCAGAACCAACGGGCTAAATAGCCGCTGCAACGCGCCTTCCAACCCCGCGATATACGAGGTACTGGTAGATGAAATCGTCGATGTCGCCGTCGAGCACCCGTTCCGTGTTGGAGGACTCGTATTTTGTCCGGTGATCTTTGACCATCCGGTATGGGTGGAGGACATAGGAGCGAATCTGGCTGCCCCACGCAATGTCCAACTTGGAATCCTCGACGGCCCGGAGCTCCTTGCGTTTCTTCTCAAGCTCCAAATCGTAAAGCCGGGCCCTGAGGATCTTTCGTGCAAGGTCGCGGTTTCGAATCTGCGAGCGCTCGTTCTGGCAGGAAACAACAATGCCGGTCGGAATGTGCGTGATCCGGACCGCAGAATATGTCGTGTTTACAGACTGGCCGCCCGGTCCTGACGAGCAGAATGTGTCGATGCGCAGGTCCTTCTCATCGATCTGTACATCGATCTTGTCATCGATTTCCGGGTAGACGAAGACGGATGCGAAGCTCGTATGACGGCGGGCCGCGGCATCGAACGGCGAGATGCGCACGAGTCGATGCACACCGCTTTCGCATGCAAGGTATCCGTATGCATAGTCGCCCTTGACCATAAGAGTGGCCGACTTGATGCCCGCCTCGTCACCGTACTGATAATCGAGCATCTCGGCCGCATATCCTGATCGCTCGGCCCAGCGAAGGTACATGCGGACAAGCATCTCGGCCCAGTCTTGCGACTCCGTTCCGCCCGCACCGGGGTGAATCGTGACGATGGCATTGGAGCGATCGTGTTCTCCGCCGAGCAGCATCCGGATTTCTGTATGCTTCGCCTCCTGTTCGAGCCGATCCACCTCCTTTTTCAGGTCCTCGAGGACATCCTCCCCCTCTGTCGCAAGTTCCAGCAGTGCCCGCAGATCTGCAACTTCCCGTCCCAGCCTTGTGTCCAGCTCAATGTCCTGCTCGAGCCGGCGCCTTTCCTGCAGAGTCGCCTGAGCCTCCTCCATCCGGTCCCAGAACCCGGGTGAGGCAATCTTGGATTCGAGCGTGGTCAGTTCGGCGCGCTTCCGCTCACCCTCAAAGATAACCTCGCACCTGCCCGACTTTTTCCTCCACGGCCTGCACCCTGTCCCTCAGTTCCTCAAGCATTTCCTGCCTCCCCACCTCTACAAACCCTTTGATCTGAGAAAAAGCACCCGCAGCCGGCCCGTCGACCGGCACGGCCGATCACTTTGAAGCCGCACTCAAATCTGCTGCCGCTCCCGACCAGCACCAGCCCGGCGTACTCCCAGCAGTACAACACATGAAATGATAACACAGAGACATGCGCAGACATCCCCGTAGCGGCTGTAGATGGTGAGCTCGGATACGAAATCGAACGGCCCGGTGCAGGCTTCTTCGCGGAACAGGCCTGTCGCTGAACGAATGCGCCCCCCGGGGTCGATCACGGCCGATATTCCCGAATTCGCGGCCCGAATCAGCCACCTTCGATTCTCGACGGCCCGCCACCGTGCCATGGCGAGGTGCTGGTAGGGAGCGGGCGTATTGCCGTACCAGGCGTCGTTTGTGAGATTGACGAGCAGTTCACTGCCGCCGGAGACGAACCGGCGGGCGAGGCTTGGGAAGACCGCTTCGTAGCAGATGATCGCGCTCGTCTGATGCCCGCCGACCCGAACGCGGAGAAACTCGCTCCCCGCACTGAAGTCGCTCACCTCTCTGGTGATGCTGTCCAGGAAAAAGAAGGCGCGTTTGAAAGGCACATACTCGCCGAAGGGCACCAGCCGGACCTTGTCGTAGCGGCCCGACAAGTTCCCGTCGGAATCCAGGAAGTAGGCGCTGTTGAAGTATTCACTCGCCCCTTCATCCCTGCCGGTGGCGACATTGCTGAGGATCAGTCCCATCGGGTAGCGTTTCGCAAGCGAACGCATCGCTTCCTGGTAAGCCTTATCCTGTTCAAATGACTTCGGAGCAGGAGACTCGGGCAGCACGAGCAGGTCGATCGTCTTGCCCCGCAGTGCATCTGCCATCCGGAGATACCCCTCCTGGAACTTCCATTCGACCTCCCGATCCGGCCCTTCGAGCGGGATATTGGCTTGCAGGATCGCCGTCTTCCTCAAGGTCGGTCCCGGACTCCATTTCCGCAGCGACACGTGTCCATAGGCGAGGCAGAGCAGGATCAGGCCGCATGCGGCCAGAGCCGGCCAGAGCCTGGTCCTGGCTGCGGGCCCCTTGAGGATCCGCCACGCGATGCCGACATTCGCAATCAGGATCAGCAGAGAGAGCCCGTATACGCCGGTGATGTCCGCGATCTGAACGACCGGCAGGTAGTCTGTCTGAGAGTAACCGGTCAGCAGCCATGGGAATCCTCCGAAGGGCGTATAGCTGCGCAGAAGCTCGACCGACACCCAGGCGAACGGCAGGAGCAGCAGGCAGGATGGACCGCGCCGCTGCATCGCGTAGCCGGTCGTTCCGGCTGCGATTGCCGGGTAGGTTCCGAGAATCAGGATCATCAGTCCGTACAAGAGCCAGGCGAGGACAGTGGAAATGTTTCCGTACTGAACCAGCACACCCGGGATCCAGCAGAGCAGAAGAGAGAACTGTATGATTCCGACCAAGAGACCGCCCAGGAATGCAGACCGGAAAGTCGAAAGACGCCCCACGAAGATGGCCAGAGGCACGTAGGCCACCCAGGCGAGATACCCCTGACTGATCGCGGGAAATGAAGCGTAGGCCAGGAAGCCGCTGAGCACCGGGAGAGTGATCAGTTTCCAGTCGCGGAGGTGCACCGGGCTAGTTTGTCTTGATGAAGGAAGCAATCCCGTCCTTCTTGAGGCGCAATTGCATCTCGGCCGCCTCGGCACGGGTCTTGAATCGTCCGACCTTGAGAAGGAAGTATCCCTTCTTAGACTGTGTCGCCTCGATGAAGGCGATGTGGCCAAGTCGCTTGACGGTGGAGAGTTTTGCTTCAGCCTCTTTCCGCTGGCTGAAAGCTCCCACCTGACAGGAGTAAGTGACTCCCGCCGATGGTTTCGGAGCCAGTGCAGGCGCCTGTGGCTTCGATCCGGCGGGCCGGACCGTCGGGGCCGGCGCAGCCGGTGTATTCTTCTCCGTCGCCCTGCTCTTTGCGGTATCGCTGACGGTTTCGTACCAGTTCAATTGCGTCCGGGTTGCATCCTCCAACGTCTTCGCAGGTGCCTCTGCCGCGCGCGAGGCGTCGGTTCGCGGGGGCTCGGGCAGCACTGTCGGAGCCGATGCTGTCGCGGGCTCCCGGAATGACGTTTGAACCACCTGCCGCTTCCCCTCTATGAAGCCGAGCAAGAAAAACCCACCGCATACGACAATCAGAAGCGCAAAAAGAAGAATGAGGCGGCGGACATCCAGAACGAGATCGTAGCCGCTTTCTTTCGAGTGGCGTTCCATGAAGCCCCCTACGGTTTCTTGGCAAGCCATGCACTGATGATGTCTATCGGAACCGGGAAGACCAACGTGGTGTTCTTCTCCACTCCGATCTCCGTCAGTGTCTGGAGGTAGCGCAACTGAAGCGCGATCGGCTGCTGATTGATCACACCGGCGGCTTCCGCCAGCCTCGATGCGGCCTGGTATTCGCCGTCGGCATGGATGACCTTGGCTCGCTTTTC
>JACADW010000142.1 GCA_013388445.1 Acidobacteriota bacterium | reverse complement strand
GGATTGAAGAGCGCGAACGCCTGATTCGTGTCGCTCCGGTTCGAGTTCATCTGGGCTGTGAAGGTCCCTCCCGTCGGCACGCTCTGCTCGTATCTGAAATTCCATGTGAGCAGCTTTGTCTGGTTGAAAGGGTCGCCTCCGGTGGCCGCATTGTCACGCCTCGTGTTCGGCTGCCTGCGGGTCTGAACTCCCGGCGTAATCGTCAGAACCGGATCATACGGACCGTAGGCTTGCCGGATCTTCTGCGAATAGAGCTCCTCGTTCGTGTCCGATATGGCGATGTCCAGGTTGTTCTGGAGCGCGAGCTTGGTCAGATCCGTAAGGGTCATGCGGAGCGCAGTGCCGTTCTTTTCGGCAATCTCGATCGGGCTCTGCGGAAGAGAGGGAAGACCGGAAGGCTCCTGCTGCGCGGCCTTCTCCTGCGGTGCCTTCGCAGTCTGGGGAACCGCCGCCGAGGTTGCGAGGCACAAGGCGACCAGGACGACAGAGGTTCTCTCGAGCTTTGCCCGCCGGCTGAAAGCGGATGAAAAAATCATAGTTCACTCCTTACAATGCAGTCGCTGAAAATTCGCCAAAATACACTCACAGAATACGATAGCGGGCACGAAAATGTTTCAGACTTGGGAAATCGGCGACGCTTCCCTGTTTGGTGTGCCGGATAGCCCTGCCGGCTCCGGGGCCCCGCGGCCTACTCCACCCGGGAGTACTCTCACCATCAGGGTGCGCCCCGGCCCACGAGCGACTATTCCAACCGAAGGCAGGATTCTCGCGACCAGGTCCATGACCGCCACACTGCTTTCAGCAGGATCGCGAGGCGTCTCCAGTCTGTGCCTGCAGGAACACAAGAAGAGCCAGTCCCGCACGGCAAGACTGGCTCTGAGTGGTGACTCCTGCGGAGCGCTTCGATCAGTTCTGCGGCGGAGGCTCATCGCCGGGCCGCTTCAGGGTCGGCCGCTTTTTCTGCGGCTTACCGTCTTCATCCTCGGCGGGCTCGTCGCCAGGACCGCCGTCCGTATTGGTGCGCCTCTTCAACGTCGGCTTCTTCTGGTCGGTAGCCCCGGTGCCGGCCTCCGCCCGCTGCGCGTTGTCGATCGCGAGCAACCGCGATTTTACTCTTTCGAACTCCGAGGTGTTTACGATGTAGTTTTCTTTTTCGGGAAGGTAACGCTGTTCATCCAGTGCCGCAGCTATCCGGTTTCCCGTATACGGGTGGGTCCGGAAAAAGCCTGCCAATTTACCCGGTTTTGCCTTCTCCTGCTCCTGGAGTTTCTCGAAGAACGTTACGAAGGCGTTCGGATCGTAACCGCTGTTCCAGAGGTACTGGATGCCCAGCTGGTCTGCCTCTCTCTCCGACTCGCGGGTTATGCCCAGCAACTCAAGATTAATGCCCAACCCGAGGCCGTTTTGGATCGCCATCTGCGTCCAATATCCTCCCACGAAGAGAGCGGGGATGGCCGCCAGCTGCAGGTACTGAGCTTTGGACAGACGTTCCGTGGCGTGGCGTGCCGTCACGTGCGAGATTTCATGAGCCATCACGCCTGCCAGCTCCGCCTCGTTGTCCGCTGCCAGGATCAGTCCCTTGTTAACGTAAAAGTACCCGCCAGGGAACGCGAAAGCGTTCACCTCGTCCGTGTCCACGACTTTGATATGGAACGGGACCTTCGCGTCGGAGTGCTTGACGATGTTCTGGCCGACCCTGTCCACATATTCTGTGATTACCGGATCTTCGACAAGGCGCGCCGTCTGCTCAAATTGGGCTGCGATCTGCGCGCCGAGGGCGATTTCCTTTTCGAACGAGACGAAGTTCGGCAGGATGCCCCAGATCCGGCCGGAGATATCCCGGTTACCGATGTTTTCGACATCGCCGTGTTTGCGGTCGGCATAGGCTGTCGGAGCAAGGCTGACCGCCAGCACCATGGCGATGAAAAGTGACCTCATCTTCAGCTTCATCTCGCCTCCCCGCCGGGATGTTGTCTTCACGACCGGGCCCCAGTATCCTAAGGCTTCGTGGGTACAGCCCCGGCTCGCCCATGTCTTGGACAATTCAGTTAGATGTCCGACACGTTCAAAGGTTTCACCTGGAATCTTATCACTGATCGGCGTGAGATGTTGCTGAAAAAGCGGTCTTTCAGGACAGCGTGAGAGGGCGGCGATGAAGATACTGATGGTGCATCAGATGACGGACGTGGATCGCCTTTCGACCGAGATCTACCGGATACCCCCTCTGATCCTGATGGAAAATGCCGGGCGGGCGGTCCTTGAGGAGGTCATGGAGGTCTCACAGGGTCTCGAAGGTCTCCCGGCTCTGATTTTTTGCGGCCGGGGCAACAACGGGGGCGACGGCCTGGTCGTGGCCCGGCACCTGGCGGTCAGGGGCGCGCGGCCCGAAATCGTACTTATGTCCGATCCGTCCTCCTACAGGGGGGAGGCCCTTGCGAACTGGGAGATCGTTCATGCCATGGGTATTCCTGTACGAATTCTCGGTGCGCCTTCGGCCGCCCGGAGACAGCTCCGGACGCTCGGTGATCCCAGGGTCGTCGTGGACGCGCTTTTCGGGACAGGCCTTTCCAAGCCCATCGGATCCGACATCCGCCCCGTGGTCCAATGGATCAACCAGGCAGCCGCCCGGGCTGCCGTTGTGTCCGTCGATATCCCGTCGGGATTGTTTGCGGATTCCCCCTGCGTCCCGGGACCGGCAGTGCGCGCGCAGCGCACGGTTACCTTTACCGCTCTCAAGGTTGCACTCGTCCTTCCGCCCGCCTGCGACCTGGCCGGCCGGGTCAAGGTCGCTCCGATAGGCTCGCCAACTGAGTTGCTCGGGAACCCTGAGTACCGCACCGAGTTGGTGGATGAGGCGATTGTGCGGCAGACCCTCCCGCGGCGCGCGCGGGACAGTCACAAGGGGGCTTACGGCCACCTTTACGTCATCGCGGGTTCGCGCGGAAAGAGCGGCGCTGCCCTCATGACCGGCCATGCCGCGCTAAGGTCCGGTGCAGGGCTGGTGACCCTGCTGCTGCCGTCGGGGCTCCAGCGGGATGTGGTGGGAAGGGTTCCCGAACTCATGACGGAGCCAATGCCCGAGACTGAAGCAGGTACGCTGGCATCCTCAGGTTTGGACGAGGTTCTCTCCCACCTCGAGGAGGCTGACGCCGTTGTGGTCGGACCTGGTTTGACGACCCACCCTGAGACACGCGACCTCGTGCACGAAGTGGTCCGCCGGTCGCCCGTTCCCGTCGTGCTCGATGCCGACGGCATCAATGCATTTGCTCCGAAGCCGGAGCGTTTGCGAAACGAAATGGGACAGACAGTCACGATCACCCCCCATCCGGGTGAGATGGCGCGCCTTGTCGGATGCACGATCTCAGAAGTGCAGTCCCGAAGGCTCGAGACCGCATCAGGTGCTTCAAGGGAACATGGATTCTTCACGGTACTCAAAGGATTCCAGACCGTGGTAGCGGCTCCGGACGGGCGAGTGCTGGTGAATCCGACTGGAAATCCCGGCATGGCTACCGGCGGGAGCGGAGATATACTGGCCGGTATGATTGGCAGGTTCGTCGCCGGCTGGAGGCGGAGGTTCCGGGGGGCCGACCTGAGGGCGTTGTCGGACCATCTGGCGGCAGCCGTATACCTGCACGGCCGGGCCGGTGACATCGCCGCAAAGGAGGTGGGCGAAGAATCGCTTGTGGCTACCGACCTGCTTCCGCGCCTGCCTGCGGCATTTCTGAGCGTGTTTGACCGATAAGTCACACCGGATGCCACGGCGGAGGGGCCAGCGGGAGGCATTCTGGAAGGAAGGCCGAGCGAGCTTCCGCGAACATCTCGATGGACATGAAGTGAGAAAAAAAGTAACGGCCCCCACGAGGGATGCGCGCAAGTCGAGCGTATCGGCGCTGGAACTGGTCACGCGTTCGCCTGAGGAAACACATGCCATCGGCGCCAGACTCGGCAGCCGGCTGCGACCGCCGGAAGTGGTGCTCCTGGTCGGCCCCCTGGGTGTCGGCAAGACGACGCTGGCGAGAGGGATTGCCGAGGGGATCGGCGTGGATGATCCTCTTTCAATCACGAGTCCATCCTTCGCACTGGTCAACACTTATGCCGGAAAGCATACGGTCTACCACGTCGACCTGTACCGCCTGGGCAGCCGGCACGATTTTGCCACGGTCGGCGTGGATGAATTCATCGGAGCTCAGGGTGTCACAATCGTGGAGTGGGGCGAGCGTCTGCCCATCAGGTTGCCGTCGGTGATCATCGTACGGATCCGGGACGCGGGAGGCGATCGCCGGAAGCTGAGAATCGAGGCAGCGGGAAAACTGTTGAAGGCACTCAAGAAGGACGCGCCGGGAGGCTGCTATCTCGAGCGTGAATCTCAGTGAATTAGGCGGGTTTCCGAAGCCCTACGTCGAGTTGCTGATAGGGGATGATACAAGTCCGCGAGCCGTCCCGCGGCGCCGGGAAGAGCTGTTGACGAAAGCCAGGGAAGTCGCCAAGGCCATCAGTCCGGGCTCCCGCCTTGTCGATGCGATACAGCGCGGAACTCTGCCGTTTTCCCGGAGTCCTGCGTGCAAGAGGAGCACCGATATCCCGGCTCTGGAACAGTCCGCACTCATCGTCGCAATGCCGCGTATCGAGCGCTCGGGCGGTTCAATGTCCCAGCTCCTGAAGTGTGTGACCGCGGCCAGGCTCGTTCGGGACCTTCAACTCCAGGGGATCCCGGCCGCACCGGTCTGCTGGCTGATGGCGCACAGCATGGAGCCGTTGAAGGATGGCGCTGAATTTCACGGCCTGTCTGAAGCCTGCGGTACGACTGAAGAGAACTTCATACATAGGATTAGATATCTATTGAAATCTGCTTTGGAAAAGGAAGATATCTCCGAGGCTCCGGAGCTCTTTGCCTCAGCGGACCCGAAGACTCTGGTGCGATACCTCTGGACCTGCCTGGGGCGTGATTTCGGTTGGCTGGCGGCCGATCCCGGAATCGGGCATTTGCGGCAGAATCACAGCGGCGGCCCACCGGGCGCAGGCGAAAGATGGGAAGAGCTGGCTGCGGTGGATTCGGTCGAACCGATCATGCGGCTCGCTCCGGGTCTCCCGATTGCTGCGATCGTGGTCGGCCCTGATGACTTTCGCGAGGCAGGTGAGATCGCGGATCGGATCGAGTCGGCCGGTAGCACCAGGCCTGTGCTCTTCCCTCGTGTGAGCGCGACCATTCTGGATCGCAGGTCGTCCCGCATCATGCGCAAGTACGGTTTTCGCCTGACGGATCTGCTCGTGCAGCAAGAGCCCCAGGCGGCTGCATCCGGATATGGACGGGATCCTTCGACGATCGTTGGAGGCATCAATGCTGCCGCACGTTCCGTTGAGGCTGCTGTGGAGGAGCTTGCCGCCGGCCTGGCGGGCCAAGCACGTCTTTCCCGCAGGATTCGCGCGAACGGTGCCAGGATCTTGTTTCAGGTGAAAAAGGTAGAAGCCCGGGCACGGCGTGCGTTCGAAAACCTCGAAGCGGTCCTGAGACGGCATGGGGCACGGCTCAAGGCGAGAGTCGCGCCGGAGGGCAGCCTGCAGGAGGAATCTCTCAGTGTTCTCGATTTTGTGGAATGCTTCTCGCCTGATGCGGTCTCCATGCTTTACCGGCAGGTCGACATCTGGGACCACCGACACCAGCTTATTTGTCTGGATGAAAAATCATGACAGTGGATGTACTTGCCTTCGGCGCACACCCCGACGACGTGGAGCTTTATGCAGCCGGCACCCTGGCGCGGCTGGCCTCCGAGGGTTACGCAACCGGGATTGTGGACCTGACCCGCGGTGAGCTAGGCAGTCGCGGCACGGTCGAGGTGAGGGCACACGAAGCGCGCGAGGCGGCCAGGATTCTGGGAGTCAAGGTTCGCAGGAACCTGAAACTGCCGGACGGGGAACTGCTGCCGACCCGGGAGGCGCGGCTCAAGGTCATTCGTGTCCTCAGGAGATACCGCCCCACGCTGGTGCTCATCCACCATTGGGATGACCGCCACCCCGACCATGCCAACGCCAGCCGCCTAGTCACCGAGGCCTGCCATCATGCCGGACTGGCACGGATCGGGACAGGGCAGCCGCGTTTCCGCCCGAACGCGATCCTTTATTACATGTTGCCGGCGCACAGCACTCCGACCTTCGTGGTCGATGTCACGGGATTCAGTGAAGTGAGACGCAGAGCGATCGAGGCCTACCGCTCGCAGCTCCACGACGCTGCCAGTCGTGAACCGCAGACCTACCTGAGCCGGCCCGAGTTTCTCGACCATATTGAGAACATTCATTCTTTCTACGGCACACTGATCGGAAGGGCCAAGGGCGAGGCCTTCTACATGCGCGGGATTCCCGAGGTGTCCGATCTCATGGGCTTCGCGCTCAGCCAGAGCCAGAGCCGCTTCAGGTGATCGAACCCGCGATCAGGGCCGTAGGAGGGGCGCCCAGGTTATGCGCACGCGGGGCCAAATCGGTTCCAGCGGCTTTTTTTCGATGAGCTCTGATCCCGTCACTCGAGATGCCTGGTGCGGAAAGCGCGCCCTGAAACCGTGTTGCCTTTCCGTGCGCGTCTTTGCCGAGTCTGTGCACCTGTGACGAGCGGAACATATCGCTCGCGGAGCAGTCTGCTATAATTGCGCCCATGTTCCGGGAGCACGCGAGGCTTTTTGCGGCCCTGCAGTTCGCAGGAGACCTGGTTCTGACCTGCCTGGCATTTCTGCTCGCATACTTCACCCGTATACATGCCTGGGGGATACTGCCTCGGGCGCTGGAACGTTTTCTGAATCCCGAGCTGATGCCGCCGGGATCCTACGCCTGGATCATACTCCTGGGGACCGCATGGTGGACGGTGACGGCTTACTCCCTCGGCCTGTACCGACCATCCGTCAGGCGCCACGACTGGCAGAAAGTCCGGGTGGTGCTGGAAAGCTCGCTCCTGCTCGGCCTGTTTATCGGGTTTCTCTCTTTCGCGCTGAAGCTGGATCTCAGCCGGTTCCTCATCGCGCTGTTTGTCTTTTATCAGGCAGCCTTCTTGCTGCTTGCGCGTGCGATCGTTGGCCTGCAGGCCAGGCTCCTTCACAGGCAGTCCCTGCATCAGCGGAACATCGTGATCATCGGAACGAATCCAAAAGCTCTTGAGATGGGCCGGCTTATAACGATGTATTCCGACTGGGGACTGAGGGTCCTCGGCCACGTGGAGGCCGGGGCGGGGAGCGATCCCCCCTCCGGGCCGCCCGTCCTGGGCGCCGTCGCCGACCTGCCCGAGATCATCGAGAACAACGTGGTGGATGAGATCATCATCGTCGGAGCCGATGCCCGCGACCTCGAAGGTCTGGACGAAGTCCTGGCCATCTGTAAAGAGCAGGGCATCCGGATGAGAGTCGCGGTCGACCTGTTTCCCGCCAAGATCACAAAGGTGTCGATGGAATTCCTGGAGAACGTCCCGGTCATCACTTTCAGCGCCACACCGGAGCATGCGTTCGCGCTTCTTGTCAAGCGCGTCCTCGACGTGCTGGTGTCGGTCCTGCTGCTGCTTTTTCTCCTGCCGTTTCTGATGATCGTAGGAGTGCTTGTCAAGGTCACCTCCAGCGGACCGGTTATTTACCGCCAGGTGCGTTGCGGGCTCTACGGGCGCCGCTTTCTTCTCTACAAGTTCCGCAGCATGTACGAGGGTGCAGAGGATGTCCTCTGGGAGATCAAGCACCTCAACGAAATGGACGGGCCGGTCTTCAAGATGCGGAATGACCCGCGCGTAACCCCTTTCGGAAGGTTTCTGCGCAAGAGCTCGATCGACGAGCTGCCCCAGCTATGGAATGTCCTGAAGGGGGACATGAGTCTGGTCGGCCCGCGCGCACCTCTGCCGGAGGAGGTCCGCGAATATACGCGCTGGCAGCGCCGGCGGCTTTCGGTCAAGCCTGGGATCACCTGTCTCTGGCAGGTTTCGGGACGCAGCGAGATCGACTTCCACGAATGGATGAAGCTCGACCTGCAATACATCGACAACTGGTCCCTCCTGCTTGATTTCAAGATACTCCTGCGGACATTCCCGGTGGTCCTCCTCGGCAAAGGCGCGCGGTGATCACAGCCGCCGCACTCCCACGAGCGTCCCGGTGCATCCGTCCCGTGCGATGACGAGGCGGCCCGGACGGCCCCATCAACGTTCTTGCCGTCAGTGCCCGATCGTGCCGGGAATTCTCCCTGCGGCGGTGGGATCAGGGAGTCACAGGTGCGGGTAGCAGCTGGTCCTTGTACTGAAGCTGGAAGAGGCGCCAGTAGATCCCTCTCAGCCTGAGCAGTTCCTGGTGTGTACCCATCTCACGTACCTGTCCGCGATGCAGGACGATGATCCGGTCGGCTTTCTGGACTGTCGACAGGCGGTGCGCTATGACTATGGAGGTGCGGTCGCGCAGGAGCCTCTCCAGCGCGTCGCGGATCAGAAGCTCGGTCTCGGTGTCGATGCTGGACGTGGCCTCGTCCAGGACGAGGATCTTCGGATCATGGGCAAGGGCCCTTGCGAATGCGAGCAGCTGTTTCTGGCCCACCGAGAGCGAGGAGCCGCGCTCGCCTGCACGCGTATCGTAGCCCCGCTCCAGGCGGGTGATAAAGCTGTCGGCATTTACGATTTGCGAAGCGCGCCGGATCTGTTCGTCGCTGATCCGCTCATTCCCCAGACGGATGTTTTGCGCGATGCTGCCGGAGAACAGAAAGACGTCCTGGAGCACGACGCCTATGGATCGGCGCAACTCCGTGAGCCGGTAGTCGCGCACATCGGCCCCGTCGACCAGGATCTGCCCTTCGGTGACATCGTAGAACCGGCTCAGAAGCGAAATGATGGTCGACTTGCCCGCGCCGGTCGCCCCGACCAGGGCCACCGTCTCGCCCTGCCCCACGTGAAAGGAGACATCCCGCAGAACCGGCACGCCGGGTTTGTACTCGAAGCTCACATGGCGGAACTCGATGTCTCCGCGCACGACCCGACGGGGCGTTGTGTGGGAAGGAGATTCGATGGCCGGGGCCGTGTCCAGGAGCTTGAAGATGCGCTCGGAAGAGGCCATGGCGGACTGGAGAATCGTGTACTTCTCGCTCAGATCCGAGATCGGCCGGAAGAACCTGTCGGAATACTGAATGAAGGCGACCAGCGCGCCGAGGCTCAGGGTGCCCGCAAACACCTGGAGGCCGCCGTACCAGATGATGAGGGCTACGGCCAGGGCCCCGACCAGTTCCAGGAGAGGGTAGAAGAGGGCGTAATAGAAGATCGACTGGAGGTTCGCATCCAGGTGCTCGCGGTTGATCTTCTCGAATCGCGAAAACTGCTTCTTTTCCTGAACGAAGGCTTGCACGACGGCCGTTCCGCTGAGGTTCTCCTGCAGGAAGGCGTTGATGCGTGCGACCGCGGTGCGTACCCTGCGGAAGGAGCCGCGTACCTTGATCTTGAAGAGGAAGGTGATGACGAAAAGGAGCGGCAGGACGGAGAAGATGACCAGGGCCAGCCTGTAGTTCATCATGAAGAGCACGGCGACGATGCCCGCGAGTGTGAAGACGTCGCCAATAACTGAGATGACTCCCGCGGTGAAAAGCTCGTTGAGTGCATCGACGTCCGTCGTGACGCGTGTCATCAGGCGGCCGACGGGGTTCCTGTCGAAGAAGGCGACGTCGAGCTTCTGGAGGTGGCCGAAGATTTCCGTGCGCATGTCGAACATGATCTTCTGGCCCATCACGTTCATGACCCAGGTCTGGCCGAAACTGAGGATGAAGACCGCGGCCAGCGTGACTATGTAGAGAAACGCGATGAGGTTCAGGCCCGCCAAGTCCCCGTTCTGAATGAAGCGGTCGATCGCCACCTTCGTCAGGTAGGGTGGCAGGACGGACAGCGCCGAAGAGCTGATTATCAGAAGCAGGGCCAGTGCTGCCGATTTCCTGTAGGGCCGGACATAGGCCATCAGGCGGCGCATCAGGCGTGCGTCGTAAGCCTTTCCCAGCGCCTGTTCCTCGTGTACCTCTGCATTCATGGGGATTATGCCGACGCCAGTTCCTCTTCCAGCAGTTGTTTCTGGTACAGTTCGGCGTAGGCTCCCCCGAGCGCCATGAGCGACTCGTGAGTGCCCCGCTCCGAAATCCTCCCATCCTTCAGCACCACGATCTGATCCGCGTGCCTGACGGTCGAGATGCGGTGAGAGACGAGAATTGTCGTGCAGCCTTTTCGAAAATCAGCGAGCTGCTTGAGGATTCGCTCCTCGGTGTCGGTGTCGACGTTCGAGAGTGAGTCGTCCATGATCAGGATCCTGGGCCCGATGATCGCGGCCCGGCTGATGGCAACGCGCTGCTTCTGGCCGCCGGAAAGCGTGATGCCGCGTTCACCCACGAGGGTGTCGTAGCCCTGCGGAAACGATTCGATATCCGCGGCGACTTGCGATATCGACGCGGCGCTGCGCAGTTGCAATCCATCAGGACGGCTGTCGAGGCCGAAGCCTATGTTCTCCCGGATGGTGTCCGAAAAGAGGAACGTCTCCTGTGGGACATACCCGATCATGCTTCTCAGCTCTTTCAACGGCCAGGAGCGTACGTCGATGCCGTCGACGAAGACGCTGCCCGGCGGCGGGTCAAACAATCTGGGAATCAGGTTCAGGAGCGTCGACTTTCCGCTCCCGGTCGGACCTACGATGGCGAGCGTGCATCCCGGTGAGATCGACAGGTTGATGTCAACGAGCACCGGGCTGGCGGACGAGCCATAGCGGAAGGTGAGGTTCTTGATCTCGAGTCCTCCGGCAGGATTTTCGGGTGTCGAGGTGACCGGCGCGTCGGCGATGTCGGGCTCTCTTTCGAGGATCTCCAGGATCCGTTCCATGGATGCGGACCCCCGCTCGAAGATGTTGATCACCCAACCGATGGCAATCGTCGGCCAGGTGAGCATGGCGAGGTAACCTATGAACGCGACAAACTCACCGAGGCTCAACTCTCCATGGATGACGGCTCGGCCTCCCCACCACAGCAGCACCGCAGCGGAGAGCCCGAAGAGACCTGACATGAGCGGATAGAAGAAGCCCCAGAGCCGGATCAATGCGACGCTCTTCCGGACGTACTCGTGGTTGAGCTCCCTGAATTCAGCTTTTTCGGATTCCTCTCGAGCAAAGGCCTTGATGACCCGGATACCGGCCAGGTTCTCCTGCACCTTCGTGCTGACCAGGGAAAACTGTTCCTGGATTTTCTCGAAGCGGTCGTGAATCTGCTGGCCGAGCCGTTTGACGGTGAGCGATGCCAGTGCCAGAGGCAGGTAGGCCAGAAGCGTGAGTTTCCAGTTGATGCTCACGAGTATCGCCGTCGCGACCACGACGGTCACGGCCGTTGTCATGGAGTACATGATGCCCGGCCCGAGGACGGAACGTACGGCGTTCAGATCGTTGGTTGCCCGGGACATGATGTCGCCGGTGCTGTGGGAATGAAAGAACGCGAGGGAGAGTCGTTGAAGACGCCCGAGCAGATCGTTGCGGAGGTCGTACTCGACGTCGCGGCTTATGCCGATGAGGATCTTTCGCATCCAGAAGCGGAAGAAGCCCTCTGTGAGCGAGATGCCGATCACCAGTCCCCCATAGAGCGGGAGCTTTTCCCTTGTGAAGGCCGCTTGAAGGTCGTCGATAACATACTTCCAGACCCATGGGGAGCACATGCTCGCCACCACGGTCAGGAACAGCAGGACAGACCCGGCTGCAAACCTCGAGCGGTAGCGCGCGAGATAGGGGAGCAAGTGCAACAGGCTGCGTCCGCGTTCAGAAATCATGAGCAGGTGCGGCGATCAGGGTCACTCGCGGCCTCGGATGCTGCGCATGTCTTTGTAAGGAACCACATCGCCCTGCCGCATCACGAACTCGATGGAGTAGCTTCCGAACTGCCCCTTGTAGTCCGGATAGACCAGATGAAACTGGGCGGTCTGATCCGGTGCGATCAATTCCGAATCCATTCGAACCGTACGGGTTTCGACCAGCTGGCCGCCCGGCGCATAGAGACGGATCGTGGCATCGAGCTTCTCGATCGGCTCCACGGTAATATTGCGGATGACCCCGCGGATATGGAATTCCCCCTGCTTCAGCTCATCGCCAAGGTAGAGGAACGCGATCTTCTCGGGAGCAGGTTCCTGGCGTACCCTTGCAGAGATGGTGCCCGCCAGCCAATCGATCGCTCCCTGCGGGAGCACCACGATCAGGAAGCCCGCGACGACCCCCAGCGCCGAAACCAGCAGGGCCCACCGGAGGAAGCTCCCTGCGATGCCCCCGCCGGCCGCTGCAGGCAAGCCGGCATCTTGCGTCCCAGCCTGCGCTGCCTCTGTCCCCGTCCCTGGCGCAGCGGCTGCTCTCTCTGCCTGGCGGCCGGCCCGGTCGCGAATCCTCGTCCTGCGAGCCACGAGGAGTATGACGAGCGCCGCTGCCGCCAGCAGCAGCAGGCCAATCAGTATCAGGCGGGGATCGATCAATTCAGGTTCCGGAAAACGACTCAGAGAGGCGGACGTGTAGGGTAAGACCGGGATTTCCTGGGATCAGGTGAAGCAGGCTCCTTGTCCCAGAACCCCTTTTTGTTCTCATACTGCAATTCATTTCCCAGAAGTGTCATGCTTATCCTGCCGAGAATTCGCCTCTCGATCGCACCCAGCGATTCGAGAGCCATCCACTTCTCCGTGCCGTCGATGTCGCGGTTGAGACCTTCGAAGCGGGTGCGTATCGTGACCATCGTTTCCGTCGGCGTGATGATCTCGATCAGCGCTTCCGGAATGTAGCGCGCGCGGATCCAGTCGCCTGTTATGGTGTCCCTTTTTATCGCGACCTTGTCGACCTCGGAGGATGTGAGGGATCCGGAGATGAACTCGTACGGTCTGCCTACAAGCCGGCCGCCTTTGCGATCTTCCAGCTCGATGCTGAATCCCATGTCTACAAAGACGCTGCGGACCACATTAAAGACGATGTCGTACTTGTAAACGAACTTGAGCGGATCAGGATGCGACGGTTTTGGAGTCTGACCCCAGGCTGACGCTCCCAGGATGGCGAGAATCGCGAAAGCAAAACGCAGCATGAATCACCTGGCCAGGGTGCTTCGCCCCTTCAAATCTCCGCACGCCTCGCGCCCCAATCAGGAGCCGCGCTTCACCGCGCGGCGATCTGAGAACTAGGATTCGTTTTTACACCCGCCCGCAGTGGCCGGATAGCTTCCCCTAACAGCCTGGATCGCAGCGCACCGCAGCGGGTAACAGAATGCCTCCTACCGACCTTCATGAAGGCACCAAGATGCTGAGAAATGACGCGTTTCGGAGCCACGGCTTGAATCCTATCATCGCCCCGCCGGCCTGTCAATCGACAGCGGGAGCGCTGGATGGGCTGCAGCAGACTCGGGGATGCCGTCGGCATGCGGCTGAAACCGGCGCCAGGGACCCTGTTCCCGAGACGTTCCGGATCCGTCTCCGGAAATACGGGCGGCAGGAAAAGGGAGTCCTGGATCGATTTCGCCTGCCGGCCCCCGACCTTGCCGCGGCCATGGGAGTGCAGGTTCGTTCCTTCCACCCGTCATTCTTCCTGATGAGTGCGGCGGCCATCGATCCTGGGCTGAAACCGCGCAACGGCCCTCGCATGGGACTGATAATCCCTGGAGAACTCGTGTGAGCCATCGTTTCGCGACACATAGTAGAGGTAATCGGTGCGGGCAGGCACCAGGGCCGCACGCAGGGAGTCCTCCCCGGGATTGGCGATGGGACCCGGCGGCAGGCCCGCGCGGAGATACGTGTTGTAAGGCGAACCCAACTCCAAGTCGCGCTTGCGGAGGTTCCCATCGAAAGCTCCCGCCTGTTTGAGAGCATAAATAATAGTGGGATCGGCTGCCAGCGGGATTCCGCGTTCCAGCCGGTTGAACAGCACGGAGGCTATGACAGGACGTTCTGCAGCAAGCTTCGCTTCCTTCTCGACAATCGACGCGAGGGTGACGACTCTGTGCACAGACAGTGCCGTACTGACAGGGTGGGAGGCGGCCAGCTGGGAATAGATCTCACGGAAGCGTTTGACGAGCGTGGCGATGACCCTGTCCGGATCTTCCTGTCGAGGAAAGCGATACGTGTCGGGGAAAAGGTAACCCTCCAGCGACCGAGCATCCGGGTCGAGGTCACGGACGAGCGCGGACTGATGAACGGCCCGCTCGAGGCTTGGCGTATCTCCTATTCCCGCATGCGCCAGCAGGGAGACTGTTTCCCTGGCAGTCAGGCCTTCCGGGATGGTCACGGTGACGTGAAAGACCTCTCCCCGGACCATGCGTGCCGCAATCTCGCGAGGGCTGGCAGGCGCGGTGAAGCGGTATTCCCCGGCTTTCAATTCCGTGTGCAGGCGGCTCCACCGTACATAGGCTTCAAAGACCAGGCTTGTCCTGATGACGCCCGCATGCGCAAGCGCCACAGCGATGTCACGGGCGCGCATCCCCGCCGGGATGTCGAGGAACACCTCGTGCGATGCGGCTCCCCAGTATGGCTGGCTCAGCTCCCGATGCAGGGCCCACGCGATGGCTCCGAGAGTGAGAGCGACAGCGAGAATTCCCCATGCTGCCAGGCGGACGAGTTTCATCGTTCGTCGAGATACCTCTTGAGTATGAGGGCTGCCGCAAGCGAATCCACTGTGCGGTACTTCCTGCGCTGGCGCGGGCTCATCGATTTACACACCTCCTTTGCCTCCACAGTCGAGAGTCTCTCGTCCACAGTCGCTATCGGCAGATCTAGCCGCTCCCGCAAGGTCTGGACAAACTCCTCGGCCTCGCGCACAGCCTCACCCGGCGTCCCGTCCATGTTAAAGGGTAACCCCACCACTATGCGTTCTGCCCGGAGCCCGCTCGCGATCTCGCGCAGGCGATCGACCAGCCTCCGGCGGCTAACGTTGCTCAGGGCGTCAAGGGGCCGGACCGCTATCCCCAGTTCGTCGGAGCAGGCCAGCCCGACGTGTTTCTTGCCGTAGTCCAGTGCAAGGATGCGCGCCCGGTTCATCTTGACAAATTGGAGCACAAGGTGGCGGACTGCGCAAGGAGGTCTCGACATTCCAGCCGGAATCCGCATGAAGAGCCAGAGACTCGAAGCTCTGGTTCTTTCGATAGGTGCCGCGGCTTGTCAGTGCCCCAACGCCGACGAGCCGCAGCCAAACAGGGAACGACTCGCCGCAGAGCTGCCGAGGACGCAGAGTAACTGATCTTGCTCTTCTCTGCGCTCTCGGCGTTCTCTGTATCGCTGCGGTGGATTGAGACTTCGTTTTGTCGGAATCTCGGAAGTTGACGGCGCTTTGAACAGCTCTCAAGGCTTCAGCCGGCATGGGTTTCAGAGGTCCAGTCGAAATCTCTTGGCAGAAACGCAATAGTTCTGGAACCAAGGCACCGAAGGTCGCGGATAAAAGGTGTATGCGGCGCGGACCTCACGGCCGCCGCCCGTTTCGCCTTTCAGCACGAGGTCTTGCCGTGGGTAATCGGACCATCGGACCCTCGCGATTGCCTGCGCGCGCGCCTTTGTCTATAATTGTGTTTTCGTGCCCGGGGGTGAAATGCTGCAAAAGGGTAAGGCTCTGGTCTTTTTCCTGTCGGCGCTTGTGGTCTCCTACGGTCTTTTGGCGGCCTTCTATGGCCGGGTGGTGGCCAGAGACGAGGCTTACAAGGAACTTGCTGTTTTCATGGACGCTTTGAACAAGATCAACAAGGATTACGTCGAGGCCCCCGACATGACGAAGGTTCAGGAAGGGGCGATGCATGGTCTGATGGCGGCGCTGGACCCCTACAGCGGTTACTTCACCAAGGCCCAGTTCGAGGTCATTCAGAAGCGCCTGGCTGCAGGAACGGCCGGACCAGGTTTCGTTCTCTCGAAGCGCGCGGATGTGCTGTTTATCGTGTCACTGCAGAAAGACGGTCCGGCGGAATCTGCGGGGTTGCGGCAGGGTGATTACCTGGTTGCCATCGATGGCGTGGGGGTGGAGGACAAGAGCATCCTGGAGGCCGAGAGCCTCCTGCGAGGAGCTCCCGGCACGAAAGTGAAAGTGTCCGTCTTCCGAAGCGCCAGGACCAAACCCTTGGAGATCGAGATCACCCGACGTGCCGAATCCCCGGCTGCGCCGGCGTCTCAGATGATCGGCGAAGGAATCGGCCTGCTGGAGGTGCCTTCGCTGGCCGGCTCCGCGGCTGAGCAGGTGCGCCTGAAACTCAAGACGCTCGTCTCCGCCGGAGCACAGAAGATCATTCTCGATCTGCGCGACAGCGCGGACGGCGATCCGGATACCGGCGCCGAGGTGGCGAACCTGTTTCTCCGCGAAGGACTTATCTACTACTGCCAGAACCGAAACGGCGAACGCACCCGGGAAGTCCGCGCCAGCGGCGACCGCTTCGTGACCGACCTGCCGCTGGTTTTGCTGATCAACGAATCGAGCGCATCGGCAGCGGAGATAGTGGCCGGCGCTCTCAAGGACAACGGGCGGGCTGTTATCATAGGAGAGAAGTCGTTCGGCATGGGTTCGATCCAGGAGCGGATCACGCTTAAGAGCGGAGCCGTACTGGTGCTTTCGACCGCCAAGGTTTATACACCGGCGGGGAAAATGATCCAGGATGAGGCGGTTCGGCATACCGGGATCAGGCCCGACGTCGAGGTGCCGGATGACGACCTCCAACAGGACCTGGTCGTTCAGACCATGTACGACACTCAGGAAGACCAGGTCAAGTACCGGCAGCTTCGTGAGAAGATCCGAAAGGTCCAGCTGGACCGCGCTCTGGAATTGCTCGCCAAGGGAGTCTTGCCCGAGAAGAAGGCGGCATAGGGATCTGGCAGGGCCGCGGGCCCACGATTCCGTCAGGTGCGGCAGGAGCGACACTTGTTGCGTCGCGGTCTGGAGAATTCCAATCTGTTGACAGCCCGAGGGTTATTTGCTAGCTTTGCTGCTTCAAATCGAGGCGCGTAGCTCAGGGGGAGAGCACTTCCTTGACGCGGAAGGGGTCAGCGGTTCAAATCCGCTCGCGCCTACCATGCCTCATCCCGTTGAGCCGATGAAGTCCACCTTGAGAGCCGGATCGCTTCTCTTCACCCAGACTACATTTTGACCGAGAAACAGTGATTCTCTACCTCTACCGGTGCAGGGCAGGGGCGGAGGGCGGTTTACAGCAATGGCTTTGAGAGTAAGATACGCGGACGGGACACTCGGGGAGGTGACGGACCCCGGGGAAGCCCTGGAGATCTATCGCCACAGTACCTCCCACCTCATGGCTGCCGCCGTGACGAGCCTCTACCCGGAGACTCATCTCGGCATCGGCCCCGCGGTCAGCGACGGATTCTACTACGACTTTCAGCGTGAGGCCAGCTTCGGGGAAGAGGATCTGCCTCTGATCGAACGGAAGATGAGGGAACTGCTCTCCCGCGACCTCCGATTCGAGCCGCGAATTGTCTCGAAGGAGGAAGCCATCGACCTCTTCTCCCAGAAGGGCGAGCACCTTAAGGTCGAACTGATCCGGGAAAAGGCGGGCGAGCGTCTCTCCTGCTATCGGCTCGGCGATCTGGTCGACTTCTGCACCGGACCGCACGTGGATTCAACAGGGCTGATTGACCCGGACTCGTTCCGCGTTCTGAGCCTTGCGGGGTCCCACTGGAAAGGGGATGAGCGCAACCAGCGGCTTCAACGCATTTACGGCACGGCTTTCCTGACGCCCGAGGAGCTCCGATCCTACATGGAGCAACTCGAGGAGGCCCGCAGGCGAGATCACAGGAGACTGGGACGCGAGCTGGACCTGTTCAGCATTTCGGAGGAATCCGGACCAGGCCTGATCCTGTGGCATCCCAAGGGCGCCCGCGTGCGTCTGGTGATCGAGAACTTCCTGCGTGACGAGCTCCTGCGCCGCGGGTATGAGTTTGTCTCAACGCCCCATATTGCGCGGAACGCGCTCTGGAGGACCTCGGGGCACTACGAGTACTACCGCGAGAACATGTACGTCTTCGAAATCGAGGACGAGGAATTCGTCATCAAACCGATGAACTGCCCTGGGCACATCCAGATCTACAGGTCCAGGATGCGAAGTTACCGCGATCTTCCGATCCGCTACGCGGAGTTCGGCACGGTCTACCGATATGAGAAGAGCGGCGTGCTCCACGGGATGCTGCGCGTGCGCGGTTTCACCCAGGACGACGCCCACATCTTCTGCACGCGCGATCAGGTCTACAACGAAATCACGGCCCTGCTTGACCTGGTTCTGTTCATCATGAAGTCCTTCGGGTTCGACAAGTACAAGGTCGAGCTGTCGGTGCGGGACGAGTCCAAGAAGAAGAACTACGCCGGGACCGAGGACGATTGGCGGATGGCCGAGGATGCGCTGATCGGGGCGATGCGCTCGATAGGGATGCAATGGGAGCGCATGGAAGGGGAGGCGGTCTTTTATGGACCCAAAATCGACGTGAAGCTGATCGATGCGATAGGCCGACCCTGGCAGCTCTCCACCGTCCAGTTTGACTTCACGCTGCCGAAGCGTTTTGCGCTGGCCTACATCGGCCCGGACGGCCAGGCGCACCAGCCCGTAATGCTGCACCGCGCCCTGCTCGGGTCCATCGAGAGGTTCATGGGCGTGCTCATCGAGCATTACGCGGGCGCTTTTCCGATCTGGCTCGCGCCGGTGCAGGCTGTCGTCATCCCGATTTCCGAGCGCCACCGTGCCTATGCTGCGCGCGTGGCCTCGCGGCTCTCCGGCGAGGGAATGCGCGTAGAACTGGATGACAGAAACTAAAAGATAGGGTACAAAATCCGCGAGGCCCAGACAGGCAAGATTCCCTTCATGCTGGTTGCAGGGGACAGGGAGGAGCAGTCGGGCCAGGTTGCGGTGCGCAATCGGTTTGATGGGGATCTGGGAGCCCAGTCCATCGAGGGCTTCATCGACACAATCCGGGGGTACACGGATTCGAAAGCCGTGAGGCCGTGAAACCGCTCCGGCGCGCGGCCGGGCCCCCGTTCACAAGGAGGTTCGCGATCTTAGGTAAACAGGTACGGGTTCGCGTCAATGAGCAGATCCGGGCGAGGCAGATACGCGTGGTCGACGACGAATCGGGCAACCTGGGTCTCATGGCTCCGGAGGAGGGCCTGGCGCTGGCCCGGGCGCGCAACCTCGATCTTGTCGAGGTCGCCCCGGACGCAAATCCTCCGGTCTGCCGGATCATGAACTACGGCAAGTTCCAGTATCAGCGGAGCAAGCGGGCGCACGAAGCGCGAAAACACCAGAAGCAGGTCGTCATCAAGGAAGTGAAATTCCGGCCGCGGACCGACGAGCATGACTACGAATTCAAGAAGAAGCACATCATCCGCTTCCTCGAGGAGGGGAACAAAGCCAAGGCGTCGGTGGTTTTCCGTGGCCGGGAAATGACACATCAGGATATCGGGCAGAAGATCCTCGACAAGTTGGTCCAGGAACTCAAGGATGTGGCCGAGATCGAACGTCCCGCAAGGATGGAGGGCTTTTCGATGGTCACGATCCTGGCGCCCAAGAAAAAGTAGCCGACCGGGACCGGCGGCAGAGCCAAAAGGAGCAGCCGAGTGAACAAGAGAAAGACCAGCAGGAGTGCCGCCAAGCGCTTCAAGGCGACCGGATCCGGGAAGCTGATGCGCCGCCGGAGTCATGCGAGACACATCCTGACCAAAAAGTCGCGCAAGCGTGTGCGCAAACTGACGACCCCTGCCGAGGTCAGCAAGGCTGACCGGTCCCGCGTCAAGAAGATGCTCAACATCTGAGGCCGAGGCGGGGCCGGACGGCGGTATGCCGGCCGCGCACCGTTTCAGGGATCTGTAACAGGAGTGGAAAATGCCAAGAGTCAAGAGGGGCAGCAAGAGGGTGCAGCGCCGCAAGAAGATTCTCAAGCTGGCCAAAGGATATCGGCTGACAAAGAGTAAGCTGCACAGGTCTGCCAAGGAATCCGTTGAGCGCGCGCTGCGATTCGCCTACCGGGATCGACGGAACAAGAAGAGGGATTTCCGCAGCCTCTGGATCCTGCGAGTGGGCGCGGCGGCGCGGCAGCATGGTCTTTCCTATAACAGGTTCATCAGCGGGCTGAAGCGGTCGAGGGTCATGCTGGACCGCAAGGTGCTGGCCGATATCGCCGTACGGGATCCCGAGACCTTCGCCCGGCTGGCCGAAACAGCCAAAGCGGCGCTCGCGGCCGCCTGAGGGCGACAGGCCGGTTACACACGTCCGCACGCCCGGTGCCCTGCGGCTCCGGGCGTTTTTGTTGGTAGGTATCTGCCATGACCGATCCCGATAGAAACCTGATCGAGCAGTTTGAACGAGATGTCAGCACGATCCGCGATATGGAACAGTACGTCTCGGTCCGCGACCGCTGGCTGGCGCGCGAGACCGGCATCATCACGACCCGGATGAAACTGCTCCGCGACCTTCCAAGCGAGGAGCGCCCGGCATTCGGGCGGGCTATGAACGAGCTCAGGAAGCACGCCGAGGAGCGCCTCGAAGCGGTCCTCGAGGTCCTGAAGAAGGCTGCGCGCGAGGCGGCGATCTCCGGGAGCCTCGTGGACGTCACCCGTCCGGGGTTCCCATACCCGGTGGGCTGCGAACACCCGATCCGGCGCCTGCAGCAGGAGATTGAGGACATCTTCGTCAGCATGGGTTTCCGCGTCTTCGACTGTCCTGAAGTGGAGAGGGAGTACTACAACTTCACGGCCCTGAACATGCCGCGCGAACATCCGGCGCGGGATGCCCAGGATACGTTCTATTTTGACGAGCCTGAATTGACACTCCTGCGCACTCACTGCTCAACGGTTCAGGTCCATGCGATGGAGACGATGAAGCCTCCCATCCGCGCGGTCAGCACTGGAAAGGTCTATCGTCGCGATCCATTCGATGCCACGCACTCGCCCATGTTCTTCCAGGTGGACGTGCTGGTTGTGGACGAGGGAATCACGATGGGGGATCTTAAAGGCACGCTGGAGACATTCCTCAAACGCATCTTCCATCCCGATACGCGAATGCGCCTCCGGCCGGGCTATTTCCCCTTCGTTGAACCGGGAGCGGAAGTGGACATTTCCTGCATATTCTGCTTCGGCCAGGGCTGCCGCATCTGCAAACAGACTGGCTGGATCGAGATCCTGGGCGCCGGGATGGTTCACCCCAAGGTGTTGCGTATGTCGGGTGTCGACGACAGCCGATATTCCGGCTTCGCCTGGGGCATGGGCATCGATCGAGTGGCGATCCTCAAATACGGGGTCGAAGACATCAGGCTGTTCTGGGAAAACGACCTGCGCTTTCTCAGACAGTTCTAGCCGGGAGCACCTGTCATGAAGATAAGCATCGATTGGCTCAAGGACTACATCGAGCTTCCGGAAGATCCGGAGAGACTTCAGAGCGATCTGACCATGTCCGGCCTGGTTGTGGAAGGCGTTGCACGAGTCTGCGGGGACACGGTTTTTGAGATCGAAGTTACGGCAAACAGGCCGGACTGCCTCAGCCACATCGGGATCGCCCGTGAGATCTCGGCGATCTATCAGAGACCCGTCCGAATCCCGAAACCTCGGCATCCGGTCCGGCTTCGCAAGGAGAGGGTGCCCTACCAGATCGAGATCCGGGATCCGGATCTCTGCCCGCGATACAACGGCCTCGTGCTGGACGGAGTCAGGCTCGGGACCTCGCCGCCCTGGATGCAGAAGCGGCTCGAGGCCTGCGGCATGCGCCCGATCAACAACATCGTTGACATCACGAACTATGTGCTGCTCGAGATGGGGCATCCGCTCCATGCGTTTGATTTCCACCTCCTCAAGGGGGGGAAGGTCGTCGTGGCCCGGGCAGCCGACGGGCAGAAGATCACTACGCTCGACGGAATCGAGCGCACGCTCGACCGCGAGATGCTTCTCATCAATGACGCCGAAGATCCGGTAGCCATCGCAGGGGTTATGGGCGGACTGCAGACGGAGATTTCCCTCAAGACCTCGACCGTGCTGCTCGAATGTGCCTATTTCCTGCCGAGGTCCATCCGCCGCACATCAAAGCGGCTGAATCTCTCCACGGAAGCCAGCTACCGCTTCGAGCGCGGCGTCGACTGGGACGGAACCGTTGCTGCCATTTCACGCACCGCCCAGCTGGTCATCGAGTTGGCCGGGGGGAGGCTTGCCGGAAGCCTCCAGGACATCTACCCGGAGTGCCTCCCGCGCGTCCAGATCGAGCTCAGCAAGCGGCGCGCGGAATCGCTGCTGGGCGTGCAGCTCGAGGATGCATTCGTCGAGGTCACGCTCTCGCGCCTCAACTTCAGGCTGCGGCGCATGGGAAAGGGGCATTGGCTGGTAACGTGTCCGTCATACCGTGCGGACATGGAGTTCGAGGCGGACCTGATCGAGGAGCTGGCCCGGTTCTATGGCTACCAGAACATCCCGACAACCATGCCGCCGAGCTGGTCCGCCGGCACGCATTCGCCGGTGCAGCGTTTTGAGAGTGCAGCGCGACGGGTTTTGCTGGGCATGGGTTACAGCGAGGCAGTGAATCTCAGCTTTTCGGGAGCACAGGAGCTCGAACGGTTTGCCGTGCCGACTGTGGACCGCGCGGTCATCAGGAATCCCCTGACGGAGGATACGCACTACCTGCGCACCACTCTGGCACCCGGCCTCGTGATCTCGGCGCAGCGCAATGTCAACCATGACGTCCGCCGCGTGCGGTTATTCGAGATCGGCAAGACGTTCCGGACGGGACCGGATGCTCTGCCCGTCGAAGGACGCTCGCTAGGGATCTTGGGGACGGGCGGCTTCACCGAATGCAACTGGAGGCAGCCGGCACAGGATTACGATTTCTTCAGCCTGAAAGGGGCCATCACCGCCTTGCTGGCCGGTTTGCGAAGTGCCGAAGCCGACGTCCTGCCCGGTTGCGACGTAGCCTGGCTCAATCCGGCGGATGCGGCGACGCTCGTGATCGGGGGTACGCGTGCAGGAGTCCTGGGATCGCTCCACCCCTCACTCCAGGAGAGTTACAAGCTGCGCCAGCCGGTCTACCTTGCAGAAGTTGATTTCGATGCGCTGTGCCGGCACGCATTCATGCCCGTGCGCTACGAGCCGCTGCCCAGGTATCCGGCGGTGGAAAGAGACCTCTGCTTTCTCGTCGACAGGAGCGTGCGCTACGGCGACATCGCGCGGGGGATTACCGGTCTCGGGATCGCAGAACTCCAATCTTTGGACCTGATCGATGTCTACTCGGGCCCGGGTATCCCTGACGGCAAGGTGAGCCTGACCGTACACCTCGTTTTCCTTGACCGCCAGCGGACACTCACGATTGACCGGGTTCAGGGGTTCAGCGATAATGTCACGGAGTTTCTCCGCGATTCCTTCGGCGCTCAGGTCAGGTAGGAGGAATATGGCAAGTACCAAGGCCCAATTGGAACTGACCGGCCTCGAGAGATTCAGCCATCTCGAGGACAAGATCTACCGGGTGGTCGAAGCCTTCAAGGCCATCCAGAAGGAAAATGAGACTCTCAGGGCGGAAAACGGCAGCCTCAGGGCGGAACTCGACGCCATCAAGGCCAAGGAAGATTCCGCGAGCGATACGCTCGCCTCACTTCAAAAGGAACGTGAGGAGCTTCGTGAGCGTGTAGAGAAAGCGCTGAATCTTCTGGCTACGCTCGAGACCAGGTAGGCCCGCCCGGCACCGCGCCAGAGGCAGGTCAACACCATGGTTGAACCGCGATCTGAAGTGGTCAAGGTCAAGATCTACGATCGCGAGTACACGCTGCGGACCAGCGGCGATCCCGAGCAGCTGCACCGGCTGTGCCTCCTGCTTGACAGGCGCATGCGCGAAATCGCCGAGAGTACCGGCGCTGTGGACACGCTGAAGGTGGCGATCCTCGCGGCCCTGAGCCTTGCCGACGATGCCCAGCGGGTGGCGGATGAAATACAGAAGCTGGATGAATCCCTGAGCCGCCGCTCGCTGGAGTGCGTCTCCCTCCTTGACCGTTTTCTGCAGTGAATGCCAACACCCTGGTGCGTTTCGCCTGCAAAACGCAGCGGCACCCGCCCCGACGCGCAACGGAACGGGATCAGCCGCCGGCCGGCATATTCAGGCGGAGTATGGAGTTCGCGCGCCCGGTCTGTTCGTCGATCTCGATCACGGCTCCGCAAAACCGTGGATTGGCCGAAGCCGGTTCCAGGCGCACCGGGATCTGGGTAAGAAACCTCTCGAGGGCGAGGTCCGTGACCGACCCGATCACAGAGTCGTATGGACCGGTCATGCCGAGATCGGTGATGAACGCGGTTCCGCGCGGAAGGATCCGCTCATCGGCGGTCTGGACGTGCGTGTGCGTGCCCACCACGGCACTGACCATGCCGTCGAAGCACCAGGCGAAGGCCTGCTTCTCGGAAGTGGCTTCCCCATGAAAGTCGACGACGATGATTGGTGTCTCTTTCCGTATCTGTTCGATCGCCGCCTTGGCCGCTGCAAACGGACAATCGATTGCAGGCATGTAGACTCGACCCTGCAGGTTGAGCACGCCGACGCGCACGCCGCAACGCGTGTCGTCCAGGAAAACCCCAACCCCCGGTGCAGAGACGGGGTAGTTGGCAGGGCGCAGGAGGCGGGGTTGCGTGCTCAGGTAGGGGATGATCGCTTTCTTGTCCCAGATGTGGTTGCCGGACGTGAGCAGGTCGATATCCTTGGAAAGCAGCTCCTCGGCTATCTGAGGAGTGAGGCCGAAGCCACCGGCGGCATTCTCGACGTTGGCCACGCAGAAGTCGATCCGATGCTCCAGGATCAGAGCGCGCAGTCTCAGATCGAGAATCCGCCTCCCCGGCTTCCCAAACACATCACCGACAAACAGGACTCGCACGGTGCCTCGATTCAGGCGCTGCCTCGCCGAGAGGACGCAAAAGAAAGGGCTCCCGCGCCGCCGTGTGGCAGGATCTATTTGAACCTTGTTCACCAAGGGGGCGCCCTGCGATTCACTTCAGGCAAGCAAGTTCCTGATGGAAAAGCTCGCGCACCGTGAAACGACCCAGGCACCCGCTCAAATAGACTGTTGGCTCAAACGTCTTATGCCATCACCAACGTTGCAGGAGCCAACAGAATCATACTGAACCTCGGCGCGCAGGGTCAACAGGTTGACGAGTACTGGGGGAAAGGGACTCAGACTTTGCCAGGATCCAAACCTCCCAAGAAGGCGCATTCCTCGTGATTGCAGGATGAATTGGGCACTCGTCAATCGTCAATTTGCAGATGGCGCCTGAGGAACTGACCGGTGTAGGAGCGTTCGCAGGCGATGATGTCGTCCGGGCTGCCTTCGAAAACGACCTCGCCTCCCGCGTCGCCTCCTTCGGGTCCCAGGTCGATGATCCAGTCGGCCGTCTTGATCACATCCATGTTGTGTTCAATTACGATGACGGAGTTGCCCTGGCCGATGAGTTTGTCCAGCGCGGCGAGCAGCTTCTTGATGTCGTCGAAATGCAGGCCGGTCGTAGGTTCGTCGAAGATGAAGAGGGAGTCGGCCGTGCTCCCGCGCGCGATGTACGACGCGAGTTTCATCCTCTGTGCCTCGCCTCCGGAGAGGCTCGTGGCGGACTGCCCCAGGCGCAGATAGCCCAGACCGATCTCTTCCAGCACGCGCAGTTTCTTCAACAGCCGGCTGTGACCGGCGAAGAAGTCCATCGCCTCGTGGACGGTCAGGTCCAGCACCTCGGCGATATTCCGGCCGCGGTAGGTCACCTCGAGAACGGATGGTTTGAACCGCTTGCCCCGGCAGTCCTCGCAGGTCAACTCCACGTCAGCCAGAAACTGCATCTCGACGGTGATCGTGCCGCTGCCCTGACAGGTCTCGCAGCGCCCGCCGCTCAGGTTAAACGAGAAATGGGCGGCGCCGAGGTTCCTTGAGTACGCATCCCGCGTTTCGGCGAAAATGCTTCGGATGTCGTCGAAGGCCTTGACGTAGGTGGCGGGATTCGATCGTGGAGTCCGGCCGACCGGAGACTGGTCCACCAGGACGACGTCCGCGATCTTGTCCGCTCCATGGAGTGACTGGCAACCGGCTGGGACGTCCTTGAGTTCGCCCTTGGCTTTCTTGATCGCGACATAGAGGACATCATGGACCAGGGTTGACTTTCCGCTCCCACTGACGCCGGTCACGCAAACCATCATTCCCAACGGGATCTTCAGGCTGAGATCCTTCAGGTTGTGTCTCCTTGCGCCGATCAGCTCCAAACAGCGTCCGTTGTCCATCCTGCGGAATAGCGGGACGGAGATCCTTGCCTCTCCGCTCAAATATCGTCCGGTCAGGGAATTCGGTTCCCTCACAATTGATGCGAAGTCACCTTCCGCCACGATCCGCCCGCCGTTCTCGCCCGCCCGTGGTCCCAGATCGATGATGTGGTCTGCGCTGCGCATGATCTCCGGGTCGTGCTCGACAACCACGACCGTATTGCCCAGCTCCTTGAGCTTCAGGAGCGTTTCTATCAGGCGCAGGTTGTCCCGCGGGTGCAGACCGATGCTCGGTTCGTCGAGTACGTAGAGCGTCCCAGCCAGCATCGATCCCAAAGAAGTGGCAAGCTGGATCCTCTGTGATTCGCCGCCGGAGAGTGTCGACGAGAGCCGGTCCAGCGTCAGGTATTCGAGACCGACCCGGAGCAGGAGATCCAGGCGCTGCCGAATCTCCTTCAGGATCCTGGCGCCCACTCCCTCCTCGGCCTGCGAGAGCCGCAGAGCCGCAAAGAACCTCGCTGCCTCGAGCGTTGTCATGGCCAGGATCTCGGTTATCGCCTTGCCGCCCACATAGACGTCCCGGGCCTCTCGGCGCAGCCGCCGCCCCTGGCAGCTCCGGCAGGTAGTGTATCCCCGGTAACGGCTGATGAAGATGCGGACATGCATCTTGTACTTCTTTTTTTCGAGATGGTCGAAGAAACCGAGAATCCCCGGGAACGAATCCTTCCCTTCGACGATCCATGTTCTGGCCGCTTCACTGAGCTCCGACCACGCGACGTCGAGCGGAATGCCTTGCCTTTCGGCGAACTGAATGAGCCGGCTCTGGAAGGCCCGGTAGCGCGGCCTGGTCCACGGATGGACTGCTCCTTGCGACAGGCTCTTGCTCTTGTCGGGGATGACCAGGTCAAGGTCCAGCGTAATTGTGTTGCCGAACCCCTGACATTCGGGACATGCTCCGAACGGGTTGTTGAAGGAAAAGAGCCGCGGCTCCGGCTCTTCATAGGTGGTGCGGCAGAGCTGGCATTCGAACCGATCGCTGAATTTTACGAGTGTGCCTGCCGGGTGGGGGGTCCATCTGATTTCCGGGAATCGGGTCTCGATCATCTCCTGGATCCCGGCCGGGTCATCCGCAGGGAGGAGGATCTCGATCCGGCCTTCCGCTTCGCGCATGCAGGTCTCGAGCGAGTCGATCAACCGTTTACGGATCGTATCCTGTACGATCAGTCGGTCGACGACGATCTTGAGATCGGCATCCGGATTCCTGCTGAAGAGCTCCGGCGCGCCCGCCAGTTCGACGACCTCAGCACCGACCAGGAGGCGCGCGAATCCCTGCCGCTCGAGTCCAGGCACGATCATCCGCAAACGCGCGGCGGGGTCCAGGCCGGTGGCTCGGGCGTCGCTGCGTCGCGCACGCGACCGGCCCGAGTCGGCGGATGATCCCGGCGTATCGGCATCCCGCATGCGAAGCGGTATGCACAGCAGGAGGCGGGTACCGGAAGGGAGAGATAGGACGAAATCGGCAATCCTGTCGGGTGTGTCCCTCTCGACGACCCTGCCGCACTGGTGGCAGCGGGTGACTCCGATCCTGGCATACAGCAGCCTCAGGTAATCGCCGATCTCCGTGACCGTGGCCACCGTGGATCTTGGGTTTCTTGTATAGGTCCTCTGCCGTATGGCGAGCGCGGGGCAGATGCCGACGATGTCCTCCACATCGGGGCGGTCGATCCGTTCGAGGAACTGCCGGGCATAGGCGGAGAGGGAGGCTACGTAGCGGCGCTGGCCCTCGGCATAAAGGGTGTCGAAGGCGAGGCTGCTCTTCCCGCTTCCCGATACGCCCGTGATGACGGTCAGCGCGTTGAGCGGAATGGAGACGGTGAGGTTGCGGAGGTTGTGGACCCGGGCGCCCACCACCCTGATGGCATCTCCGTTCTGCGATGTCGGTGCGTCCATTCCCTCTGATGCTCCGGCGGCACAGCCGATAAACAACCAATGTTATTTTCACCCTCGGGCCGTGTCAACGCGCCTCATCGCTGCACTCAGAGCGGGGGCTCTTGCACGGGGGCATGATCCGCATCGCCGGTTGGTATCACGGCGCAAGTTATCGCTCCCCGGGGTGTGCGGCGCGGGAGGCATAAAGAATCAGGGACGTTTCCCTGCCTCGCATGCCAGATACAAGTGCCTGATCGAATGCAACCGGCAGAACAGGAAGACGTGTCCATCTTCCCGGTTCCCTCGGCTCGGCCCGGCTGCGCTATGGTGCCGAGTGCGGGCCCTGCTGCCGCACCTTGTCAGCCAGCGACACGGATGCCATAATTCCGCATCATGCGTCCGGAAGATCTCGTCATCCTGGATGTGCTGCCCCGTGTGGGTGTCCCCGGGGGCGAGGTTTTGATCGACTGCCGCGGTTTTGAGCCCGGGCTCCCATTTCATTCAAAGGTCGTTTTCGGAAACACGGCCGGCGAGATAGTATCGGCGTCAGGCGACAGGATCATCGCCCGGGTTCCTGAGGATTCCGGTGATACCGGAGTATTTCTGATTTCCGGCTCGCGGAGCTCGGCGGCCTTTCCTTTCACCCCGGCGATCAGGCTGGCCGCGGGGTTGCACCCGGTAAGCAATCCGGTCGTGGCGCCGGATGGAACCGTGATTACGACTATCAGCGGCAGTCGCGGGCAGGAGGTATCCCAGCCTCTGGTGCGCGTGACGCGGGAAGGCGACAAGGTTCCGTTCAGCTGCCAGATAATGAATCCCACCGGCCTGGCCTTCGGTCCGGACGGTCAGCTCTACGTTTCGAGCCGCAACGATGGGATCGTGTATCGCTACACGGATTTTGAAACCCTCGATGTGGTGGCCGAGGATCTGGGTGTTTCCTGCGGCATCGCCTTCGATTCTCAGGGCAGGCTGTACGTCGGTGACAGGACCGGCCGGATCTATCGTGTCGATCCGGCGCGTGGCGAGAGGGAGGAATTCGCGCGTCTGGAGCCCAGCGTGTCTGCATATCACGTGGCCATTGACAGGAATGATGTGGTGTACGTCACCGGGCCGACCTTTGCGTTGCGTGACAGCATTTACCGGATTGCGCCGGACGGCTGCCGGGAGGCCGTCTTCCGGGGATTGGCGCGCCCGCAGGGGATGGCATTTCTGCCGGACGGCGACCTGTTGATCGCGGCGTGCTACGAGGGCAAGAAGGGCCTGTTCCGGTTCTCTCCGGCCGCAGGTGGGATGGATCACGTCATTGCGGCTCCTACGCTGGTCGGTGTCGCAGTTTCCGGCAGGGATCTCTTTCTGACGGACAGCCAGTCGCTGCTCTGGGTCCGGTCCTGGGGAGGGGTGGGGATGCCCGTTTATCGCGACCGGCTGCGCAGGGCCTGCCACAGCAGCTGGGGGCACCAGAGAAGGATCTGCCAGAGCAGCCGGTCGTAGCTCTTCTCCCCGGAAATGACTTCTCCGGCAAGCCTTGCTGCCTTTGAACTGGATCCGGCGAGATGCACTGCGTGTTCCGCCAGGCTGCGGCCGCGCAGCCGCCTGCTGTAGAATCCCTCGCGGAGCTCGGCGGCACGAACAAGCTCAGGACCGAACTCTTCTCGCCAGTATCGCTCGTAAAGACATGGCCTTCCGGCCTGAATTGCCCTGGCCAGGAGTGCGGCGGAGCGCAGAGCGTAATAGATCCCCTCGCCTGTGATGGCGTCCGCAAAACCTGCTGCATCGCCTACGAGTGCCCAGGTCGGACCGCAGACGTGCTGCCTCGAGAGCCGGCGGGCGCTCAGACAGGGGATACAGGCGGCATAGAGACGACCCATTCCGGCTTCCGCAGGATAGTGTCGGACGACGAATTCATCGACGCGGCGGCGGAGATCTCTGGCAGTGGCGTCAGGCAACCAGCGCAGAATCCCGACAGAGGAATGGTCGACACGGGGAAAGGACCAGAGGTATCCTTTGAATTCCGGCTCCTGGAAGGCGGTGACCACGGAGTTGCTGTGGTGAGAGCCTGGGAGATAGTAGCCGAGCGCGAGGGAGAGGTCGCCGGCCTCAAAACTGGAGGCGACGATCGAGCGCACGGTGCTCCTGGCCCCGTCGGCCCCGACCAGGAAGTCCACGGTGTGAACCGCATCGGCAGTGGCTATGGCCCAGCGGCCGGCGCGTTCCTGGAATCGTACGGCACGCTGCGCGATGAAGCGGCACCCGGCAGCGATGGCGTCGTTTCTGAGGGCCTGGTCGAGCACGCCGCGCGAGAAAATGTGGATGGGGCGGTGCAGATTCATTTCTGATGTCCTGCCGTCCCGCGTGATGAACCGCAGGGTCCCGATGACCGTGTGCGGCAGGTCATGAGCCGCGAACCAGTCCACGGTGTCGATCGCTTTCGGCGTCACGCCGCCGCCGCAGGGTTTCTCGCCTTCGGCCAAGCCGTCGAAGAGGAGAACCTCGTGACCCGAGCGCGCGAGCAGGAATCCGAGATGGGAGCCGGCCAGACGCGCGCCTACGACACCGAACCGCATGATCATTACTATACCTCATCGTGGAGGAGGCTCTGGCGTCCGGAGACGCCCGGGCTGTGCGGCTGATGCTGCCTCCGGGTACGGATCCGGCGCGCACAGCATATGAGCGCCAGATTCAGTTTCGAGATCGTTGCCGACGATGCGGCAACGGCCGCGCGTTCGGGCATCCTGCACACGGCGCACGGCGACGTCCCGACGCCGGTATTTATGCCGGTAGCAACCGCGGCCACGGTCAAGGCGTTGCCCCATGAATGGCTGGAGTCCCTGGACGCCCGGATGGTGCTCGCCAACACCTACCATCTGTATCTGCGCCCGGGCCCGGAGACGATTCATAGGTGCGGCGGGCTGCACCGCTTCATGGCCTGGGACAGGGCATTACTGACCGACAGCGGCGGTTACCAGATATATAGCCATCGTGACCTGCGGAGAATCACGCCCGAAGGCGTCCATTTCCAGTCGCATCTCGACGGCAGCTCGCACTTCCTCACGCCTGAGAGCGTCATCGACATCCAGCACGTGCTGTCGAGTGACATAGCCATGGTCCTGGACGACTGCACCCCCTATCCCTGCAGTTTTGCCGACGCCGAGCGCTCCATGGAGCTCTCGGTACAATGGGCTAGAAGGTGCGCCGAGCGTTGGCGTATCAGTGCGGATGGGGCGAGGGCCCTGTTCGGCATCGTGCAGGGAGGGGTTTATCCGGGGCTCCGCACGCGCTCGGCTGAGGCTATGGTCGAGCTTGGTTTCGAAGGGATAGCGGTCGGAGGCCTGAGCGTCGGTGAGCCGAAGAGCGCCATGTTTGAGGTGCTGGAATTGACGCTGCCCCTGTTGCCGTCCTGCCGGCCCCGGTACCTCATGGGTGTGGGGACGCCGCGGGACATTGTCCGGAGTGTGGCGCTTGGCGTGGACATGTTCGACTGTGTCCTCCCCACCCGCAACGCGCGAAACGGCTGTCTGTTTACCAGCGAGGGTCGGATACTCATCAAGAATGCGTGCTATGCCGGCGACGAACGGCCGCTGGATACTGCCTGCCGATGCCTGACGTGCAGGAGGTATTCGAGGGCCTATCTCAGGCATCTGTTTATGTCCGGAGAGCATCTTTCCGCCATCCTCAACACGATGCACAATGTGTCCTTTTATCTTGACATGATGAAGGAAATAAGGGAGGCTATCGCCTCCAAAGCGTTTGGTAAGTGGCTGGAGTGCATGGAGAAATGGCCCGAGTAGCTTTGGGCATGTCTTACGGCACCGTGCAGGCGAGCCTGTGATCACCGTGTGAAATGTGTCTATGACGCCGGTTCTGGCGCAGCAGGCAGGTCCACAGAACATACTGGTGCAGTTCGCGCCCATCATCATCATCGGCGTGATCTTCTACCTCCTCATCTTCATGCCGATGCGCAAGAGGCAGAAGAAGCTGGATTTGATGATCAGCGCTCTTAAGGCCGGCGACAAGGTCATTACGAGTTCGGGTATCTACGGAGTTGTTGCAGGGGTGAAAGAAAAGACCCTCATCCTCAAGATCGCGGATCAAGTCAAGATTGAGATCTCCAGGAATGCCATCGCCGGACTTCAATCTCCCGACGAATCCCAGAGCAGCTAATTCCCCCCAGCTGAAAGCAGGAAAGAGCGTTCTCGAGAGGGCCGAGACTCGGGGAGCCAGTGACTAGGGTACTGTCATGCAAAGGAACCTGAGGTGGAGACTTCTGATGATCGCGGCAGTCTTCGCGATCAGCATTTTCTATTTCGTTAGCCCGCGCGGGAAGGGGCAGCCCTGGTTCTCGCGGATGCCCCTCGGACTCGACCTCAAGGGAGGCATACATCTCGTGCTGCAGGTGGTGACCGACGATGCCCTGAATGCCGAGCTTGCGCAGGACGCGGAGCGGATCGGGCAGGAACTGAGGTCGCGCAACCTGTCCTATGGAATCGTGAGGAAGGGCACCGGGCAGACGATCGAGATCGAGCAGGTGGACTCCGCTCGTGACAAGGATGTCCGCGACTACCTCTCCTCGGACTTCGGGCGCAAGTATTCAGTCCGGAGTTCGGTCAGCGAGGGCAAGACCAACTACTCGCTGAGCTTCCAGGGTCCCTACCTTCGACAGCTTCAGGAGTCGACAGTGCGGCAGGCGCTCGAGACCCTGGACCGGCGCGTCAACGCGCTCGGCGTGACGGAGCCCACGCTCCAGGTGTATGGAGGAAGCGGCAAGGAGGTGCAGGACCAGATCATCGTCGAGTTGCCCGGAATCGATGATCCGGAGAGGGTCAAGGAGCTCATTCAGAACACGGCGCAGCTTGAGCTCCGGCTTGTCAAGAGGGAACAGGGAGGACCCTTTTCGACGATCGAGGCGGCGGTACAGGGCAACGGGGGCAAGATCCCCGACGGCTATGAGATATTCCCTTACAGGGACGACCGGCAGGAGGATCAGAGGATCGAGTACATGGTTGTGAGCAGCGTGCCGACTATAACCGGCAAGCACCTGAAGAGCGCGCGGCGGTCGACGGATTCGAATGGCGCACCGGCGGTCGGATTCTTCCTGAACTCGGAGGGGGCCGAGCTGATATCCCGCGCCAGTGCACAGCATGTCGGCGATCGGCTGGCCATCGTCCTCGACAGGCAAATCAGCTCCGCTCCGGTCATCAACGAGCGGCTCGGAGCCGAGAATATCATCCACGGCAGTTTTACGGTTCAGCAGGCGGAGGACCTTGCGTTGCTGCTGCGCTCCGGCGCTTTGCCGGCCTCACTGAGGATTCTGGAGGAGAGGACCGTCGGCGCCTCGCTGGGGAACGACTCGATCCGGGCAGGTGTGATGGCTTCTCTGATCGGCCTGTCGCTGGTCGTGATCGCAATAGTAGCCTATTACAAATGGTCGGGTTTGAACGCTGTCTGGTGCCTGCTAGGTAACCTGTTGATCCTCCTCGGCTTCATGGGCGCCGTCGGGGCGACGCTGACGCTGCCTGGGATAGCCGGGGTGGCGCTCGCCATCGGCATGGCGGTCGATGCCAACATCCTCATATTCGAGAGGATCAAAGAGGAGTTGCGCTCCGGCAAGACGGTCCGTGCCGCGGTGGACGCGGGATTCAACAGGGTTTTCTGGACCATTTTCGACACGAACACGACGACGCTGATCGCCGCCGCCTTCCTGTTTCAATTCGGAACCGGCCCGATCCGCGGCTTTGCAATCACGCTGACGGCGGGTCTCCTCGCCAACGTCTTCACGGCTGTCTACGTGTCGCATCGGCTGTTTGAATGGATGCTCGGCGCGCGCAAGATCGAAAAGCTTTCGATTTGAGGGAACCGGAGGGAGCCCTTCGGGGTCGAATGGGATGTGGGGCCTGTGAGCGGGCTGGCGGGCCGGACGCCATGGAGTGATCCCTCCGATATTACTCCGGGAGTTCGCAGTGGAAATATTCAGAAACGTCTCCATTGATTGGCTGGGGAAGAAGTGGTTCTTCTTCCTGACCAGTTGGGCGTTGCTTCTGATCGGGGGCATCGCGTATTATCTGCACGGGGGGTTCGCGCTCGGAATCGACTTCACGGGTGGAACGGTCATATACCTGAAGTTCAACAGCACGCCCGACATCGATCTGATCCGGAGGTCACTGAAACCCGAAGCTGTCGGGACGACGACCATCCAGAGGTATGACGACCCGGCAAAGAACACGGTCATCGTTCGCATGCAGACGGTATTCGGGTCCGAGCAGGATGTCGACGCGGGTCAACGCAAGCTGCAGGCCCTGCTGCGCGAGACCTTCGACGCGGCGAACGCGGGAACCTCGCGCCTTGATTTCAACAACACTGGCCTGGACACCGTCGTCAAGGCGCTCCTGGACAACGATCCGGATAACTGGAAGGCCCAGAACAAGACCTCGCAGGAGATCGAAGCGCACTATGTCGCGGTCGGCACCGCCATGCTGGATTATCGCAACAGGGTCAAGGAAGGCCTCCTCACCTCCCTTGACGAATTGAGATCGGCTCCGGGGGCTTCGATCGCGGCCGTGGAAACCCTGAAGAAGGGTTTCTACCCGGGACCCTTCGCGGTCAAGGGGGTCGAAAGCGTGGGTGCCGTGGTCGGTTCGGACCTCCGTCGCAGAGCGGCCTTGGCCGTAGGCCTCTCGTTTCTAGGGATGCTGGTCTACATCGGTTTTCGCTTCCGGCCGATTTACGGAGTGGCCGCAATCGTGGCTCTCTTCCACGATGTGACCATAACTCTGGGCCTTTTTGCCTTGACGCAGAAAGAGATATCGCTGAACGTGATCGCGGCGCTGCTCACCCTGGTCGGCTATTCCGTGAATGACACTATCGTGATCTTTGACCGCGTGCGCGAGAATCTGCGCCTGATGCGCAAGGAATCGCTTACGCAGGTCATCAACCTGTCGATCAACCAGACGCTGAGCCGCACCATACTGACCTCCGGGATGACTTTCCTGGCAGTCTTCTCGTTGCTGATGTTCGGCGGGGAGGTGCTGAACGGGTTTTCTTTCGCTCTGACGGTCGGGATCATCATCGGAACGTACTCGACGGTGGGGATCGCAGGTCCCATTGTGGAATGGTGGTATAAGTCAAGCGGAGAGAGGCCCAAGCGCCGGACGGCTTGATCCGCCGAACGCCGGCCTCCTCGGAGGATCGAACGTGGCGCTCAACAAGCATGAAAGCGTCCGTAATTCACAGGCATGCGGAGGAAAAACTGCTTGACACTTTTTGAGGCTCGATATTAACATCGCGCCTTAAATCAGTGAGCCGCAATGCCCCATCTATGTCGCCCCAGGGGCAGTCCATGAGGGGAAGAAATGTTTGAAACTTTGGATCAAACGAGTCGTGGAGATCTCGGGAAGCGGATCCTGACTTTGATCGTTTCCCTGATCCTTCATGTGGTGGCGGTCATTGTGGTCGTGATCATGCCGCTTGTGTTCTTCAACGTCCTGCCGGAGCAGGAGCTTCTGACATTCCTGATCGCTCCGCCGCCTCCGCCGCCGCCGCCCCCCGC
>JACADW010000100.1 GCA_013388445.1 Acidobacteriota bacterium | reverse complement strand
GTGGGGGGCACCGAAGCCGCGTTCAATCGCGTCAAGCCCCTCTTTGAGCTCATGGGAAAGAACATCACGCTTGTCGGCGGCAACGGCGACGGGCAGACCTGCAAGATGGCCAACCAGATCATCGTGGCCCTCACGATCGAAGCGGTGGGCGAGGCGCTGCTCTTTGCGGCCAAGGCGGGGGCAGACCCGGCCAAGGTGCGCCAGGCGCTGATGGGAGGGTTCGCCTCTTCGCGCATCCTGGAAGTCCACGGCGAGCGGATGATCAAGCGGACGTTCGCGCCCGGCTTCCGCATCGAGCTGCACCAGAAGGACCTGAACCTTGCGCTTCAGGCGGCCCGGTCGATGCACCTGAGCCTGCCGAACACGGCGACGGCGCAGGAGCTGTTCAACGCGTGCGCCGCAGCCGGTGGGTCCCAGTGGGATCACTCGGCCATGGTGAAGGCACTCGAGCTGCTCGCGCACCACGAAATCTCATGATCTGCCGGCAACTGGGGATGGTACTGTGAGCGGATGGGCTGAAGACCTCGAGGGGGCAGGGAAGATCCTGCAAGATGGAGTCGAGATCGGCGAGGTTTTCTATACGATCCGTGTGTATCTCGCGGGACCGAGGGGCGAGCCGTATCCCTTTGCCAAGTTTCGGCAGAGGGGCTACCTCGCCCTGTATGACCTGCTGGACAAACCCGTAACGCTCGTCCTCGAAGACGGACGCCGATGGGACTGCCGCCTGACGAGTCTGGACGGGACTGTAGCCGCCGCCGGTGCCTGGCCGTCACCAGCCGCTGATAACCCTTGAAGCGGCGGAGTCAGGGGGGCAAGGCGGCACATCCCTGAAATCCTGAAATGCAGATCCGCTCCATGATGGGTGGTCATTAGCTTGTCGTGAGATATCTCCGCCATCGGAACAGTCCCTTGCGGGCCTCTGGATAGCGCTACTTTCAGGAGGACCGCTCGGGATTGCACTGGAGGCCAGGGAAGCGGGAATCGGGTTAGAGCCAGTTCCGGAACGTGATGACGCCTCATGCTGCATGCTCCTGGCCCGCTTTGATCCGAATTGGCAACTGAGCATGATCTCCGAACTTGTCCTCGAACCGCCGCGAGTTGCCGGAGGCTATGCCCGGGGTGCCGCGAAAGAGCTTGATGTCGAGCAGCAAGGATGCTATGGAGTGGCGGTCATTGAACTCCAGAAGCCATGATTGGAGGAAACATGCTCTCGCCGTTCGCGAAGCGCCCTTCTATGGTGATCAGTCTGCTCGCGATCCTCGTCTTTTGTGCCGGTTTCATGTGGATATCTCGTGTGACCAAGGCGTCATCGCAGCAGCCGGCGGCCATAGCCCGGCAAGCACCACCTGCCCGTCCTGCGCCCATTCCTGACGACAACGCGGGGTTCGAAGCGATCTTCGATGGCAAGGCCCTGGACAACTGGGATGGGGACCCCACCTTCTGGCGAGCGGAAGACGGCACCATCGTTGCCGAGAGCACACCCGAAAAAGTCGTCCGGTCGAATACCTTCCTGATCTGGAAAGGCGGCATCGTCAGGGACTTCGAGCTGAAGTTGGAGTTCAAGCTCAGCCCCACGGCCAACAGCGGCATACAGTATCGCAGCGCCCTGATGCCGGAGGTTTCGAAGTGGGCAATGAAGGGCTACCAGGCCGACATGGACGGGGCCAACAACTATACCGGCATGGTGTATGAGGAGCGAGGGCGAGGATTTTTGGCACCGCGCGGCCAGTTCGCGCGCATGGCTGAGGGCAGGATAGCCAAGCTGATTTCGTCACTCGGCGAGAGCGATGTATTGAAGGAATTCCTCAAGACCGGCGATTGGAACCAGATGCATGTCATCGCAAGAGGCAATGTGCTGCTTCATTTCGTCAACGGGCATCTGATGGCCGGCTTCATCGACGAGGATTCGCAGGGGAGGGCGATGGAAGGGCTGCTGGGCCTGCAAATGCACGCCGGCAAGCCCATGAAGATCGAGTTCAGGAGCCTCTACCTCAAGAACCTGTAGACCCCAACCCGGGAGCCGCAGCCGCACACCTGCAAAGGGCTGCGGCGGAGAGGCTGGCGAACAGCGAGTTTTGGAGAAATTGACGTCGGTTCATATCGGCTCAGATCCTCCTGAAACAGGCGTTTTGTGAATTCGAGTTATCATCGCTGCGCGCCCCGCTCGACCCCACGCGATGTTCTTCATCAGCCTCGAGCAACCTTGCGAATGTCGCCTCCCATGAGCCCGACGCGGGCACGCTCGCGCATGAAGACGATGCCGTTCTTCGAGTGAAAGCGTCGATGATGTACTGACTCCGAGGCGCAAAGACCCGAGGTCTCCGAGGTTCCACCGCCGGGAGGGATTTTCGGACTGGTCGCTCATGCGCCAAAACGCCCCCAACGATGCATGAAAATGCGCCCGGGCGGAGCAGGCCGCGGCGGCCCGACGCGGCCACCTTCGACACGGCTATGATTCTGCCCCTCCGGCTAAGTCGGGCCGACGGGGCCTGCCCGGCATCCTGTCTTCGGAGCAGATATCGGTCATAATCCCGTTATCTCAAGCTCAGTCTTGTCCGAAGCCGCAGCATTATGCACGGATTTCACGAATCGGGCTCCATCCAATCTGCCGCGAAGCTGCCGAGGCGATTGAGGAAGATCACAGGCTCTTTCGCCTCCCGCGATCCGGCGAGGTCGACCTCGAACTCCGCCACCCAGTCGTTGATCGTCTCCGGGTCGACCAGCATCTGCTCGATCTTCCACGTCTCCGCCTCCTCATTGGGGGTGACGTGCGTATGGCGCACGTTGCGCGCCTCGGGATCGAAACGGAGATCCGCGTGCCCGGCGCGGTAGGCCTCCCACGCCGCTTTGAGCCGCTCCGCGGTCCAGTGCTCGCCGCCGGCGTCCTGGGAGCTGTCGAGAGCGCCGAGCGCCGAGGCGCCGTCACCCCTGGACCACGCCCGCAGGAAGGAGAAGATCCGCGCGCGCACCGCGGCGAGGAAGCGCTTCCGGTCGCGCGTGATGTCCGCCTCCGTGGCTTCGGCGCCCGGGGGCCGGAGCTCCGCCGCGGCGCCGGCAACAGGGCCGGCGGGCTGATAGCCGGGATCGAGCATCCGTTCCCATTCGTCGGCGAGGCTCGAATCCACCGTGGTAAGGAGCGTGCGCAGGTACTGCTCCATGTCCATGACCTCGTCCGACTTGGCGTAATCGGGCACGGTGGTCCGCAGGACCTTGTACACGCTGTTGAGATGGCGGAGCAGCAGCCCCTCGGAGCGCTGAAGGTCGTATGCGTAGATGTACTCCGCAAACGACATGAACTGCTCGAACATCTCGCGGGCGATCGACTTGGGCCGGATGTCCTCTTCACCCACCCACGGGTGCTTGTCGGCGAAGGCGTCTAAGGTCGCGTAGATGAAATCCCGCAGCGGCTTCGGATAATCGAGCTTTTCCAATTCCTCCATCCGCTGCTCGTATTCGAGGCCGTCGGCCTTCATCTGCGCGACGGCCTGATCCTTGATCTTGTCGAGCTGGCGGCGAAGGATGATCTCCGGATCCTCGAGGATGGCCTCGACCAGCGTGACGAGGTCCAGCGCGTAGTAAGGCGAGCCCGGGTCCAGCAGGGGGATGGTCTCGAGGAGGTAGAGCGACAGCGCCTGGTCCATCGAGAAGTCGTCCTGAAGCTCGACATTCACCCGGAGTTTCGTGCCATCCTCCATCTTCGGGATGAATTCGATGATGCGCCGCTCGACGAGCGCTCGAAACAACTGCCAGGCGCGGCGGCCGTGGGCCTTCTTCGCCGTCTCGGGCTCGTGGCAGTCTCGGATCAGTCGGCGCATGGCCTTGCAGCCGTCGCCCCGGCGGCTCAGCACGTTGAGCAGCATCCCGTGCGAAACCTGGAAACGCGAGACGAGCCGTTCCGGCTGCGCAGCGATGAGCCGCTTGAACGTGTTGAGGTCCCAGTTGACGAAATTGTGGTTGGGCGGCCTGCGCTTCACGACCTTCCTGCCTTCCCGGGCGGCCTTCTCGCTGAGCCGGATGTTCTCGATCACGTGTTCGGGCGCCTGGACGACGACGAACCCCCGCTCGTCGAATCCCTTGCGCCCGGCGCGCCCCGCGATCTGATGAAACTCGCGGGCACTCAGGATGCCGGTCTTTTTCCCGTCGAACTTGCACAGACGCGTGAAGAGGACCGTGCGGATCGGAACGTTGATGCCGACGCCCAGGGTGTCGGTCCCGCAGATGACCTTGAGCAGGCCGCGCTGGGCCAGTTGCTCGACCAGTAGCCGGTACTTGGGCAGCAGCCCGGCGTGGTGCAGGCCGATGCCGTGCTTCAGCCACTTGCGGATTTCGGACCCGTAAGGGCTCGAGAACTGGAAGCCGGCGATCGCGGCTGCGATGGCGGCTTTCTCGTCCCGCGTGCAGATCTTGAGGCTCGTGAAGTCCTGGGCGCTTGCAGCGGCATCTCGCTGGGTGAAGTGGACGACATAGACCGGCACCTTGCCCTCGTCCGCGAGTTTCTCGATCGTGTGGGCCAGGGGAATCTCGGCATAGCTGAACGCAAGGGGCACCGGGCGCTCGCCTGACTGGATGCTCTCGGTCGGAAGCCCGTTGAGCCGGGTGAGCTCCTCCTCGAAGAAGGATGTGTCGCCCAGCGTGGCCGACATCAGCAGGAACCTGGTCTGAGGCAACGTGAGCAGCGGCGTCTGCCACGCCACTCCCCGGTCCCGGTCGGCATACCAGTGGAACTCGTCCATGACGACATCGTCGATCCAAGCGCCCTCGCCTTCCCGCAGCGCGATATTGCTCAGGATTTCGGCGGTACAGCAAAGGACGGGAGCGTCGCGGTTGACGCTCGCGTCTCCCGTCAAGAGCCCGACATTCTCCGGGCCGAGCTCCCTGCAGAGCATCATCCACTTCTCGTTGACAAGCGCCTTGATCGGGCAGGTGTAAACGGCGCGCCTGCCGTGCGCGAGCGCCGCGAAGAGCATGGCGGAGGCCACCAGGGACTTGCCGGATCCCGTGGGCGTGTTCAGGATGACATTCTTATCCTCCAATATGGCGAGCACTGCCTCCTCCTGTGCCGGATAGAGCGTCAAGCCGAGGCTCGCGGAGTAGTCGAGGAAACGCTCGAGGAGCGTGCAGGCCGACGGCTCAGGATCGTCCGGCAGAAAATCCCGGAGTAGCGCGCTCATATGGTGCAGATCCGACGAAAGGATACCCGTTTCCCGGTTTCAAGCCCGAGGCTTGGCAAGTGCCATTCTCCGTTCAGGTCAACAGATGCGCCCAACAGAATACCAAACAAAGATCCCGGGGAAAGCGGACTCGGCCCTCTCCGGGCGTCCGGAACGATGGAACGCAGGCGAATCGGCAATGGTGAAGGCAACGACCAACGGCGACCGAGCTGCACATTCGGCCGCCCGTGGAATACGATGGACCCCGTTGCAGAAGCGAGCCGGACGGCACAGTATGTCGTGAGTTTATGCTCGGGTGTTGCCCCTGCACGGTCGTCAGATCGGACAAGCTCCGAGCCTGATATCCTTCGTCGCCTTCAGCATCCAGGATTGCAGGTTCGCGCAGGATAGACTCAGGCGGCACGCGACGGTGCCTCCCTGAACGGTCCGCACCCGGGTCAGTCCAAGAATTCTCCCTCTTGCCCTGCGCAGGGCTGCTCCTTGGGTGCCTTTTGGACGCGACGGCGTTATCCTATAGTCGAACGATAAGGAGATGCTCATGCACTGCCGCCATCAAAGGAAGCCGGTTTGGGGAAAATGGTTGTTGACGCTCTCGGGGCTGGCGGCCCTCGTCTGGTTTCTGGTGCGCGTGGTCCCCAAGACGTCGCGCGCCGCCTATCCCTGCCAGCGGATGGCGGCGCCGATCGCCGGCGGCTTTATCCTGTGGCTCGTCGGAAGCGTTGTCTCCATGGCTGCGTTTCGCAGGACCACGCGCCTGCTAAAGGATTCCCGCCGGCGACTCGCCTGCGCCTGCGCCCTGTTTGCTCTCACGGTGGGGATCACCGGCTTCTTGATGCTTCCGGCAGACCCAGCGCTGGCCGACAGCCCGGAGCCCAATGCCCCGATCGGCGTCGCCAAAGGGATCAACCCGGGGCGCGTTGTCTGGACGCACAACCCGGAGGCCACCGACTGGGCGGGGCCGGGCCAGGGGCACTGGTGGGAACCGAGCCATACGGATCAGGCGCAAGTCGACAGGATGATGTCAGGCTCGCTCCAGGCCCTCACCGGGGAGCGCAGCGACGCCGCGGCCTGGCGCGCGATCTTCCGTCATTTCAACAAGACCCGCAACGGGACCGACAGAAGCTATACGGCGGGGGAGAAGATCGCGGTCAAGGTCAATCTCGTCGGGTGCATCGTTACCAGGGCCGGGAGCGTCGACCCGGAATCGTACGAAATGACGAAAGCGCTCGACTACATGAACACCTCCCCGCAGATGATGTCGGCGCTTCTTCGGCAGCTGGTAAGTGCCGCAGGCGTGAAGCAATCCGACATCGCGATCGGCGATCCCCTGTCCCGGTTTCCGGCCCAATACTACGAAATGCTGCGCCGGGACTTCCCCGACGTCCAGTACATGGATCACGATGGCGGAACGCCGAGCCAGCCCCGGCGGGGAGTCCGGCCCTCGCCGGTCGCCTTCTACTGGAGCTCGCGCCCGTCCGGCACGACGCAGGATTATATCCCGGACGTATACGCCGAGGCGACCTACTTCATCAACCTGGCGAACCTCAAAAGCCACGTTTCGGCGGGTGTCACGCTCTGCGCCAAGAATCACTTCGGATCGCTGGCAAGAACGCCGGTGGAGAAGGGCTATTTCAATATGCACGACAGCCTCGCGCGAACAACGCCGGGCTACGGGCATTACAGGGATCTCGTCGACCTCACCGGCCATGCGCACATCGGAGGGAAGGCGGTTCTGTACCTGATCGACGGGCTGTACGCGGGCGTGCACCCGATCGAGAGTTCTCCGAAGAAATGGAACCGTGCGCCCTTCGGCGGCGACTGGAGCTCGAGCCTGCTCGTGTCCCAGGACCCGGTGGCGATCGATTCGGTCGCGTTCGACCTGCTGTGGGCCGAGTGGAACGACTATCCGCACATGTCGGGTGCGGACGACTACCTGCACGAGGCAGCGCTGGCGGACAACCCTCCCTCGGGCACTTTCTACGACCCCGACCATCCGACGCCCACGGTCCGGCTGGCAAGCCTGGGGGTTCACGAGCACTGGAACGACCCGGAGGACATGCAGTATAGCCGGAATCTCGGCACCGGCAAGGGGATCGAGCTGGTCCGCAGGTAGATGTTGGAGATTGCGTTCTCATAAGTCGCGCGCACCGTCAACATCTTCCCGCATCGGCGACCTTCAGCACTTGCGGCAGAAGGCGCATCGGCAGCTGATATCCCGGCGTGCGCATG
>JACADW010000020.1 GCA_013388445.1 Acidobacteriota bacterium | reverse complement strand
GAGTGTCACTGCCCAGCGAAAGGAACCGGAACATGAGGCCGGCGCGGCCGGCCTCACCGAGGTGCCGCCCGAGCCGGAATCCGACTTCCGAGGAGATCTCTCGAAAAGCATCGACCTTGTTGGGCCGGTCTCTCTGATGGAAATCAAACTCGAAAGGGTATCTGTTGCCTGAGTACCAGGGATTTTCGAAACCGAATTTCGCAGTTGTCGCGCCGCCGAAGCGCGCGGCCGTCGAAAGCTTCATTCCCCTGCCCCTGAGGTTGAGGAACTGAAGGGCAGGGCCGATGGAGAGCCCCTCCTCGTCCTTGACATCGATGCTGAGGGCTGGAAGCACCGGCTGGGTTTCCCGCAGCCTCACTTCCAGAATCACACCGTCCTGGACTTCTGATGGACGGATTTCGATCGCGCTGAAAGTGCGCAGCCTGTCGAGGCGCGACGCATCTTCGTCGGCGTTTTCGGCCAGATAGGGCCGCCCTTCCTTTGACGCCAGCTCCCGCAGGACGACATCGCGCCGGGTATGACGGAGGCCCTCGATCCTGATTTCCTTTATTGTCCTGCCGTAGAGGCCGTCCTGGCCCAGGAGTGGCTCCATGCAGGCGCCAAGGCTTCCTGCGACGAGCCACGTCCATGCCAATGCTTGCGGAATTTCCCGCCATCCGCCGCTGCGTCGCGAGAGAGATGGGCAGGTCAATGAGCCGACGCTCCGAATGGATGCTTGCACGACTGATCCGAGGTCCTTCTTCCCGGACTCTGTCACACAATAGGGCTGACTCTTAGAGACTCCGGACCTGGAATCGTCCATCTTCAAACGCCGCAGGCGGCACTGCACGGCTTCCTTGACCGGAGGCACGCGCGAGGGCTTGAAGGGGCAGGGCCCCTTGGCCGGCCATCAGACCTGGAATTCCACGCCCTGGGCGAGATGGACCTCGCCGCCCCAGTTGATGGTGTTGGTCTGGCGGCGCATGTATGCTTTCCAGGCGTCCGAACCCGATTCGCGGCCGCCTCCCGTCTCTTTTTCACCGCCGAATGCTCCGCCGATCTCGGCTCCCGAAGTCCCGACATTGACATTGGCGATGCCGCAATCCGAACCCTTGCAGCTCAGGAAGGTCTCGGCCTCGGCAACGCTGTCGGTGAAGATTCCGGAGGAGAGCCCCTGGGGCACGCCGTTGTGCATTGCGATCGCCTCGGCCAGGGTCCTGTATTTCATCACATACAGGATGGGCGCGAAGGTCTCCTCCTGGACGATCCCTGCGTCGTTGGCAATCTCGACGATCGTAGGGAGCACGAATGTGCGCCGGCCGAAAAGAGGTTCGAGCACCGTTCCGCCGTAAAGGACTTTGCCGCCCTGCTCCCGCGCTGCTCTGAGCGCTTTCTCGTAGTCCGTCACCGCCTGCTCATCGATCAGGGGGCCCATGAGGGTCCGCGGATCGAGAGGGTCTCCGATCTTGACCTTCTGATAGTTGGCGACCAGCTTGGCGAGAAAGGTGTCGTAAACGCTTTCGTGGATGATCAGCCTGCGTGTGGATGTGCAGCGCTGCCCGGCGGTCCCGACCGCGCCGAAGAATGCCGATGCCAGGGCGGCGGTCAGGTCGGCCTTGTCCGATATGATCAGGGCGTTATTGCCTCCGAGCTCGAGGATCGTTCTGCCCAGCCGGGCCCCGACGACCTCGCCGATCCGCTTCCCCATCCTTGTGGACCCGGTGGCGCTGATCAGAGGCAGGCGCGGGTCCGCAATCATGCGCTCACCGATTGCCGAACCGCGCCCGATCACGACGCAGGAGAGCCCTTCCGGAAGGCCGTTGCGCCGGAAAACCTCGCTCACGATGTTCTGCGCCGCGATCGCGCAGAGCGGAGTCTTGCTCGAGGGCTTCCAGACGACCGGGTCCCCGCAGACGAACGCCAGCGCCGCGTTCCACGACCATACGGCGACCGGGAAGTTGAAGGCCGTGATTACTCCTATCGGCCCCAGCGGGTGCCACTGCTCCATCATCCGGTGCATGGGACGCTCGCTCTGGAGGGTAGGGCCGGAGAGGGTCCGGCTCAGGCCGAGGGCGAAGTCGCAGATATCGATCATCTCCTGGACTTCGCCCAGCCCTTCGGTGAGGATCTTGCCCATCTCGAGCGAGACCAGCCGGCCGAGCGCGCTCTTCTTCTCCCGCAGCGCGGCCCCGATCTGACGCACGATATCGCCCCGTTTGGGGGGCGGCACGGCACGCCAGGACTGGAAAGCCTCCACGGCCAGGCTCATCGCCCTGGCGTAGTCGGCCTCCCCGGCCTGCTCGACTCGCGCCAGCAGCTCGCCTGACGTCGGGCTGCACACGTCCAGATAATCCCCGCTGGTGGCAAACCATTCGCGGCCGCAGCCTGCTCCCTTGAGTCTGGTTTCCAGACCCAGCATCTCGAACAGATCATGCTTTTCCTGAAGATCCATGGGCCTTACCCCTTTTCCGCCCGGTATCTGCGTTTTGGCGGACAAAGTGTATCATTGCAGGCGAATGAAGGCGCTGCGATTCGAGCAAGGAAGGCTTGCACTTGTGAGAGGCCTGCCGCGGCCGGTCCAACAGGGGGAGGCGCTGATCCGCGTCACCATGGCCGGCATCTGCAACACGGACCTCGAGATTGTCCGTGGATACGGAGGCTTCACCGGCACGCTCGGCCACGAGTTCGTCGGCGTGGTGGAGGAATCGCCGGAAGCCTCCCAGGTCGGGGTGCGCGTCGTAGGGGAGATCAACGCCGGCTGCGGGAGGTGCGCCTGCTGCAAGGCGGGCGATGCGCGCCATTGCCCGGAGCGCACGGTTCTCGGCATCGTCAGTCGCGACGGCGCGTTTGCGGACTACCTGAGCCTGCCCCCGGCGAATCTTCTGGCAGTACCCGACGAGATCCCGGACCACATCGCCGTTTTCGCGGAGCCGCTGGCAGCCGCATCCGAGGTTCTCGAGCAGACGGGCATCGGTTCCGGCCAGGAAGTCCTGATCCTGGGCGACGGCAAGCTGGGACAGCTCATCGCGAGGGTTCTGCTGGCCGCCGGGTGCCGTGTGAGGCTGATAGGCAAGCACGCGGGCAAGATGAAGGTGGCAGAGGACGCCGGGATCGAGACAGTGCCGCTGGAAACCGCGAGAAACTGGCTCCCATGCGCGGCGGACTTTGTGGTAGAGGCCAGCGGTTCGCCATCGGGACTGCAACTCGCGCTGGACCTGGTACGGCCGAGAGGCACGATCGTTCTGAAATCCACTTTCCATGACAAGGCGCAGCTCGACACTTCCAGGATCGTCGTCAACGAGATCTCTGTGATAGGGTCTCGCTGCGGTCGGTTCCGGAACGCGCTGGACCTTCTGAGCCGGGGAGTGCTGAATCTCGAAGGTATGATATCCGCGCAATATCCGCTGGACCGCGGGATCGAAGCCATCGAGTGCGCGTCCGAGCCGGAAGCCCTCAAGGTGCTTCTCATTCCCTGAGGGAAATTGGGAAATTTCGGACGCTTCCCTGTTTTGCAGGCGGCAGTTGATCAGGTAGCGATATCCAGCATGCAAAATAGCGAAACGTCCCATTTCTGCGCAGCGGAATTGGATTGAAACCGGTCGGTAAAACCTCTATCTTTCTTGTTCACAGAATGACACGTCCAGCCCGTCGGCGCATCTTCAGTTCGTGCGACGCAGCAGGTCTCCTGCGAAGTCCGTGCTTCATACCGGCAGTCCTGGCGGCCCTGTCGCTCTGCGCCGACGCCGGGCCGCGTGCGGGAAGGCCTCAGCTCTTCAGGTTTTCCCTGGCGCGGATGGGCACGGTCTTCAACATCGCGCTATATCACGCGGACCCGAGTGCGGCTTCCGACGCGGCAATGGCGGCGTTCGAGCGGGTGGAGCAGCTCGAGCAGATCTTCATCGACTACCGCGGAAACAGCGAGGTCCGGCGCATTTGCCGCGATACCGCGGGAATCGCGCGGCCGGTCAGCCCTGAGCTGTTCTCTGTGCTCGAGAGCTCTCTCAGGTTCTCGCGCATGACGCGCGGGGCGTTCGATGTCACGATCGGGCCGCTTGTCCAGGTCTGGCGGGAAGCGCGCCGGGCCGGCAAAGCACCTGATGCCGCGCAGCTGGCGCGGGCGCGGGAATTGGTCGGTTATGAGTATGTGCTCCTCGATCCCGAAAAGCGGACGGTCCATCTGCTGCTTCCCGGGATGAGGCTGGATTTCGGCGCGATCGCCAAGGGTTATGCTGCGGACGAGGCACTCAAGGTCCTCAAGTCCCGGGGCATCCAGAGGGCCCTGGTGGATGCCGGCGGCGACATCAGCATCGGAGCGCCGCCGCCGGGAGAGTCGGGGTGGAGTGTGGCCATCCGGAGCGGATATGAGGTCTCAGGCACGGAAGGCAGGCTTCGGCTTCGAGACACGGCCGTCGCCACCTCCGGAGACGCCCTGCAGTCCGCGCATCTCGACGGCCGCCGTTACTCGCACATCATCGATCCGGCGACGGGGAAAGCTCTGAGGGATTCCGCGGCCGTGACGGTGATCGCGCGCGACGGATTGACGGCGGATGCGCTGGCCACCGCATTGAGTGTCCTGCCGGTCGACGAGGGGATCTCCCTGGTCGAATCCGTCCGCGGCGCATCGGCCGTCATTCTGCGCCGGAACGGCGATGAACTCGAAAGACGGACTTCGACGGGGTTCCCGGGAGTGGATCCGCCCCGTCGAACGGTCGGCGAGACTTCGGCCAATCGCATGAAGAATTGAGAAACATCGATCATTCAAATACAGGTCAAAGCAGATGTCGGACTCAACAGCTCCGCGTACCCGCAAGAGAACGATACTTTTGATCTTCACGGGCATGATTCTCGGATTCATCGTGGTCTACGGCGCAAAGGCCGGCATCGACTACACCTCGACCAATGAATTCTGCGACAAGTTCTGCCACGTGCACCCCCACGTCACGGCGTCGTGGATCAAGGGCACGCACTACACGACGAAGAGCGGCATGGTGACCGGATGCATCGAGTGCCACCTGCCGGCGGGCGGTCTGGAATATTACACAGAGAAGGCACGGCTGGGTCTTCAGGACGTTTACGGCTTCTACTTCAAGGACACCAAAAAGATCGACTGGGAATCCAAGGGCAGCCTGGAAAAGGCGGTCACGTTCACCTACGAATCCGCCTGCCTGAGATGCCACCAGATTCTCTTCAGTTCCAAGCTGACGAAGAAGGGAGCCGACGCCCATCTCTATTACCAGCGCATGAAAGGCAAAGTGCTCTGCCTGAACTGCCACCTGAACTCCGGCCATTACACCGAAAAGAAGGCGGAGGAATACACGGAAGCCACTGACGACGTTTACGATCCGAACGCCTTCCCGTCGCCCGCGGAGGAATTCAAGAATTACACCGAGGCGATCCCCGGATCGGACGTGAAGTTCGAGATGGTGGCGATCCAGGGAGGCACTTTCACCATCGGGAGCCCGGATTCCGAGCCTTACCGCGATGCCGACGAAGGCCCGCAGCGCCAGGTTCAGCTGAGCCCGTTCTGGATCGGCAGGACAGAGGTCCGGTGGAGGGAGTGGGAAGTCTTCTATGCGCAACGCGGGACACCCGGGCACAGTGACCCGACGTACGATCCCGAGGTCGCGGCCACCGGGCCGACTCCTCCTTACGGATCGCCGGACCAGGGGTGGGGCAGAGGCGCCCGGCCGGCAATCACCATGACCCACCATGCGGCTATGGTGTACTGCGAATGGCTTTCATCGGTCACCGGCAGGAAGTACCGGCTCCCGACCGAGGCGGAATGGGAGTACGCCTGCCGTGCGGGAACCACATCACCTTACTTCTTCCCGGGAGACCCGGCGGACTTCACCGCGCACTCCTGGTGGAACCGCATATTCGGATTCGAAAAGCAGCCCCTGATCGCGTACGCGAGGTATGCGGGCAGTGGAGTAGCCCGCACGGCCCCGCCCGCAACGGTCAAGCCGAATCCGTGGGGCCTCATAAACACCCTCGGCAACGTGCGGGAATTCTGCCTCGACTGGTATGCCCCGGAGGCGTATGCAAAATACCCGAGCTCGGGAGCGGTGCAGAATCCGCGCGGGCCCGAATCCGGCAAGGAGCACGTTGTGCGGGGCGGGTCGTTCAAGAGCGACGCCGCGGATCTGCGCGCGGCAGCGCGCGACTTCACCAGGACCGAAGCCTGGCTGATGACCGACCCTCAGTCCCCGAAGAGCATCTGGTGGTACTCGGACTGCAACGACGTGGGATTCCGCGTCGTCCGGGAGTTGGAGTCAAAGTAGCCCAGGCGCCGCACCGCGGAGGAGCCGGGAGATTTTGCATGAAGTTGGGGGAGTTCTAGGCTAAATTGTGGGAGTTTAACCAAGACTTGGAGGCCTGATATGAGTGAGACAGAACTTACGCGCCGCGACCTTTTCGGTGCGGCGGTAGCTGCCGGAGCCGGGATGTTTCTGGTCGGATGCGGCGGCGAGAAGAAGAAGACGTTTCCCAAGCTGACGTTCAACGACGCCGCGCCGGACGGGCCAGTGCTCAAAGCCGGACTCGTCGGCTGCGGGGGCCGAGGAACCGGCGCCGCCCAGAACTTCCTGAAAGCCGGGCCGAACCTTCAACTCACGGCCATCGGCGACCTGTTCCAGGACCAGCTCGACAAGTGCCGGCGACGCATGGAAGGGCGGGAAGACACGAAACTCACGGATGAAACATGTTTCGTAGGGTTCGATGCCTACAAGAAGGTCGTCGATTCCGGCGTCGACGTCGTCATCCTGGCGACGCCGCCCTATTTCCGGCCTGCGCATTTCGAATACGCGGTGGACGCCAAGAAGCACGTCTTCATGGAAAAGCCCGTGGCCGTCGACCCGGTCGGCGCCCGGCAGATCCTCGCGGCCGGAGAAAAAGCCAAGGCTTACAACCTGAGCGTGGTTGCGGGAACGCAACGCCGCCACCAGAGACCGTATATCGAGAACGCCAACCACGTAAAGAACGGTGCGATCGGCCAGATCGTGGCGGCGCGGTCCTACTGGTGTCAGGGGCAGCTCTGGTACAAGCCCAAGGTGAAGGAATGGTCGGACATGGAGGCAATGATCCGCGACTGGGTGAACTGGACTTGGCTATCGGGAGATCACATCGTCGAGCAGCATGTGCACAATATCGACGTCATTCACTGGTTCACGGGCATGTACCCCGTCAAGGCCGCCGGGTACGGCGGGCGAATGCGGCGCGTGACAGGCGACCAGTACGATTTCTTCTCGGTCGACTATGCCTTCGAGAACGGCCTGCACAACGCCAGCTACTGCCGCCAGATCGACGGCTGCTGGAACAGCGTGTCCGAGTACATCGAGGGGACCGAGGGATCCACGAACTGCAGAGGAACGATTTACGACCTCAAGGGGAATGTCGTCTGGCAGTACCAGGAAGACGATCCTCAGGAAGCGGGCAAGAAGCTCGATCCTGAAAAGTCCAAGATGGACCCGTATGTGCAGGAACATATCGACCTGGTGACCGCCATTCGGACGAACCAGCCTATTAATGAGGCCGAGAGCGTCGCCAAGTCGACACTCACCGCCATCATGGGCCGGATCTCGGCTTACACGGGCGCGGAAACCACTTTTGATCAGATGATGTCCTCAGACCTGAAGTTGGGTCCGGCGGAGCTCGTCCTCGGATCATCGCCGCTCATCCAGGGACAGCCTCCTGTCCCCGGCCGGAGCAAGGAAACGAAGACCGCGTAATCTGTGGACCAGGGGCTTTACATCCTGGGATTCCCGCGCGCCGGGTGATCCAGTCGGCGTTGATGTATCACCCGGCGCACGGCGAGGGGGCGATTCTGGAATCCAGAATCGCTGGTATCGGCCCCGCTGTTCGGAAGTTCCGCAGCTGGAATCTCAGATCCCCCGCTCCGCAAGTCGTCAATCCGGACACGGCGGGGGCTGGAGCGCTTCCGCCCTCTTTTTCAAGCCCGGCCATGCAGCGTCTCAGGAAGGTCCTGAAAGCTGTCGACAGGCGCCTCGCAGTAGCAATGGCCTGCTATGTGATTCTCGCGGCCGTCGCCACGATCTTCCTGGATGGCGCGCTGCGCGTCCTCATGTGGGCTTTCTTCGCCATCCTTGCGCTCAAGACTATGCACGCGCCTCGGATGGACAAGTGAGGAATTGCAGATTGTAGGACGGGGCGAGTGGTGCGGAAGGGGGGACTTGAACCCCCACGGGTTGCCCCACCACCCCCTCAAGATGGCGTGTCTGCCAGTTCCACCACTTCCGCACTGAGCTGATGACCGGGCTGTCGGAGAGCCGGTCTGCCGCTTATTTCTTCGCAGGAGACTTCCCTGCTTCCGGAACGGGCGCAGGTGTTGCAGGCTGCCCCGGTGCGGGGCTTTCCGCCTGCTTGGCCCTCGCCTTGGCCTCGGCCTCCTCCTGCATCCTTCTTATCTGTTCCTGAGTGGGCACAACCACCGTCCCCTGCGGCTTCGATGCCGGGGTGGACGGCTTGGAGGCAGCCGGGGCGCTCTTTCCCGTCTCCAGGATCGACTTGGCCTCCGGCCTGTTGCCCAGCAAGGAGAGCGACAGGCAGGTAATCATGAATACTACCGCCGCCCCTGTCGTCACCTTGGAAAGGAATGATGCGGGCCCCCTGCTGCCGAAGGCTGTCTGCGTTGAGGCCCCGCCGAACGCGCTCGCAAGGTCGGCTCCCTTTCCGGACTGCAGCAGCACGACGAGAATCAGGAACAGGCAGACCAAGACGTGAAGTGCTGTGACAACGTAATATGCCAGCATTGCTCTGTCCTACTTTCCGCCGGCGCCCGCCGCATTATATCGGATGATGCGCAGGAAGCTCTCCGCCTCGAGACACGCCCCGCCTACGAGCGCCCCGTCTATGTCGGGCTGGCGCATCAGGTCGGAAATGTTCTCCGGCTTGACGCTGCCGCCGTAGAGAATACGGATCCCCCGGGCCTCCTCGTCTCCGAATTCTCTGGCCAGCCAATCGCGGATAGCTCTATGGACTTCCTGGGCGATTTCGGGTGACGCCGTACGTCCCGTGCCGATAGCCCACACGGGTTCGTAGGCCAGAATGATATGCGACAGGTCGCGGTCTGTCAAGCCGGCAAGCCCAACGGCAAGTTGTTGTTCTATCACATCATGGACTCGTCCGGCCTCCCGCTCGGCCAGAGTCTCACCGATGCACACGATGGCCGTCAGCGAGGACTTGACCGCGGCCAGTACCTTGCGGTTGACAGTCTCGTCGGTTTCACCGAAGTACTGACGCCTTTCGGAATGCCCGATGATGACCGCTCTACAGCCGGCCTCCTCGAGCATCGGAATGCTGACCTCTCCCGTGAAGGCTCCTTTGGTCTCCCAGTGGACGTTCTGGCCCGCGACGAGAATCGGCGTTCCCTTGACTTCGGCCACGACTGTCGTCAGGGCGGTAAACGGGGGTGCCAGAACAATCCGGCAGTGGGTTGCTCCGGCAGCACCATCCCGGATGGCGCGCGCGAGAGAGCGGGCTTCCTCCGTGGTCTTGTGCATCTTCCAATTCCCTGCAATGACAGGAATTCTCATAAAGTCCGCCCTCGATAAAACCAGGGCGGAGGCCCAGGACCCTCCCGAGCCTCCGCTTTGAATGGGTTTATTCGTAGTCCTCGGGCATCGGCGGAGGCGTCTTCTTCTTCTTGGGCTCGGGCAGCTCCGATACCACAGCTTCCGTCGTCAAAAGCAGTCCTGCGATCGATGCGGCATTCTGCAAGGCTACGCGGACGACCTTGGTCGGGTCGATGATCCCCTGCTCGACGAGGTCGCCGTATTCGCCGGTCTCGGCATTGTAACCGAAGTTACCCTTCCCCTCGCGTACTTTGCCCAGCGCGATGGCACCATCGATGCCGGCGTTCTCGGCGATCAGGCGCAGCGGTTCCTCCAGAGCCGTACGGACGATCTCGGCTCCGGTCTTGTAGTCGCCCTCGAGATCCAGCCCGTCGAGCACATTCTGGGCGCGGAGGAGCGAGACTCCGCCGCCGGGCACGATGCCTTCCTCAATGGCGGCACGAGTCGCGTGATGCGCGTCCTCAACCCTGGCCTTGAGCTCCTTCAGCTCGCTTTCAGTCGCTGCGCCGACGCGGATGACGGCGACGCCGCCCGCGAGCTTGGCCAGCCGTTCCTGCAATTTCTCGCGGTCATAGTCGCTGGTTGTCTCTTCAATCTGCTTCTTGATGCTGGCGATACGTCCGGAGATCTCGGCCTTTTTCCCCGCTCCCTCGATGATGGTGGTGTTGTCCTTGTCGATGACGACACGCTTGGCCCGACCGAGATCCTGCATATGTACGCTCTCGAGCTTGATGCCGAGGTCTTCGGACAGGAACTTGCCGCCTGTGAGTATCGCGATGTCCTGCAGCATCGCCTTGCGCCGGTCGCCGAAACCCGGTGCCTTGACCGCCGCGCACTTGAAGCTGCCTCGGAGCTTGTTGACGACCAGGGTCGCAAGCGCCTCGCCCTCGACCTCCTCCGCGATGACAAGGAACGACTTTCCCGTCTGAACGATACGCTCGAGCAGCGGGATCAAGTCATTCAATGCGGAGATCTTCTTCTCATGGATGAGGATGAGCGGATCCTCCAGGACGCATTCCATCCGGTCGGGATTGGTCACGAAGTAAGCGGAAAGATAGCCGCGGTCGAACTGCATCCCCTCGACTACCTCCAGCTCGGTCTTCATCGTCTTCGCCTCCTCGACGGTCACGACCCCGTCGTCCCCGACCTTCTCGATCGCTTCGGCAAGCAATTCGCCGATCTTGCGGTCTCCGTTTGCCGAGATGGCGGCGACGTTCGTGATATCGCCTTTCCCTTTGACCTTTTTGCTCAAGCGTCCGATTTCGGCCACTACCGCCTCGACTGCCGTATCGATGCCCCGCTTGAGAGCCATGGGATTGGCACCCGCAGTCACGTTCTTCAGACCTTCGCGGAAGATCGCCTGCGCCAGCACCGTCGCCGTCGTGGTTCCGTCTCCCGCGATATCGGAGGTCTTGCTCGCCACCTCCCTCACCATGCGCGCGCCGATATCCTCCTGCTTGTTCGCCAGCTCGATTTCCTTGGCCACGGTCACGCCGTCTTTCGTGACGACCGGGGAGCCGTACTTCTTCGACAGCATGACATTCCGGCCGCGCGGCCCGAGCGTCACCTTGACTGTGTCAGCCAAAATGTTCACCCCGCGAAGGATGGTCTGGCGTGCGTCATCGCTGTAATTGATCTGTTTCCCACTCATAACGTTCCCCTCCTCATTTCAATAAGAGTCCGGAATCGACGTATTTAATACCTGAGTCCGATGCTGTCAAGGTTTCAGAAAGATCACACCTGCATGAGGCCTTCAGGCGGGGCCCGACGGAAGAGGCCATGACCTCGTGGAGCAGATCGCCGCCTGACGCGGCCATCTTCGGGACGGCTCTGATTCTGCCCCTTTTGCGCCGCCCGGCGGTCGGCGCTTGCTCGGCCGCCGATGCCTGCATGGCAGCTTATTGGGGGAGCAAATTTGACTATAATCTATGACCATAGTATCTTGATACCATGGCACGTCATGAATCGCCTCAGCAAATCTCCATTTCGGAATTCAAGGCCACATGCCTGGCTGTGCTCGACCGGGTGAAACGAACAGGCCAGCCCGTTCTGGTGACACGCCGGGGAGAACCTCTCGCTCAAGTCACTCCTCCTCCCCCTGAGGCGCGGCCTCAATCCTGGATCGGTTGCATGGCCGGCAAAACCAGAATCGTGGGAGACGTGGTCTCGCCCGCCACCGAGGAAGGCGAATGGGAGGCGCTGCTCCCATGAGGTTCCTGCTCGACACCCACATCTGGCTTTGGAGCTTGTCCGACCCGCATCTGCTTTCCCACAGAGTCGCACGTGAATTGGCGGATCCGCAAAACGAGATCTGGCTGTCGCCGGTCAGTATCTGGGAGATCCTCATCCTTGCGCGGAAGGGCCGTGTAGTGTTGGAGGGCAAACCGGAGTCTTGGGTACGCGAGGCTTTGCGCAAGGCACCTCTGCGGGAGGCCAGCCTCAATCACGAGATCGCGATGAGGAGCATCGCATTGCATCTCCCCCATTGGGATCCAGCGGACCGATTTATCGCCGCCACTGCCACCGTCTATGATCTGACTCTCGTCACATCCGACGAGCGCCTCCTCCGCTGCCGGCAGTACTCCACGCTCGCCAACAGATGAGGGGGAAGCTTCCCGCTTCCGATCATCCTGCCGAGATTCGGGTTGCTTTCGCACCCTGAAGAATGAACAGCAGCCGACAGTCCAATGCCCTCTGCCGGAGAGGAGAGCATTCCGAATCCCGGTTCAACCCTTGACGACGCCGACGGGGCGGAGGCGCGCGACCTTTCGGCTGATGCCCGCTTTCTCGATGGCATCGACCACCAGGTGAATGTTCTTGTAGGCTTCGGGCATCTCCTCAGCGACAGTTCTGCGTCCGGTCGCCATGAGCGTGACACCCCGCTCCTTCATCTCCGCAAAAAGGTCCCTCCCGTGCGCCGATTTGAGAGCCTGCGTCCTGCTCTTGACTCGTCCGGCGCCATGGCAGCTGCTGCCGAAGCTCTCCTCCATAGCCCGTTGCGTCCCCACCAGGACATAGGACCCGGTCCCCATGTCTCCCGGGATCAGGACCGGCTGCCCCGTGTTCCGATAGGCCTCCGGGATGTATTCCGAACCCGGCGGGAACGCGCGCGTCGCGCCCTTCCGGTGGACGCACAGACGCCTTTCCTTTCCCTCCACGATGTGCTTTTCGAACTTGGCGATGTTGTGGCACACGTCATAGACGAGCCGGAAGCCCAGTTCGCGTGGCGAGATCCGGAGCGCTTCCATCATCGCCTTCTCCGCCAGTCCCATCATGACCTGACGGTTGGCCCAGGCGAAGTTGGCTGCGCCCGCCATGGCCGCCAGGTATTGCTTGCCCTCATCGGACTCGAGCGGCGCGCAGGCCAGCTGCCGGTCAGGCGGCTGGATCTGGTACTTCCTCATCGCCTTGCCCATGACTTCCAGGAAGTCGTCGCACACCTGGTATCCCAGCCCGCGGGAGCCGGAATGGATGAAGATGGCAAGTCGGCCTTCCTGCAGGCCGAAGGCTTCGGCCACGTCGGGCAGGAAAATCTCCTCGACTACGTCGAGTTCCAGGAAGTGATTGCCGCTCCCGAGGGTTCCCAGCTGAGTGGATCCCCGCTCCTTGGCGCGCGCGCTGACCTGGTCCGCATCCGCGCCTTCCAGGCATCCGCCTTCTTCCGTGAAATCAAGATCCCCCGGACTCCCATACCCGTGCTGGACGGCCCAGCGGGCGCCCTGCTCCAGCACCCGGCGCTGATCCGCTGCCGAAAGCCGGCTGATGGCGCCCGACGAACCGACGCCGGCCGGGATCTTCTGATACAGCAGCGAGACGATCTCGGGAAGCCTGTCCTCGATCTGCCTGTGGACCAAACTGGTCCGCACGAGGCGCACCCCTCAATTGATGTCGTAGCCGACGCCGCCGGGAGAGATCACCCCGTCCTCAACGCGCATCGCCGCCACGCCGCCGATCGGGAATCCGTATCCCCAGTGTATGTCGGGCATCGCGATGGAGTATTTGACGATCCCCGGCAGGTGGGCGACATTCCGGACCTGCTGAAGGCTCTCGTCGCTCTTGGGATCGGCCAGCAAGTCGCGGGTGGCATAGATCCTCCCGGGAACGCGCATCTCGCCGGTCTGGGGGATCTCCCAAAGGTAATCGTGTATCTTGTTGAGTTCCATGCTTCCCCTCCTTGGTTCAGGAATCGCGTGGAGGCCCGTCTCAGATGTCCAGGATCACGCGGGCCTTCCAGCAATCCCCTTCATGCCCGACGTAGAGCTGATGATAGGTGACGGCCTTGACCTCCTGGTAGTCCCGATACAGGGCATCCTCCCAGATCCTGAATTCGACATCAGCCGACAGAGCGCAGCCGGTGACGTTCAGGCTGTTCGTACCTGCGAAATAGGCGTGTTTCTGGTGGAACAGGAAGAGGAGTTCCTGGAGCCAGCGCACGAGCAGTTCTTCGCAGGTTTCCGCCTTGACATCCAATCGCAGATTCAGCGTCTGCGGCGTGTCCGGCTCCGGTCCGATCCATTCCGTCAGGGCATGCCCGGCCGCCGTGAATAGGCCTTCCAGCGATTCGGCGCGCAGGTCGATCCCGACGTCCGCCGCGTGATCGAAGAATTGATACGACACGCCGCGCGCCTTCATGCCTCACCTCCATGTTC
>JACADW010000150.1 GCA_013388445.1 Acidobacteriota bacterium | reverse complement strand
TTCCCGGCACTGAAGTGCCGGGCTATTCTCAACTCGTCCCTCCGGGACGAGGAAAAATACCAACTCCATAGATACAAACCAAAAAATATGCGGCAACGGGCAAGACGCCTCGCAGTCCCAGTCAAAACCATATTTTCATGAGTCACCGGGTGCGCGGCACGACTGTGAGCGACTCTTCCCCGATTGAATCAAGCAGACGCACGCATTTCAGGACAGGAACCCTTCAGATAGAATTATGATCCTAGATGACGGCGAGGCGCAGCGGCCCAGGCGTCTGCTGTTCTGCCGTGGGGGATCCGGCCATTTTTGAGCTCGCGCGGGAAACAAGATCGGTACGGTCCAGGTTGACAAGCCTTCTCCTCAGCCTGCTCATCAATTCTCTCCTGCTCGCCGGCATTGTCGTCTATTCCGAGATATCAGCGCTCAGGCACTCCTACCGCCGGCTCCTCGACAGAGCACGGTGGGAAATCGGGCAATACCGCATTGTCCTTGTTAGCCCGCGACTGGCTCAAGCGAAGGCCCCCCAGACCCCACCCAAAGATGCCGACCGCCTGCGCAGACGAAAGGTTGCGGCTCAACCGCTCACGGTGCCGAACCCGCGACTGCTGCGTCGCCTCAACCCCGGGATCCAGGCGCTTGTCTTGGAGAATCCTGCCATTGAGAGCATCATCACGCGAGAAATCGTGCGTGATGTCGACAATCGCGTCCTCGACGTCCGCAGGCTCCTGGAAAAGAGCAATATCGAGCTCAGCCTCGAACTCGACGGGGAGGGTCGTTTGGCCGCTCGCCGGATCGACTCGTCTTCGGGCGTGCCCTCCATCGACCATCTGGGACTGGAGCTGATCGCGCTGCTTGAGAAATACAGGTTCCTTTGGCTCTTCAGGGGATTCAGGCGCGTTGGTCTCCGCATCGACATTGGATCCGATGTCGAGATCACTGCGAGATGCGCTGTGGAAGAGCCTGACAGGCTCGAGGAGGCGCTCAAGCAGGCGGACAGGATGCTCGCGGTACTGCGCCTGCTGGCTGCCCAGAATGAGGCGGAGGCGATGCTTCAGGGAGTTGAGATCACGGCGGAAGAAAAAAACATCACCCTGCGCAAGAGGGTGCCCAAAGACCGGATTGTTGAAGCTCTGGTGCGGTACTACATGGCGGACGCAGCGAGATAAGCTGTCGGGACTCAGTGCCTGCCGCGCACCGAATCCCTTGCAGCCTGAAGCCGAGACTGTTGTCGCGGCTATTTCTTGGGCGGAACGACCGCATCCCTGAACGCTTTGGCGACGCGAAACTTCACCACAGTCTTGGCCGGGATCTTGATCGCAGCGCCGGTCTGGGGATTCCTGCCCATCCGGGCTTTGCGGTGAGATTTCAACATCTTGCCCATGCCGGGGATCACAAATTGGCCGTTCTTCTTGGTCTCGGCGACCGCGACGGCGCACAGTGTTTCGATGAAGCCGTTTGCCACTGCCTTTCGTACACCGGTCTTCTCAGCAATAGCCCCAACAAGCGCACTCTTGGTCATAGCCTTGCCTGCCATATAAGTCCCTCCTTCGAGTTTATCGAGATCAACCGAATCTACGTGCCCGGCATAGATACCCTGTCATTTTGGGGTTTTTCGGCAAAAAAGCAACCAACAATTTTCGAGTTCCGGATGTTGCATCGAACCAGGCGTAATGGACGTCGAACCGGCTGCAAAGTGGGCACCGGCTGCGGACGGCGCCAGCCGGGCAGGATTAACTCCAGCCCGGTCTCGCCGCCTCCTGCGGCCGCGGACTGCTTCGCGAAGCCGGCGCGGTTTTGAACCTTCCTCCTCACCTCTTCCGGAACAGCGTCAGCCTGAGTCGCTCCTCTTCCCACACGTTGTCGGAAGCCGGCAGCGCGACTTCCTGAGGACTGCAGCACGAGCGAAGCCGGTGCCATATGTCCCGTTCCCAGTAGCTGCGGAACCGGACGTAGTCATGCCCATCGGGCGATTCAGGCGGCGGGGGCACTTCAAGGGCATCGTCGCCACCCGGCACCCAACCGATGACTTGGTGGACAAGCCATACCCGCCCGCCGGATCGCATTGCTGCGCTGAGCGTTTCCGCGATCGCAGCGGACGGATCCCGGGCCATCATCGCCGACCTGAAAAGATCATAACGCGTGATCGGCGAGTGCGGCAGAAGGGGCACCGTCACCCAGCACGCGTCCCCCTGGTAATACCGCGCGAAGCTGGGATGCAGAAACCAGGGCGACACGACGATCAGGTCCGGACTTCGGGCCTCCTGGGAAACCCTCATGGCCACGTGATCTGCGTTGGTCCTGCGGAGGCCCAGGGACGACCATGCATGGCGCCCGGTAGCCAGCATGACCGCGATGACCAGAAAGAACTGGAATCGCCGTGCGCTGTTTCCGATTACCGACTGGAAGGCAAATGCCGCAAGGACCAGGACCGGAAGCAGGTACCGCGGAAAGGGCGGGATTCCGATCCACTGAATGAACAGCACCTGGCAAACCAGACCCATGGCAGCAGACATGAGGGTATAATGTAATGCCGGCGGGGGTGATGCTTCTTCGGCAGGATGGCGGAGCCGGCGAAGAATGCAGAACGCCGCAAGAACGAGTACGGCAGCCCACACCGCAGGGTAAGCTATCGTGTGTCTCGCGATGCAAGCGTCAAAGAACTCCCTCCAGCTGACACGACAGTGAAGGAGCGCCACCCAGTTCTGGGCTTTTCTCAGCGCCTCCGAATAGGGCAAGAGCGACAAGGCTGCGCAGGCGCCCGGAACCAGCATCCGCACTCCCTTCCGACCCTCTCCTCGAGCGAACGAGATCACAGCCGATGAAATACCGAAGACGCCAATGAAGATGGCGCTGTTATAGCTCGCCTGGACCGCGAGGATTGAGAGCATTGCGCTCATCAGGATCCGCGGCGCGGAGGGAAGCATGAAGCACCGCCACTGAGCGTGATATACCCAGAGTAAGAAAACCACGCCGAGGCCGTGAGGCCGGATGCTGCAGCTTTCAGACACAAAGACAGGATCGATCGAGACAAGTGCCAGAGACACCAGAGGCTCCGGGGAATGCAGAGTTCGAGATACGAGCCAGACCGAAAGCAGCGCGGCCATTCCGACACAGAGGCCCAGGACACGGAGCCCGCGGTCGCCGGCAAGAAATGGGCAAGAAATCCACAATCTCAGGGCAGATGGATAGAGAACGGGGAAGGAGTCGTATTGCAGCGACGACCAGAGGTCACTCCATTCGGCAAGTCCGGCTTGAGCCGCGCTGTTTGCCTCGTCGCGCCAGAGGGGTCCCGCGGAAGACGAGAAGCGTATGCAGAGCAGGACAGCCCACGCAAGCAGAACAGCCGTCATCATGCGATGGGATCTCACGGCTGTGCGCGGCATCTCTCACCGCCCCCGAACCTGGGCCAGGCATGCGATTGCCGGTGAGCAACGCCTCAGCACCCTCGTCACAACGTGCAGATAGTAACCACCGGGGAAAAGGTACCGATAGATTCCCCACCAGCTCACTATATTGAAGTGAACGCTCGTCCGTTCGAGCCAGTAGGCACGCGATTTCCTGTGGATGTGAGTGGGATCACGATCCAGTGCTCGGATCAGCGGCCCGGTCGGGCCGTCGTAGACAGGCACGACGAAGATGAAGCCGCCTCCCGGCCGCAGAGCGACGGCGACGCGCCGGAGTGTTTCATCCAGCGCGGGGATGTGTTCGAGTACATCGAAAGCGGTGATCACGTCGAAGGGACCGGGGAAAGTCCATCCGGCCGATGAAGAGGTCTCAAACACCGCATCCGGCACCAGTCCTCTTGCTCGGGCGATGGCGTAGTCGCTCGCGTCCACCCCATAGCGCTCCCAGTTAGAATCCAGGCGCGACAGAAACAGGCCCGAAGCGCATCCGAGATCAAGGATTCTCGGCCGCTGTCGTCCCCTGCTCGCCATCACGGCCAGCCGCCTGTAAAAATCAAGCTTGCGCAACGGATTCTGAGCCGAGTAGTCCCTGTATTGACTCTCAAAGTACGACTGGTCGAAGTGCATGGGATCGCCGGCACAGGCGGATTCAGGCCGACCCTGGTTGCCGGCCGGACGCCAGGCGCAATCCGGCAGCAAGAGACCCGGCCTCATGCATTATAGGCCGATCCGCCGTCGCGCCATCAGCCCGAGCGTGCTCAGGATTGTCCGGCCGATTTTCATCTTGCTCTTGCCTTCCTTGCGATCGTAACGCAGAGTCAGCGGAACCTCTCCGAATCTCAGATCCATCCTGCGCAGCTTCAGCAGGATGTCCACCATGCATTGGAATCCTTCCTGATTGACGAACTCTTCGCGATACCGCGAGACCGCCCGCCGGAGCACCGAGGCCCGGTAGGCACGATAACCGCAAGTGAAGTCGCGCACGCCCCGTGTCGGGAAGAAGATGCAGAACAGCATCGAGCCGGCGCAGCTCAGCAAGCGCCTGTGCCATGGCACACCGATCACGGCAGAGCCCGGCCGATAGCGCGATGCGATCACAACATCCTCTCCAGCGTTGATGCGCTCGACCATCTGGGCAATCGCCAGTGGCGTGTGTGTGTCGTCCGCGTCCATCGTCACGACGATGTCATCGTCCGACGCAAGATCCACGGCCGCAAGAAGGCCCGTGCGGATGGCAGCACCAAGCCCCCGGTTCTGGGTGTGCTCAATCAGGGTCACGGGGAAAAGCCCCTCGTGGTTCCTGGCAACCAGTCCCGTTGCATCGCTACTGCCATCGTTGACGACGATCATGCGCAGGTTTATGCCCGAACCCCGTCCGGCCGCATCGATCGCCCGGAGCACCGCCCCAAGGCTCGCAGCCTCATTGTAGGCCGGCATCACGATATGGACACACTGCGGCACCGCTGGCATCGGTGCCAGTCTGCATCAACTTGGTGGACTTTCAAACAGCAATCTCTCGTCGCCCGCGAGCGGTCCCAACCGCAGAGCCGCGGCGAGGCCGGGCTACCAGAGGCGAGATGGGCCGCAGGCACCTCCCTTGCGTCCGATGCTCGCAAGAGTCCCTCATGGGCCGTTGGCACACCCAATGACGCATGAAAACACTCCCGGGCGGAGTAGGCCGCGGGGGCCCGACACAGCCATCTCTGAGACCACCCTGACTCCGCTCCTTCGGCGCCGTCTGGCAACCGGCGCGTACTTGGCCGCCCAAGATCCGTCGTGCCCTGCTTTAGGAACAGGAACCTGGAACCTCTCGAAGTGAGACCCACCGCGCCAGTTTTGCGCCAGACACGGATGACATTCCCGGCCTTAACGAGACCATGGTTCAGGCCTTGGGGCAGGATTCCGGCAGGCGAAATCTGTAGTATGTTCGCTGTTTGCGGAGGCAGGGACGACATGCACGAAGCGGAGTGTGACATCGCGGATACAAGTCTTGAGCTATCCCCGGACCGGATGAGAGAGGTGGTCGATCAGGCTATGGTCCGTATTGTCAGTCACATCTCTTCCCTGCCCGAGCAGCCGTCGGCGGATATCGATAATGCCGCGGCCGTGGCTCGGTCCCTCGCGGAGCCGTTGCCCGAATGTGGAATCCCCTTTCCCGACGTTCTCTCTCTGCTTTTCGAAGGAGTCATACCAATAAGCTTTAACACGGCCGTGCCCGGACGTCTCGGCTATATTCCCGGAGAAGGTCTGTTCCAGTCGGCCCTTGATGATCTCATCTCGGACGCGGTGAACCGTTATTTCGGGGTCTGGGCCGCCGCCCGGCTGCGCAGGATACCCAGGATCGAAATTGTAGCCGAACCGCAGCTATCGATCCCCGCGTTCCGACTCGTCAGCCCCGGAGCGGGAATCGAAGGGGAGAACCGGCTGAACCGGGTGCTGCTCGATAGAATCAATTCGCGGAAGCGGGTCTTCCTGACGGCAACCACGCTGGCAGGCCGGCTGGTGATCCGGATCTGCGTCCTCTCGTTCCGAACCCATGCTGATCGCATGCAGACTTGCGTGGAGGACATCGAGGCAGCTGTTGGCGAGCTGGAACCGGAGCGCTGGCGCATTGAAATACGACGCGCACAATATCGCGGGTTGGTCATGAACCCGCGTGTCGGGAAGGCGATTGCAGCACGGGCTTCATGAACCAGGTCTGGCCGCGGGGGCGGCAAGACGGGATCTTCGCCTGGGAGGTACAGAGGCGCGACCGGAGGCTCGGATGGTGTAAGTCCTCTCGTAGCCTGCTGTCAGATTGGCGATCGTGACGGTGATGACCCCCCGGGCGTCGCATGTATACCTTTCCTCGATCAGCTGGTCCGACAGGCTCTCCATCCGCCGAACCGCAGACTCCGAGAGGCCGCTTCTGCCGTAGAGGGACGGGTCCAGTTCGAAGAGAATGTCGCCCCATGGCGTTATATCGCCGTCCGGCTCGCCCTCAGGAGACAGCCGGCTGCACTCCAGGAAGCTGTAATGCCCGATGTTGTGAGCCGGATTGTATGTCCGGATTCGCGTGAGGGGCGGATCCGAGGGGCCAAGCAGTGGCGTATCCTTGGCGAAAATCGTGTCGAAGACTACGCGCCGTCCGCAGTCGCTCTCGCGCCAGAGGCCAAAGTAGCGGGTGAAGTGTTCGTGCAGTTCATGGGTGCGGCCGCTGTCCGCGGCGATCGCGAGTCCGATCGCGGTTGCCGAGTAGGGGAAAGGCGACCGTCGCACCCGTCTCCCGTAGCGTTCGCGCAGAAGGCGCCCCACGATGGGGAGGTCGCTGGATCCCCCTGTGAGGTAGACCGCAGCGACATCAAGCCAGCCGATTCCGATTTTCTCTAGAGCACGCTCCATCGCGCGCTCCAGGGCTTCGACGGTAAGTTCCACAAGGGGCGCGCAACGCTCGTAGAATTCGTCAACCGGGACGATTACTTCCCCAGCTCCTTTGAATGCGCGGCTGACATCAATTGTTATTCTTCGTCTGTTGGGGCTGAGGCTCTCCTTCTGCCGACGGCATTCTTCGAGAAGTTCGAAACGTGCCAGCTCGTCGATCTCAGCCGGGTTCCCGAGTCGGGAAAGCGCCAGGTCGAGAAGAATCGCGTCGAAATCGTCTCCGCCCAGCTCGCTGATGCCCTCGTCGGTAATCACTTCGTGTTGCTGATCTTTCATTCCGATTACCGACGAATCGAATGTGCCGCCGCCCAGGTCGTACACGGCCAGAAAAACCCGGCGGCCCGTCAGTCCTCGGTTGGCGAAGCGCTCGGCGTACTCGATCCCCGCGGCCGACGGCTCGTTGATCATGCCGATCACGTTGAAGCCCGCTCTCCGGAACCCCTCAGCAGTCAAAAAACGCTGGTTGCTGTTGGCATTGGCCGGAACGGCGATAAAGGAGTCGAGGGTGTCCCTCGGACCGATCTCGAGATTGGAGCGCTCCCTGAGATCTCTGCGCAGCTGCGTCAGATATCCGGCCAGAAGTTCCAGCAGCGGTACCTGCCTGTCACCTATCCGCACCGGCGTGTCGGGACCGTGCTGGCTGAGCAGCCGCTTGAAAGAGCGCAGAAACGTCCAGCCCTCCGCGTGCTGCTTGTCGTAAGCGTCCAACCCGTAGGCAAGTTCGTCGCTCCTGGCACCGACGATCGCCGGGTACCACTGGTGCACTTCGCCGCCGTCGGTCTGGAAACTCACCACGGGGTAGTTCCCCCGATGAGCGACAGCCACGACCGTGTGCGTCGTACCCAGGTCGATCCCTACGCGCATGGAATTTCCCTTCTCATTTCAGTGCGACGAGGCCGGTTGCGTCCACATCGCGCGCCTCCCGGGCCTTTTCGATGATTGCCAGTATCGCGCTGCGCTTCTTGACCGATTCGACTGCGCCCATCACTCTGATCGCGTGGTCGGAGACCTCCAGGCTTACGCCGGAGACCAGTCCCTTGGCCGCCAGGACCTGGAGCAGCACCCGGCTTGTCTTTTCGTTCGACGTCAGGTCGTGGGGCCCGTCTTCCGGTTTCGGATCGCGTACGCGTTGCCGGAGGACCGCCGCCGGCCGCACGGCCTCCCCGGGACGGCGCGATGCCGATTGGTCTGGCGTGGTAACGGCTGCCGGAGCGACCATGGGCTTGAGTCCTTGCCCCACATCTGGTGCAGACCGGAAAAGCTCGCGGACCCGCGGGTTCCGATATAAGTGGGCTGCGCCAACGAGCAGCACGACGGTCAAACAGAGGAGCACGATCATTCTTCGCATCGATGAACCTGCCCAAACAGTGATCATAGCAGTCCTTGGGCCGCTTGTACAAAGGGCTTGCGCCTCGAGGGGCACGGGGCTATCATTTCTCCCTACTGCAGGGTCCAGGTTCAGCTGGTCGGAGCACGCTGTTGTATGGGATTGGCACGGGGGAGCGGTGGTATATTAGTCTTTGTGCGGGGTCGTAGTTCAGATGGTTAGAACGCCGGCCTGTCAAGCCGGAGGTCGGGGGTTCGAGTCCCCTCGGCCCCGCCATTACGATATCCAGACACGAGTGCCGCATTACGTTTACATCCTTCAATCCTTGGCCGATGGCCGTTATTACATAGGCCAAACCTCAGACCTCCAGAACCGTCTCCAGCGTCACAACGCCGGGCGATGCAGC
>JACADW010000141.1 GCA_013388445.1 Acidobacteriota bacterium | reverse complement strand
GGGCACGCTTCTGTTCATGCTTCATACCCGGCGCATGAGACCGACGGTGTTCGCCGGTTTTCTCCTGGCCCTGGTCACGCTCGATCTTTCTTCCCATTTCTCGGGAGGCATCCAGCCGGCATCGCGGGCCAAGGGACAGAACATTGCGGCGGCAAGCGATCATTGGAAGATGCCGCGGGTAGCGCAGTATCTCCGCGAATTGCGCGCCCATGAGGTTTTCCGTGTTGACGATCTGTCGCGCATCTTCCCGCCGAATTTCGGCGACGCCTGGCTGCTGGAAGAGACCATGGGGCATGGGGCGACCGCGCGGGCGGATTACCTCGCCTTCCGGGGAACGGGATGGGGGCCGGGATCGAATGCGACGGCTCTGCTGAACGCGCGGTACTGCCTGAGCTCGGTGCTGGTCCCGGGAATGCCGAAGCCCCTCGCCGAGGAACCCCTGTACCGGAACATCCGGGCCCTGCCGAGGGCCTTTGCCGTCGCAAGGTATCGCACCTTCGACAGCGACAAAGACCTGCTCAACTGGCTGCCGACACCGCTCTTCGCTCCCGGAGACAGCATCCTGGTTCGCGGAGAGGACCTCCGGGCGGTCGCGCCGGAGTTCCTGCGGTCGGTCGCCTGCGAGAACGAGGAAGTGCACGTCCAGCCGCTTTCCTATTGGACCGCCGCGGAGCGAAAAGCACAGGTGACTGCAGATGAGGAGGAACGATACAAGCTTGTCCTTTTTCGCCCGCCCTGGGGATGGAGCGTTGGGGATGAGCTGACGGTCTCGGTCCGGCCCCGTGAGCCCGGCTCCGACTACTACCTCGTCCTGGATTACTGGCCCGCCGCGGCGGACGCTTCCCGCATCGAGGTTCATCTCGAGGGCGCAGGCAGGACCGCGACGTTGGCCGGACGATTGCCGGGCCTGAGTGAGAGAGAGGCTCCGTTCGCCGGTAAGCACAGTGCCGCGATCCCGCTGGGCACGCTGGCTGCCGAGGAGTACAGGCTCTCCTTCTCGAGGACGGGCGCGTGCAGCGCCCGCCTCGACTCCGCCCGCGTGACCCGTTTTCCGCCGGGAGCCGCCGCGCGGAGCGCCGGGGAGGTCAGGCTCGATTCCATGCAGCCTACCCGCCTGAGGTTCCAGGCGGACCTCGACTGCCCCGCATTTGTCGTCGTGAGCGAGTCATGGTACCCGGGCTGGGTGGCCTTCGTCGACGGCAAGCGAGCGCCGCTCCTCAAGGCGGATCATGTTCTCATGGCGGTGCCGGTTCCTGCGGGCAGGCATGAGGTCGTCCTTCTCTTCCGCTCGGGGACATTCCGGTGGGGACTGATTGTGAGTCTGGTTTCGCTCGCGGCGCTGGCTGCCTCGCTTGGTTTCGATGCGAGACGAAGAACGGGGCAGGGTTGACGGCTCACGAGTGACGGTTGACGAATGACGGGCGGCGGCCTGTTCCGGTGTCAATAGTCCGTCGATCGAAAATCATCCAGGGGAATGTGTTAGTCTGTCGTCCGATGGCCAGTCGTCGGTCTGTCGAGATAGTGATTCCGGTCTACAACGAGGAGCAGGCGCTCCGGCCCTGCGTGGAGAGGCTTCGCGCCTTCCTCGAGGAGGACTTCCGTCACGATTGGCGGATCATCGTCGCGAACAACGGTTCCACGGACGGGACCGTGGAAGCCGCAAGCAGGCTGGCGGCCGAGGATGAGCGTGTCCGGTTGCTGAACCTGTCGCGGAAGGGGCGGGGCCTGGCCCTGCGGACGGCCTGGAGTCAGAGCACGGCCGATATCGTGAGCTACATGGACGTGGACCTGTCGACCAACCTGCGCTACTTTCCGCTCCTGGTTGAAGGGCTCTGTTGCGGTTACGACGTCGCCGTCGGCTCGCGTCTGATGCAGGCCTCCATGGTGGCGCGCAGGCTGAAACGGGAGATCCTCTCGCGCGGATTCAACCTTCTCATCCGCCTTCTGTTCTGGACCCGTTTCACGGATGCCCAGTGCGGGTTCAAGGCGTTGCGCGGGGAAGCAGCTCGCCTCCTTTTGCCTCATGTCGTCAACAACGGCTGGTTTTTCGACGCGGAACTGCTGATTCTCGCCGAAAAGAACGGCTTCCGGATCTTCGAGGCGCCCGTCGAATGGATGGAGGACCTGGACAGCCGCGTGAATCTATGGGGGACGGCGGTCGAGGATGTCAAGGGACTTCTGCGCATGCGGACAAGCAGGATCAAGTTGAACCTCCCCAGACCGGGAGGGCCGACGCAGATGTCCACCACCAGATCGGGCGCCAGGAAGGCTTGAAGCGAAAGGCGTGCGCTCCGGGGTGGCCTGTGACGCGGCCGGCAGTCGGCGTTTATCCGAATGCTGCGCAAGATCAAAGACGGGATTCTGGCGGTCCCCTGGATCTACGACCGGGTGCGCCCCCTGGCCGCAGGCGGGATCGATTTCGAGGCTCTGGCGTCCTTCTGCGCCACGACGCCGGAGGACAGAGTCTTCGATCTCGGTTGCGGGACCGGCCAGCTGCTACCCTATCTCAGATTCCACTCTTACCTCGGTGCCGACCTGGATCCGCAAGCGCTGCGGCGCGCGTCCCGTCTTGCGTCGGCGAGTGTAAGCTTCGTGGCAGGGGATGATTGGGACCGGCAGTACTTTGAACTCGAGCCCACGGTCGTGTTGATGATCGGCGTGGTTCATCACCTCTCCGACGCGGCCTTCCGCCGGATCGTTGAGCGCCTGTCTCCACCGCAATCACTGCGGAGAATAGTCACGATCGACGTTACTTACCTTCCGGACCAGTGGCTCAACAACCTGCTGAGCCGGATGGACCGCGGCCGTCATGTGCGCACCCCGCAGGCATACGAGAAACTGTTTGAATTCAGCGGGCTGAAGGTGACTCGCGGCTCGGTCCTTCCGACCAGACTGCGATATGTTCGATATGTCGGCTACCATCTCACGCCGGAACGCGTGCCCCGTTGATCGTCTGAATCGCTGGGCCGGCACGCATCCAGGAAACGCCGCTGCGTCATTATCCTGACCTGCGCCTGGACTTGAGAAAGCAGTCGTCTGGCGGGCTGAAGTTCACCGCGCATGAGGTCAGGGGTGCCTTTTTCGCAATAGGCCGCAGCCGCTGGACGCGCCGGAAGGAGCACGGCCGAGCGGGCGCCGGCTGCCATTGCCCCGAATTGTGGGCCGGTGGCGCTTCCGAACCATCCCGCACAGCGGGAACCGCCGGTCCGACTCCCACGTTTGCTCTCGACGGACGAGCCGTCCGGCGCACGATTCCCAAGCCCCTTTCCCTCGTGGGCCAGTGGCGCCTTTCAGACATGCCGCATGGCGGCTAGCGCGGGTCCGGCACCCACTGAGCATCCTTTTGTCGGAACAGTCCCTCATGGTCGTGGCGCGCACCCAATCGCATGAAAATCGGCTCCGCCGACGCTTGACTTGGTGAAGGAAATGTGTAACCGGCTTTTCGAGCTCGCTATTTTCGGAAGAGACGGCTTAGACCGGCAGCGAAAGTCTCTATGAGTTGCAGGCCGAACGGATGGATGTCCGGCAACTCGTTGAGCGGCGTCGCCTTGAAAGCATTTGTCTCTGCCGCTGTCCGCCGGCTGAGCCCTCATTCGCGCGGGAGATATGTTTGCCGGCCTCGCGCGATTCTGACGGAGCACCCTTCAAGGCTCCCCACGGGTTTGCGTAGCGTGCGTGCAGGTTTCGTTCCCTGACGAGCTCGAACATCGCGTCGAAACAGACGTCGCACCGCTCGATGTGCGTGAAAACCTCGAGCTCGCGGTCGGCATCCAGCCTCCCGTCAAGACACTCGATCAATCTGTTGAAACAACACCTCACCTTTCACCTCCCTCGTGAGGTGCTTGGCAATTTGAATGCCAATCGGTTCGGAACGTCGGCGTCTTGAGCAGTAACCTGCCTGGCGGGCACGATGAATGGCCCTGCGCAGGGCTGGCGGGGCGGAACCCTTCGCAGGGGCGGCAGGCCGAGTATTCATCAGAATTGGTTACTTCCGGCTGGAATAACAAGAAAAACCGTTCCCGCACGCTCTTCGGCCGCGCTACACCTGCGCCGGAGGAGCCTCAGGACAGCCAGCGGTCCAGGTTCTCTCTGACGAACTCGTCGTCGCTGAGGTGCGGGTAGGAGCGGCAGACCCGGTCGATTTCGTCCATCTGTCCAGGGGATAGGTCCTCTTGGGGGTCGACGCACCAGCGGCCGGCAAGAAGGCCCTGCCTGCGCAGCACTTCGTGGATTCCGGCGATGGATCCCGCGAAGTTGTTCGCGGCATCGAAGAGGGCCGCGTTCGCGTCCGTGATCGCGGCCGCGGAGGCCAGGAGCTCGAAGGCTCCCTCTCCGCCCCGGCTGCGGCACCGCTGCACCTGCTGGAGCAGTTCGACCGCCTTTTGGGTCCAGACCGCCCAATGGCCCAGCAGACCTCCGGCGAAACGCACCGTGACATCCTTTCCATCGCACCTGAGCCGGAAATCCGCAAGCAGGTCGGCGACTATGTTGTCATCGTTGCCGGTGTAGAGGGAAACCTCTCCGGCGCGTCCGCTCTCAGTCAGAGCCCGTACGACGTCCAGCGTCTGGTAGCGGTGGAATGGCGCCACCTTTACCGCGCAGACATTCTCGATCTCCAGGAACCGGCGCCAGAATGAGAATCCGAGGACTCTTCCCCCCACCGCCGGCTGGAGGTAGAAACCGAAGAGCGGTATGACGGCGGACACCTGCCGGCAGTGTTCGAGCAGCTGATCCTCGCCGGCATCTTTCATGGCCCCGAGGCTCAGCAGCCCGAGGTGATAACCCATGTCCCGCGCCGCCGCGGCCTCCCTCACCGCCTGGGCGGTGCGGCCGCATACTCCCGCGACGCGGATCATGGGTTTCCCGCTTTGCCGTTCCCAGTCCCGCATCACATCCACTGCGAGGCCGAGCACCGGTTCGTAAAGGCCGACCCTGGGCTCGCGGATCGCAAACTGCGTCGTGTGCACGCCGACGGCGAGTCCGCCGGCGCCGGCCTCGCAGTAGTATCGCGAGAGCGCCCGCTGCCGCCTCTCGTCGAGCTTCCGGCTCGCGTCAAGAGCGAGGGGATGGGCGGGAATGACGGCGCCCGCCCGCAACGCGTCGATCACTTCACGGGGGAGGCCCGAAGCCCCGCCGCGCTTATCAGTACTTGCCATTCTTCACCTCGAAATGAGTCGGCTTGTTGAGGCTCGTCCCGCCGATCCGCACCCAGTGGGCGACCCACTCCTGCAACCGGTCGATCGAAACCAACGGAGGGCCGAAGAGCGCGTGACAGGCAGAGGCGTTGCTCAGCAGGGCCGTCTCGGATTCTTCGCCGTCGAATAGCACGTCCCGGCCGAAGCGCTCGGCGAAAAACAGCGCCGCCTTCCGGACCGAGATTGTCTCGGGGCCGGTCACGTTGAGTATCCGCGTCGGCGTCTCGCAGATCTCCAGGCAACGCAGAGCGTACGAATTTGCGTCTCCCTGCCACAGGGAGTTGAAATGGCCAACCTGCAGCTCGACCGGCTCGCCTCCGTATACCTTCCTCGCGATGTCCACCAGCACGCCGTAGCGCAGATCCACAGCGTAGTTGAGCCGGAAAAGCAAGACTCTGGTACCGAACTCGCGCGAATAGTACTCGAAGACGCGCTCGCGGCCGAGGCAGGTTTGCGCGTACTCCCCAACGGGCGCAACCTCGTCCGTTTCGCGCGAGCCGCCCGACGAGACCGGCACGAAGGGATAGATGTTTCCGCTCGAGAACGCCACAATCCGCGAATCGCGGAAATGCCGCAATACGGCCGACGGCAAGAGGACATTTATGGCCCAGGTCAGGTCCGGTCGGCCCGTGGAGCCGAACTTGCGCCCGGCCATGTAGATGACGTTCTCGCACCGGGGAATCGCCGCGATCTGGCCGGGGTCAAGCAGATCGCATGAAATTGCTTCGACACCCGCGCGCACCAGATCCGCGCGCACCTGGTCCGAATCGAATATCGATGCCGCAATCACCCGGCGGCTGACACCGGCTTCGTCGCTCGCCCTCTTTGCGAGGCGCACCAGCGACGGGCCCATCTTCCCCCCGGCGCCAACGACCATGATATCTCCGCGCAGACGCCGCATCATCTCGCATAGCGCGGGAGTCGGGGTCGACAGCGCATCCTCCAGCTGTTCCTCATTCTCAATCAGTCTCATGAATCCTATCTATAACACAGGGCAGCCAGTGGCGATTGACGATTGACGATTGACGAATGTATGGAGGGGCATGGTGATCGACCACGCGATGTCCTGCGCGTTGCATGCGGCGCTTGATGCCGTCTCAGTCCGCTATGGGCGCGCGACGGAGTGTCGCTCGGATCACGACCTCCTGAGTGTTTTCGAGCCCTGGATTCAGATGCGGCATCTGGATCGCCGAAGCCCTTATCTTCCGATACTGTTGCACCTGTGCCGCTCGGCGCCTGCATTTGTCAATCGTCAATCACGACTGCGTCTGCTTCCATTTCCACCAGCATGCGATCGTCCACAAGTCTGCTCACCTCGACCATCGTCGTGCAGGGGAGGATTTCGCCGAAGAACTCGGCGTGGGCCCGGCCGTATTCTTCCCACCGCGAAATGTCGGTGACGAACATGCGCGTCCGGACTACATCCTCCAGTCCGGCTCCCAGAGCCCGGAGGGCGCGCTCGATGTTGCGGATTATCTGGACGGTCTGGGCATAGGCCTCCCCCACTCCCACGATTTCGCCTCGCTCATCGGTCGCGGTCGTGCCCGTGACGAATATCTGATTGCCCACCCGCACAGCGCGCGAGTAGCCGACGATCGGCTCCCATTTGGTCCCCGACGAGTAACGTTGCCTGTGCGGCACGGCGTTCACCTCCTCGTTCAGTCGCTCCGGTTTTTCCTGACCAGGATTTTCAGTTGGATCTCGCCCGAAGGGTCAGCAGCCGAGGACTCCCCCTGACTTCTCAGCCTCAATCTGGTTCCAGTGCGCACCCCCGGGGGGATATTCACGAGCAATTGGCGGGGGGCACCGTTCATCGCCACAAGGACTTTTTTCTGCACGCCCCGAGCCGCTTCATCGGCCTCGAGTTCGATCGTGAGGAGATCCGCGGTAATGCCCTCTCGGGTCGCAGCCGGAAGCTGCGGTGCACCCAGAAGCCAGTGTGTGAGACGGCCGAGGATTGAAGGCTGTGCGGCGCCAGGTTCAAGCGTGCCCTTGGAAGCCGGCTGACGGAGAGCTGCGCGTGCCAGCCGGAAGAGTGCCAGGAAAGGGGAGAAGGGCGAAACGACGAACACTCCGCCGGTGATCACCGTGCGGCCGCCGAAAAGCTCCCGCTGGAAATAGTGGCGGTCGACGTGCATTCCCATGCGCTCGAACTCCCGCGCGATCTCCTCGAATATGGCGAACGCCGACGGATTCGAGAACATGTCTCTGAACAGGTCGTCGCGGCTATAGGTGAAACGCTCGGTGCTTCCGGGTTGGCGCGAGAGATCGTACTGGCGACGCTTTACGGGATCAATCAGGACTGCGTAGGCCTCGCTGATTTCCTGAAAGCGCTCGGTGGCGTTTGGGTTGTCAGGATTTCTGTCCGGATGCCACTCGAGCGCCAGCCTGCGGTAAGCCCTCTTGATATCCTCCTCGGCGGCGTCCGGACTGATGCCCAGGATCTGGTAATAGTCCTTGCTCTGTGAGCTTCGTGTCCGCATCAATTACAGCCCGCAATGAGTAGCGCAACCGAAGCCGCCTTTTCGCCAGGGCGCAGCATCACTGGGGTGGGCAGCATCAGGCCGACGGCGAAAAATGCGACCCTCCATATCATTGTGGATCCTTATGCTGCGACATTCAACTGGGGCCGGCCCTTGATGGCCGGATCCCAACCAAGTGGAGCCCGGAGGGAGCGGATAGCCCCTGCGTCCTAAGCCAAGAGTGTTTCGCGCAGTGGCGCAATCGCGCGGCTTTATTTGAAGAATCTCAGTCCCGCCCTGAAGCGGTTTCCTACAGGGATAACCCTGGAAACCTCGGCGAAAACGGGAACGGGGATGCCAACCCCATCGACTGGAAGCGTCAGTCTCACCACCATGCCTTGAACCAGAGGATACTCGCTCAGCAGACCCAGACCGTCAGGACTGATATCAAGAGATTCGCCCCTGAAGGTCGCGTAGTCTCCGGCTCCCAGGACACTGATCCCGAACTCGATCGACTGTCTGAATGACTTTCGTTCGCACAACCGTATTTCCGCCATCGCAAGCCCTTGGACGATATGCACTATTTCACAACCTTTTGGCCCGGAGACACAATCCCTCGAAAGTGGGAAATCCCGGGCGTTTCCTGTTTCGTTCTCCACCCAACCTGGACTGGCAGCGTGGCCAGGCGTCAATCAGACGTGGTTCGGGTGATCCCGGTCTGGCAGACCCTCTCCCGGTACATCCACGGCATCCACCGTGCAGGGTTGCAGGCCGCATCCCTGGCGTGCCTCTGCAGCTCGGTCAGGTAGTCAAAGAGGTTCGCTCCCACGCGTTCGGCCGTGGGCCGGCTCCTGGGGCCGGGACCGGCTGGTGAATAAGAGCCCTGAGCCGTAGATGTCGACGGGAACGTCTCCGATCACGAGCGTGGGCCTGTCGCGCTCCGGGGTCACCGTCTCTCTCCTCGTCCGGCAACCAGAAGGTCCGTCTGGTGGTGCTTTGCCCGATCGAGATACGCAAGACATCATGCTGGTGGAGGACTTCGGATGATCGGACGTGTCCTTTTTTGTTGCGGGCTTACAGAAAGGGATTGGTCACCCGGACATTTCCCACCATCGCGCCATGAGGGAGGTCTCCGGTTAAGATGACTTCGCATCCCGCAGCTTCGGCGGCAGCTGCGATGGATGCGTCCCAGATCGAAAGGCCGTGCCCCCCGCAAGTTCCAGGGCGCGATTCAACTGCGGCAGCGTGTCGTCCACCACCCGGCAGGCAATGCTGAGGTCCTCGATCGTCGCAGCGGCCTGGGAGTGGGAAAACGTACGCTTCACCTTCCATGTCGCCACTGTGTAAAACTCCCTCAACAACTGCACGCTCAACCCTGCGTTCTGGCTGTCGAGCAGTTCATCCACAAGCGAGTGCGCCGCCGCGTGCCGGTCATCCCCGGTGTCTGCAAAGGCATAGACAAGGATGTTCGTGTCAATGAAACTGAGGGCGGTCATGAAGTTCCTCTCGTGTCCAGGTGGTTCGGCCGACCTCAAAGGCGGGGTCACGCATCCTGGCCTTCAACCGGCGCCGGGCCTGGGCCTGCCGTTCGTCTCCGGACACGAGATCCTCGATGCTCCGCCGGACCAGACTTGTCAGGGGCGTTCTCCGCCGGGCGGCGATGACGCGGACTTTGACAATGAGCTCCTCGTCCAGCGCCAGTGTCAGGTTTCTTTTTCTAGCGATGTTTCACATAATGCGTGATTCACATAAATCGTGTTAACGAATTGGTGTCGGGCTGGAATTCCCGTGAGGCGAAAAAACTCAGCCGTGCCGCATGCATTTGTGACGGCGTGTCTTGCCCCGGGCGCAGGTACCACTTGGTGAAGATATCAACGACCCAGCGTCGCTTCGCTCCGACGGTGTCCACCATCGTTGGAATCACTGTCCACCATCATCGGAATAGGCACAATGGCTATTACCCGAAGTGAGCGACGCGGGACCGGCCGATGCCTGATATTGCTCCGCTTGGACCACGGCTCACTGGCCGATCATCCCGGGCCTATGGCGGGCCTTTCCCGAGCTCAGAGCCATACGCGATGCGCATTTGCGCGGATGGAGTTTTCGCCAATTCGCCGGTTTCTGTCGCGGGCCACGCAGTGATGAGTCCAAATCGTTCCCGCGACTGACCTTTCCCCTGACTGCCGAAATCCCGGTCCGGACGTGTATCCTTGTGTGTCGCCAATATTCCGTGAGACTTTGAATTCAGGCGCTTGCCCGGAGAGCGGCTTGACCCCCTGCACTATAGGCGCGGGCCTATGACGGCTTCTCTCGTCGGCTTCGCCGGGCTCCTCGACCGTCTTCTCGTTCCCGCTACGGCCTGGGTTTGGGGGCCCTTGCCCTTCGCCATAGGCCCCCCACCAGCATCTGGGGCCCGATGTTGCCCCGCCGGTTCTACATTGCTCGGCAAAGCGGGTTGTGACCGCCGGAAAGCTCAACCACTGATGACACCACCTCGTGCGGACTTATTCCTGCACGAGCCAGGCGGCGTATTGCAGGGAATGCCGGATGCCCTCGGCTTCCAGATCCGGGTAATTCCCCAAAACATCCTTCTCCGCGGTGCCGTGGGCAAATTGACCCACGATCACGGAAACGGAGGTTCGCATGCCCCGGATGCAGGCGCGGCCTCCCATGATCTTTGGATTAAACGTGATCCCGTCAAGCGAGTCCGCCATCATCGCGCATCGGCGCCGCGGGGAGCAGGGTTGAGAGATCGAAAGCGTTCGCTGTTCTGACGGATCTTCCCCTCGCCGTTTTTGAGTAAATAGCAGATTATTCAGAGCATGGGAGTGTTTTGGATTCGATTCTGT
>JACADW010000037.1 GCA_013388445.1 Acidobacteriota bacterium | reverse complement strand
GCGATGTCGACCGCTTTCAGACCGCCGGCCTCTGCCAGCTGCACGATGACGTGACGACGGCTGGTCACGTCGGTCACGGGGTAGGTGGCAATTGGGGTGGCACCCACGTGAACGACCTGATGATCGCCGGCGCGCATGACATCCAGTGCGGGAGGAACCGTCAGAAGGGTTTCAGTACCGGCCAACGCTGTTGTTCTCATGGCCAAAAGCATAGCAGGAATCGACGCAATAATAAACTAAATAATATGTCGAAAAGGACAATTTATGTAGTTTGTGTTAAAGAACTTGCGGCCTCTCGAATTCCATTAACCGAGTTCTGAGCCTTCCTTCTGCTTTCGCGAAGTCTGCCGCTGCAGCGCATCAGACATGCGGCCGCAGCCTCAGCCGAAAAGAAGAGAGCGGTAATTGGGTACCAGCATCTCTCCCTTATTCGGGCGCAGCGCCTCCCATCCGTCTTCATTTGTCCGTTGTGAAGGCTCGCTCCTCTCCAACAGAGACACCACTCGCATTAGCGGCAACCGCCCGGTAAAGGTAAGTCGTGCCGGGCTCGAGGTCGCCGAGATTCGCCAGCGCGTTCCTTGGCGTCATCTGTAGACCCGCGTATCGCGGTCGCGAACTCCGCTTGGGTCGTCCCAGTGGAGCGTATTCGAAATAGACCTGTGTTGGGAGTCCCAGTGCATTGATCCTCGCCTCGACCGCAGCGCTGCGCGATCCCACGCGCCGAGGACCCAGGGTGAAGACCAGCGGATTGTGGGCTGCGGGTGTCGTGAAGGCGCGGTCTTCGCCATAGCTGATACCCGCTTCGTTCCTTGCCACGAGCCGGTAATGGTAGGTGTTTCCAGGATTGAGCCCGCTGATGCAGGCGTTGACATAGCTCTGGCAATCTGCTGGAAGAAGCATAGCGCCGGTCCCGAACACCTCGATCTCCCCCAGTCCCAAACGTTCGGTAGTGTATCCGGATTTGAGGATCAGCTTCAGGTAACGGGCCGGCTCGGATAGGCCGGACACGAAGCCGAAGGCTTGGTTCGGTCCTGCCTCTTCCACTCGCGGAAGGGAGCAGCAGGCAATCGTGCGAAAAACCCTGTCATCGGCGGAGACCTGGATCTCCGCCTCCCGGGTCGGCCACTGCTCATGCTGATGCAGTTGGATCGTCTGAACGGTCACCGGATCCCTGAACGAATAGACGAACTCCTGATGCCCGGAGGGATTCAAGCGGCTCTTCCAGCTGTGCGCCGCCCCGCAGCGCCATCCGTCCGTCAGCGCTCGGGGATCATCTTCGGAATCGGCCGGCCAGCCAATCAATAGCCCGCCGTTGCCGGGAACCAGCAATGACTTGTTCGGGTACGACAGCTCGAACTCGTCGAAGTCGATGGCTCCGGTGGGCGGGCTTTCCCGATCAATGAAAGCCAAAAGATGAAAGAAGTCCCAGTTCAAATGACGCAGGGAATCTTCGAGTGGCCAGAACTCGTAGCGTTCGGCCGATTTTCCCTGCCCAGTCGGATTGTTCCCGGCGTAAGACCAGAAGGAGGTGTCGTTGCGGAGCTCGTATTCGACACGGTGCCAGCGCCCGTCGAGCAGATAGTCCGTGAGCGGCATACCGGTGTAGGCCCAGTTTGCCCGTCTCCAGCCCGGGCCATACTGGATCTGGATATTGCGCTGGCTCTGAGCCCAGAAGAGCAACTCCGATCCATGCGGCTGCCAGTTGATGCCACGCACCCAATAGGAAATCCGGGCGCCTCGGAAATCGGGATCGCCTCCTCCAAGCACAACAGTCGAGTAGCCAGGCGGGGCGACCGGTCCGCACAAGAGGTACTTCACCAGGTGGACGCTGCCAATCCCGTCCTCATGGTTGTCGTCGACTTCGCTAGGCTCCGAAAATCGGTTGAATCCAGGCGATTTCCCCTTGGCTGAATGATGCTCTGCCGTGAGCCAACTTCCCCATGCGCCCAAGCCCTTGTCCCAGCCCTCGCTGAAGTAGGCTCGGGCACCGGATGGCAGCTCACATTGGACGGTCCGCCGACCATAGCTCGGATCCGGTCCATACTCAAAGTAGTAGGTGGTGTGAAGGCCTCTGGCGTTGATGCTTCCGTTGACCATCATTCCGGTGAGGCCAACCGCTTCCGCACAGGTGGTTGTCACCTCCGCAGACAGGTTTGCCATAGGGCGCATCTCCTAGGGCTTCGCCCATTTTGTGAACTGATTGATTCACCTGACAAAATACGCGCATCATGCGGAGCTTGTCAATGCGATTTTGAGAATGCGTTGCCGCTTGACAGGCGGCTGCAGAAATGTCTATTCTTAACTGAATGAATTAAGAAATCCATTGAACGAATCAGAGGGAGATGCTCATGGAAATTCTTGACTATCGGAACTCTTTCGCCTTCACTACCTCCGCGTTTGACGGGCAAGAGGATAACACGGCTCGGATGCAACTGCTGTCTCGATGCCAGATCCATGACCTGGAGAACGGCACCGAGTCCGAGTTCTTCTTGGGCAAAGCCTGTATTGGCGAGCACGTATATCAGGACAAAATCGCCCAGATCCCGACATCCGAGGTGAACGTCATCTTCGGGTATGGGATGTACAAACTGCTCAAGAAGTTCGCCAGCCATGAACATGATGAAGTCCAGGTCTCACGCGTCGAAGAGAAACAGCGCAATTTTGATGGCCGCTATCGCTATCTGACTGACCAGCACTTCTGTCTGAGAAAAAGAGAGGGGAGGGTCCTGGAAACCCCCCAAGAAATCATTCGCGCGATGCTGGCCGGGGATCCAATGGTCGGGCGAACGATCCTACCCAAGGTAGGAAGATGGGAGGCGTTCGTCGAGTATCCGCTAACCTACATGAATGTGCACCCCCCGATTTCGGGCTTCCAGATCGACGAGGGCCCCATCGTCTTTCCGGAGTTGACCCCGGAGACTGAGAAGCCGATCGAACGATTGGAAATGGCCTTCATCCTTTACAACCGCCTCGATCGCGCCGAGTTCATAGTTCGCTCTCCCACTCAGATCTCGCAAAGCCCGGCAGCCGTAACTTTGCATTATTCCAAGTATTTGCTCTTGGAGGTTCAAACCCAGATATTCGCCTTGGCCTCATGAAGCTGGCGCGGTCCGCAGGATCTGGATTATCTTACCGGAGGCGGAGCCTGCACTTGCGAGGCTGCAGCTTGCATTAAACACGTGATCCCCATGTCGAAGAGACAGCAGCCAGGTGGCAATCACGCAATCCACGAGATTGCCTTTGATCTGCGAGCGGTAGGGCCGAAAAACTTCCGCGCCGGCCGTCGGCCGGAAAGGGCCGGGACCTGCAGGCTGCGGACTTTCCGTTCGAGCCTGCTTCTCATCCTTTTCCTCGGCTGCCCGACAGTGGCGATGGCGCAGGCTGAACGTACTCAGACCGGCCGGCATAAAGCTGCAGAAAGCAAGGATTATTACACGAAGTGGTTGAATGAGGACGTAGTTTACATCATCACCGATGAAGAGGCGGCTGTTTTCCGGAAACTGGCGACTGCGGAAGAAAAGGAGCAGTTCATCGAACAGTTCTGGCTGCGTCGCGATCCGGATCCAAGGACTGCTGCCAACGAATTCCGGGAAGAACACTACCGGCGACTGGCGTATGCCAACGAAAATTTCCGGTACGCCGGCAGACCGGGCTGTCTGACGGACCGCGGAATGATCTATGTGAAGTTCGGCGCTCCGCAGGAGCGCGAGCGGTACACGGGCGGCAACTACACGCGCCGGCCCAGCGAGGGTGGCGGAGTCACGGTGACGTATCCTTTTGAACGATGGTGGTATCGTCGTTTGAACGGCAGCGCCGGGGAGGACACGGAAATCGAATTCGTCGATCCGACCATGACAGGGGAGTTCCGCCTTGCGCACGATCTGGATGAGAAAGACGCCTTGATGATGACCTCTCCCATGGGCCAAACGCTCGCCGAGGAAAGGGGATTGGTCAGCCGCCCGAACCGGATTCTGCTGCGCGATGCACCTCTCGCCGAGACGAGTGTCTTGAGTCGGCAGCTCAAGGACACTCCGTTTGAAAGGCTCTTCCGACGTGCGGCGCTGCAGTCTCCCCCTGAGTTCAAGGGCCGCGAATTGCGCGCCCAGGTGGACGTTGAGATCGGCTACGAGAATCTCAATTTCGAGTACCGGGTCGACCCGATGCGGCTAGACGAACGGATATGGCTGGTCCCCCTTACGGTTTTCGTCCCTCACGACGGTCTCGAGTTCAGCAAGCTGGGCACTGGCTTTCGGGCTCAAGTCAGTGTCTACGCACGCATCACTGGACTGGACAACAGGGTTTTGGCGGAGTCAGAAGACAATCTCCTGGCCGAGCACGCGGAAGGGGAATTATATCAGTCACTGAAAAAGACCTCGTACCACCAGAGGAACTTCTTTCTGGCTCCCGGCCTTTACAAGCTATCCCTGGTCGTCAAGGATCTGACCAGCAAAAAGATCGGGACACGGCAGGTTGCGGTGAGGATCCCTGCTATCAAAGACGGGGAGTTCTCCACGAGCTCGCTGATGCTTTCACCTGCGATAGAGATTCTGGACCAGGTCCCGCGCCATGAAGAGCCCTTCGTTCTTGGCGACGTGAAGCTGATACCAGCCATGAACGACAACTTCCGTCAGGCTGATCAGCTCGGAATCTATATGCAAGTCTACGGAGTTCAGATTGATCAGTCCCTGCTCCGGCCCAGGCTGACGGTACGCTACGAGATCCTGCGGTCAGGAGAGCGTTTCTTTGAATACCACGATGATGATGGCCGCTCAGTCCGAAACTTCTCGGCCTCCCGGGTCGAGCTCCTTCGGCAGATTTCGCTCAAACGATTTCCGGCCGGGGACTACGAGCTCTGGGTGACGGCACGCGACCAGATTGCGGAGCGGGAAGTCCAATCCAAGCGTCAGTTCCATGTTCTCGCGCCTTAAGGGCTGGGTCAAAATTGAGGTAGCCCTGCGAGAACACCTCGAGCCGAACATCCGGGTTCATCGCGGATCTGGGTTGGAGGTTCGTCCGGCAAGCCGGTCTGAAAAATAGGCCGGACTCGCCGACGGAATTACCAGACACCTCCCCCTGGGAGAAATCGATCGTCCGAAGGGCTGCAATCATGGAACAACCAACACAGAACGGCTGGGAACAGAAAGCATTGGACCGTGAGATCTTCGAGCGGGAACTCGACCGGTATGTCCCGGATAGAGTCTTCGACGCCCACGCGCATCTGTACCGACAGAATGATATTGCTCAAGGAACGGTGATCCGATCCCTTATGGCTGGCGGACCCCAGGAAGTTACCCTGGAACAGTTCAGGCGGCACATATCTTGGATCTTGCCGGGGCGACACGTCGATGGTTTGTTCATTCCGTGGCCCATCCGCGGCGATGTAGCCTCCCTCAACAGGTTTGTGCAGGAGCAGGTTCGGGGGGCGCCTGACTGCCGGGCGGAGCTTCTCATCACACCGGACATGGATCCGGATTGGATTCGGCAGGAGGTTCGCGAACATGGGCTGGCTGGACTCAAGTGCTACCACGTGTTTGCCCCTGGAAATCCCACCTGGGAGGCTGAAATCGAGACTTATCTTCCGGAGGCTCAAGTGCGGGTGGCGGACCGTGAAGGAATGTGCATAACGCTCCACCTCGTCCGCTCGCGGGCTCTGGCAGACGCCTCCAATCTCGACACCATTCACCGATACTGCCAGCGTTACCCCAACATGAAGCTTATCCTTGCTCATGCGGGCCGGGGATTCAATCCCCACCACACCATCATGGGCGTGCAGCATCTTAAGGGTTTGACCAACATCTGGTTTGACACCTCGGCAATCACCGACTGCGGCGCGTTGGAAGCGGTCATGGCGGCCTTCGGTCATGAGCGCCTGCTGTATGGCTCAGACTACTTCCAGAGCCATATTCGAGGCCGCTGTGTGGCCATAGGGGACTCCTTCCTCTGGCTCCTCGATCACATGTCGGACTGGAAAGCGTTTCACGCCGAGGTCAAACCCACTCTTGTGGGTATTGAATCGCTGCGCGTCCTGAAGTTGGCTATCATCAACCAGCGACTGAGCGACGGCCAGATTGAGGATATCTTCTGGAACAATGCCCGCCGGATGCTGGGGATTGCAGACTGACTGTCAGTCTGGTCGGCTCAGTGGCCGGGAGTTCAATCCCCTATCGGATACGAAATGATGCGCGCTTTCAAAACGGCTGGCTTCATCTTCGCGTTGCTTCTGGTTCTCTTCCTGGCGGAGTGCAGGAAGACGCCGGAAACCAGTCTTCAGACAATTTTCCCGGGCACAGCGAGGCACCGGCGTTACAGCGACGGAGCTGTGCTCCATCGCGGCGGGCAGGAATTGCTCCTCGCAGTAACGGTCTTCGGAGAAGACCGCCATGACTACAGTTCATCCGAGATCTTGGGATGCGTTTCGCACGACGGGGGCAGGACCTGGGAATCCTCTGGCGCCTTCGTCCTTCAACGGAATGTCGGGGGTTGGAATGTGGTCGGCCCTTCTTTTGTCCGGCTGTCGGACCGGGAGGTTTTGTTCTTTTTCAACAGGGAGAACAGCTTGCTCGATGCCGGGACATGGCTGCGCCGTTCACTCGACAACGGCGCCACCTTTGGCCCGCCGGTCCGCCTTCCTTATGAGGGCTTTGGAGATGTCGTCGCCGATCACGTGCTTCGACTGGAAAATGGCCGCATTCTCGTTCCGTACTACGAATACAGATTCCCGAATGCTTCCTCGGCCAACGCCTATGCCTACTGCTTTTACAGTGACGACGGCGGCCGGACCTGGAAGCAATCCAACAAGGTAACGCTCACAAAGCCCGCCGAGGGGCGCGAGATTGCATTTGCCGCCAACGAGGCGCCGCGTCGCATGGTTTACTCGGCCGAAGAGCCCTCAGTGGTGGAATTGAAAGACGGACGCCTTCTGATGTTTGTCCGCACGTACGTCAAATCGTTCTACAAGTCGTACTCCAATGACAAAGGAGCGACATGGAGCGAATTGACCGATTCAGGCGTCCAGGCCCCCGGATCAACACCGGTTCTTGCCCGCATCCCGTCGACCGGAGACCTGCTTCTCTTGTTCAATTACGGGGACCAGGACGAGATCCTGGGCAAGTGGCCCCGAAACCGGCTTGCTTCGGCTGTGAGCTTTGATGAAGGGAGGAACTTCACGTCTGTCAGGATTCTGGATGGAAGCCGCAATTTTCCCGGCAGAATGACGCAGCCGAATGTCACTTTCCTGGGGGAGAAAGCCCTGATTTTCTACCCGAAGAGCTTGACGCCAGACGGGTATTCCTCCTGGATGCAGCGAACCGTTCCCGTGCAATGGTTCTACGAAGGCGACCATGGGAGGGTTCTGGGTGAGGCTACTTCAAAGGGGGGATAGCAATGATGGGCTGTCCTCGCGGAGCAATAAAGCTGACCAAGTAGGCGACAGTGATGCAGACCACGAAGGATACCGGCTGAATCCACATGAATGAGATGCTCCTCGACAGCGGCAGAAGCTCGCCGCTGAAGGAAATCAGCACGGCGACGACAACGCCGGCCCAGAAGCCGGTGATCACCGCTGAAGCGCCTACTCTCGGTAGCAGGATTCCAATGAAGAAGAGAGCGCCCAGCGGCGCAACAAAGATTTGTGTGGTCCGAATCATGAGGTCGACCAAGTTCCAGTCAGAGGATTTCATAAAGCCGGTAATCCACAACGCGAGCAAAATGCCCAATGCTCCAACCACCCCGGCGACTGTAAGCTCAACCAGAAGGTTCTTGCCTTGTTGCTTTCGAAAAGCAGCCAACCGAGTCAGAAAATCACTCGAAATCACCGCAGTGATCGAGTTGATGCCCGAACTCAGGCTTGACATGGCCGCCGCGAGCATCCCCGCCAGCATCAGGCCGGATGCCCCTGAAGGCAGGACGCTGGCGACAAAATCGGGAAGCAGGCTGTCAGCTTTCGCTGCGATGTCAGCCTGGAACTGGCCGATCGGGAGCGAAGACTGGTGAAAGTAGTAGTAAAAGAGTGACAGGCCACAGGTCATGAGCAGTACGTTCAGCGCCACGTCACTCAGCGAGTACACCCAGACCGAGCGCCTGGCCGCGGCTGCAGACGGTGTGCTCAGGTAGCGCTGTGCAGCCACCTGGTCGGCACCGTGGGTGCAGATATTCCAGATGAAAACATCGAGCACGATTCCGACCAGTGTGATTCTCATGGTCGGGTCGAGACTAAAAATGGGTATGTTAGCGCGTTCGGTTTGGGAAAAAACCTTCCACCAATCTGCCGGACCGGTCTGTGTTTCCCAGGCAACGTAGATGGGGATGACGAGTGCTCCCCCAAACAAGATCACGAACTGAGCGAGGTCGGACCACAAGACCGCTGACATGCCACCGATGCTTGCGTAGAAGGTTGTTAGAATCCCAATGCAGAGGATAATAGCAGGCATGCTCAAACCGGTCATCGCGGATGCCGCAAAGGCCGCTGTGTAGATGATCAGCCCGATCCAGATCAGCCGAGCTGTCACGAAGGTCAGAGCGGCTATGCTGCGGGTGGTCGCACTAAACCGTTGCTCGAGATACTCATAGATGCTTGTCACCCGCAGACGCATAAGGAACGGTATGATTACCCTGTTTACCGTGGGAATCACGAAGACGTAACAGAGGCTTGCCGTGAAGAAAGGCAGGCCGTAGCGGATCATTTCGCCAGGCGTAGCCAAATAGCTCGCGGTCGAAAGAAGCGTGGCAATGACGCTGATGCCGGCCAGGAACCAAGGGACTCGGCGATTAACCAGGAAGTAGGCGTCGCTCGATTCCTGTCGCCGCGAGAAGTGGATGCCTATGGCGAACATGCCTGCAAAATAGGCGAGGACGACGGCGAGGTCAAACTTGGTCAATCATGCCTCTCGTTCAGGAGGGCTTCGTGGCATCCGGGCCGGAGGCTAGAGATCATTGGCAGCAGCCGATACGTGTTCGTGAGGCTTGACCTGATGTCAGTGGCGGTCGGAGAGGGTACCAAAGTGGCGGCGGAAAGCAAACACCGATTAGGGCCTTGTGGGAGCTGTGGAAATCGCGTCGCAATTTCCAACAGCATGTGGAATCTCCTTGAGATTCTACAGGTTCGACAGCTTCCATAGGGCACGGTTCCACCCGCCAATATCGGTTCGAAATGGCCCGCCAGAATGGCTCCCTTTCTCGCCGCCACTCGCAACCTGATGCTAACCCGGCAACGTCGTCCGACTGCTCCGCCGGGGAGCG
>JACADW010000012.1 GCA_013388445.1 Acidobacteriota bacterium | reverse complement strand
GTTCCCTATTTTGCGGACCGCATTTGATCTGGTGCCTCTGCGCAGTACTCAAAATAGGGAAGCGTCCCCAATTTCGCCAATTTCGGTGTCATCTCGCATCCGGCCCCGAAAGCACTGCCCGCAAGCTGTTCCTCCACTGTTCCAGCTCATCGCCCGGTATCTGAGTGCCCGCAAGTGTCGTTACATAGAAATTGTTCTCGGCGCGCGCATTCCAGGTGGCAACCCTGGCCGAATGGATGTCCAGTCCGACCCTCGAAAGCGCCCTGGTCATCAGGTGCAGCAGCCCCTGCAGGTCGCGCGCGATGATGTGCACCACCGTGTGCTCTTCCGAGAGGTCGTTGCGGAGTTCGATCTCCTCGACCGGAACCGTTGCGGGCGGCTGCTTCCCTGCACCCTTCAGGATCGCCTCGACGGTCGCCCTCCCTGTCAGCACTTCCCCCAGCGCGTTCCTGATCCGCCTGGCCCGGTTCTCTGACAGCTGCAAAGCCCCGGACCGGACCCACAGCGTGTCGAGCACCACCGGCCGTGCTCGCTCCATCGTGTAGACCTGGGCACGGTGGATGTCGACGTTGCACGCGTAGAGAACGCCGGTGATCTTCGCCAGCAGGCCGGGACGGGGATCGTCATAGGTGCAGACGGTCAGCTCCGAAAAATCCTCCCCGGGGCGGTTGTAAATATCCACGATGACCTTTTCCGACTCGAGACGCTGCAGCATCTCGAGGTGGAACGCGATCTCCTCGAGGGGCGTGTTCAGGACGTAGCCCGCCGGCATCGCATCGCAGTGTGCCCGGATGGCTTCCTCGTCCACGGCGAATTCCGACGCCGCGAGGCGTCGCCGGATCCGGCCGATGCGGTCCTCGAACGCCGCATCGCGGTCCAGATCCTGCGTCTGGCCGCCAAGATGCTGCCGGACCTTGTGATACAGATCTTCGAGGTCACGGTAATCCATCGAGGTCCAGTTGCGCTCCGCGACGGCGCGCGTGTCGGCGTACGAGAAAACGTAGAGGTGCCGCAGCACTTCGACCGAACGGCACTTCGCGGCGACCTGCTGGATCACCGCGGCCGACTTCAGGTCCTGCAGCCTGCCGGTGCGGACCAGAAGCGTGTGATGCCGCACCAGAACCTCCACCACCTCCCGCTTTTCCGGCGGCAGCTGCAGCCGGTCGGCCGTCTCGAAGGCCTCGACAACCCCGGCCTCGCAGTGGTCCACGCCCGCCTTGAGCTTGCCGACATCGTGAAGCAGGGCGGCAAGACAGAGCATGTCGAAATGCACACACTCCGCCAGGAGCTCTGAAAACCGCTGTCCGGCCGGGTCAAGACCGTCCCTCAGCGCTTCAAGATGTTCGATGATGCGGATCGAGTGATCACCCACCGTGTATCGATGCGCCGGATCGGGAGGTACATAGCGCATGAGGTACGAAAAGCCGTTCACGAAGCGGTCCATCAGTCCCAGCCGCGTCATGGCGCGCAGCGTCGCCGCCACGCGCCGGGATTCGCGAAGAATCCCGAGAAACTCCCATGACTCTTCAGGCGTTACGCGATGGCGAACCGCCGGCCTTCTGCCGCGCTTTTCGAGCAGGCGCAGCTCCCTATACCCGATCGGGATTCCGTATCTCTGGGACAGGTGCAGCAGCTGAAGGGGGAGGTGGACGCGGCCCTCTTCTGATGGGTCTGGGCCTGCGCGCAGAAACCCGCCTTTGAGCGCGATCCCTCCGACACGCACGGGGCCTTCGTGCACCGCCCGGACGGCCGTTTGGCGGAACGAGGCCAGCGTCTCGGAATGACGGTAATGCTCGGCAAGCCAGTCCTGAGATGAGCGCCCCCCCAGCTCGCGCGCGATGCGGTCCTGATAATTGTTGATCAGGATGTCGGACTTCTTCCCCGCCGTGATATGCAGCCAGTTACGGGCGGCCCAGAACCACTCCTCCGCGTCGCGAATGCCGGCCACGCGGCCCGCGTCGAGTAACCTCCTCTCCAGCAGCCGGTCATACAAGCCTTCGTTCGTTCCGCCCGTGAGCAGCCGCAGAATCCAGCGAGCCCGGTGCAGGTCCCTCAGCGATCCGGGTCCTTCCTTAAGGTTGGGTTCGACCGCATACAGCGAGAGCGCCGCCGGACCGGATCGGCTGTTCGACTGGGCTTCGAGCTCGAGCAGGAGGTCCAGCACCACAAGGTTTTCGCGCAGGCGGGCGTCCATCTGTGATGACAGTTCCGCGTCCCCGCACAGATGCCTCAGATCGAGCAGTGCGGTCTTCGTCACGAGGTCCCACGTCGGGACCTCCGCAACCGGACGATAGGAGTAGCCTACGCGGATTTCCTTGAAGGAAAGGAACACGTCCATGACAAGCCTGAACGCCACGTGGACCGCGGTCTCGACCCAGGGATCACCCTGCTCTCCCGGAATGAACGCGATGTCGATGTCGGAGCATGGGTTAAGCTCTCCCCGGCCGTAGCCGCCCGTGGCGACAATCGCGAGCAGGGAGCGGGGCGTCCGCGGAGCCTGCCCGTCGGCGTGGTGGCAGGAGAAGTCATAGATCTCACGCACAATCCCATCTATCAGGAGGGTGTAGTGCTTCAGAAGGTCCCGGCAGGGGGCGGTCCTTGCGTCGCGCGAAAAGAGTTCAGCCCGCCCCTCCCGCAGCTTCTTCCGCAGACGCCCGATCTCGTTCTGCATCGCCGCCTATCGTAGCAGTTCCTGGTTTTCCCGAGCGCATGAAAGTGGGCTGCCGCCGCCGGTCACGCAGTACAGTCATCCCGCGCAGCGGGAACAGGGCCAAATCCGGCCATGCCGCGGATCTGACCTCACCTCGGATCATGCGCCGGCGGCGCTTCCCAGTCGTCCCGCGTCGCACGACATCCGAAAGACCTCACCGGTGCAGCGGGCTCGGCTCGTCCGGCGAAAACGTGCCCGGGGGCACTCGCCCAATGAATGATCGCCGCGAGCCGACCTCACCCGGGCACAGGCGCTTCCCGCTGCGCCCGTGGCCGGCACACCCCAGGCGCCCACGCTTCTGAATCTCACAATCCCTTGTCCGAATCCAAACCCCTGTCTCTAAATATCGTAGTACAGGAAGAACTCATACGGATGCGGCCGCAATCGCACCGGATCCAGTTCGTGGTCCGTCTTGTATCGCACCCAGGTTTCGATCACGTCGGGAGTGAAGACGTCTCCCCGCAGCAGGAACTCGTGGTCCGCCTCGAGCTCGCGGAGCACTTCCTCGAGCGACGACGGTGTCGATTTCACCATCGCCTTTTCCTCGGGCGGCAGGTCGTAGAGGTTCTTGTCCATCGCCTCGCCCGGATCGATCTTGTTCATGACGCCGTCGAGGCCGGCCATCAGTAGCGCCGCGAAGGTGAGATAGGGATTGCACGACGGGTCGGGGCAGCGGAACTCGAGGCGCTTGGAAGCGGGCGTCTTCGAATACATCGGGATCCGTACGGCGGCACTGCGGTTGCGCTGTGAATAGACCAGGTTCACCGGCGCTTCGAAACCGGGCACGAGACGGCGGTAGCTGTTGGTGCTGGGCGCGGCAAAGGCGAGGAGTGCAGGAGCATGGTAGAGCAGGCCTCCGATGAAATACCGGGCTGTCGGGCTCAACCCGGCATAGCCGCGCTCGTCGTAGAACAGGTTCGTCCCACCCTTCCAGATCGAGATGTGCACGTGCATCCCCGAACCGTTGTCCTGAAAGATCGGCTTCGGCATGAAGCTGGCGGAAAAGCCCGCCTTGCGGCAGACGTTCTTCACAATGTACTTGAAGAGCATCACCTTGTCCGCCATCCGTACTAGAGAATCGTACTTCATGTCGATCTCGGCCTGGCCGGCCGTCGCAACCTCGTGGTGATGGACTTCCGCACGGATGCCGACCGCCTCCATCGCCAGCATGATGGCGCTCCGCAGATCCTGGAAGGTGTCCATCGGGGGCACCGGGAAGTAACCCTCCTTGTGCCGCGGCCGGTACCCGAGGTTCGGCTTCTCGTCTTTGCCCGAGTTCCAGATTCCCTCCCGGGAATCGATGTAGTAAAAGCCGAAGTTTGGCCCCTGGTCGAAGCGGATGTCGTTGAAGATATAGAACTCGGCCTCCGGCCCCCAGTAGGAAACCTCGCCTATGCCGGTCGATAGAAGGTACTTCTCGGCTTTCTGAGCGATATAGCGCGGATCCCTGGTAAACGGCTCCAAGGTGAGCGGATCCCGGATGTTGCAGGTGAGGCTTAACGTCGGGACCTCAAGCATCGTGTCGACGAAGGCGGTCTCCGGATCCGGGAAGACCAGCATGTCGCTCTCCTGGATCTGGGCGAAGCCGCGGATGCTCGATCCGTCAAAACCGATGCCTTCCTCGAACAGCGATTCGCTGATGCGGTGTGCCGGAATCGAGTAGTGCTGCCAGATTCCCGGCAGGTCGACGAACTTGAAGTCGAGCATCTTGATATCCCTGTCCTTGACCAGCTGCACCACATCAATTGCGCTCATGCCCATCTAACATTCTCCTTTTTTAATAGATAATTGGGGACAGATAGTTCAACTTCTTTAAGATGTTTGACGTGCACTCAGAGTGAATCTTCGCCTCGCTCGCCTGTCCGGACCCTTATGGAATCTTCGAGAGGCAGGATGAAGATCTTCCCGTCGCCTATCTCACCCGTATAGGCCGATGTCCTGATGGCGCTGATGACCTCTTCGACCTGGTCGTCCTCGACGGCAATCTCAAGCTTGATCTTTGCCAGAAGGTCAACGCTGTACTCCGAACCGCGATATCGCTCGACCTGGCCGCGCTGACGCCCCGCTCCCCGGACATCGGTGACCGTGAGGCCCACAACCCCTATGTCTGCAAGGGCTTCCTTGACATCCTGCAACCTGTGCGGTCGGATGACGGCGGCAATCATCTTCATAATGAGGCGGGACTTTACTTCAGATATGTACGACTGTCAAGCATCTTCTGCACAATATGCACCTCTTGATGCGCACCTCGCATTTTTGGCAAGAGTAATACGCACAAATCCGACCAGCAAATGCATAATCAAGAGTGGAGATTGTCAGATCTGCGGATGACAATAGACGATCGATACGATGGCAGGGCGAGGTGAGAGGTTATGACGGCCGGCGATCCAAAGGCGGGCCGGAGGGGACTGAAAACGACTGCGGCGCATTCTTGATCACTTCCGGCCGATCGAGACTCCGCTTGAACTCCGCCAAGGGTATGCGCTCCTGATGAGGTTGCGCTGGGCCATCGGAACGTACGCGAGCAAGGCCACACACACCAGTGTAACTCCCGGGCGCCACCTTCCGTAGAGAAGCAGCGGCGCGAGCGCCCAGATTTCGTCGACCACGAAGAGAAACGGGAAGAGCTTCCGGAACTGCCTGCCGGCCTTCGGCGATGAGTTTGTCCAGCCGAATCCCTTCGACGAGCTCGTAGACGATGACCGGCGTACCCTCTTCCTCTGCGTAGTCGGAAACGGTCGCGATCGACGGATGGTTCAGGATCGCAGCCGCCCGCGCCTCCTGGCGGAAGCGGGCTTTGCTATCGGAGGAGAGCGACGCGGCCTGCTGAGGACTTTGAGCGCCACCATCTTTCCCAGGCGCGAATCGTGGCCGCGGTAGACAATCCCCTGGCCGCCTTGCCCGATTTCCGAGTCGACCGTGTAGCGGCCCAGGTAGGTCGTCATCGCAGTGGTCACCCCCAGAACCCATTCCAGCCGCAGAAGGTCAATCCCCGACAGGACCGCGGTGGGGCTGCGGTCGCCGGAAAAGAAAGCAGGCCGCGGCTGCCGGCGGCGTAGTTCGATCATCCCGCAATGCGGGGACGGAGCCAAAGGTAACCTGGTTCGAAACCGATCGCTCCTGGCGCCGTCGAGCCACGATACGGCTCATCTTTCGGTCTCGCACGACGGACGGCCCGTCCGTCGGAAAGAAGCTTCAGAGCAACCAACGACCGAATCAAGCGGCATCCCGTCGGTGGGCCCTCAGCCGGACTCACCGACGGGCGGGCGCTTCCCGCTATGGGATGGCTGGAAACGCCGCCGGCCCGCGATCACGACGCTCCGTCAGTCGTAGAAATTGTGGGGCCACGCATGCTCCCGCAGTCTCTCCAGATCACCTGCCGGCAGTCCTCTCCCGTCCGAGACGGCGCAGTTTTCCTCCACGTGCTTTGTCGTCCTCATCCCGGCTATGACGGTCGAAACGCGCGCGTCGGACAGGCAGAACCGCAGCGCCGCCTCGGCCAGGGTTTTGACATCGTCGTGCAGGAGGAAGCGAAGCCGCTCGACGCGTTCCATGACCTCGCGCTTCCGGTCCCCTCGGAAATAGTCGTTGCGGAAGTCCCCGCGAGGGAAAGTGGTCCCGGGAGTGATGTTGCCCGAGAGCGAACCTTCATCCAGGGGACAGCGCGCGATGATTCCGATATCGTTCTTCTCGCAGTAGGGGAAGAGCTCCTTTTCCGGCTCCTGCTCGAAAATGTTGTAAATGACCTGAAATGAATCGATGAGTCCGGTCTCGGCCGCGCGCAGGCCGTTTGTCGGCTGAAAGTCGTTGATCGAGATACCGAAATGGCGGGCCTTCCCTTCCCGCTTGAGCTTCCCGACGGTACTGCGCCACTCGTCCTGTTCGGCCCAACGGTCGTTCCAGACATGGAACTGCTGGAGGTCTATGCAGTCGACGCGCAGGTTCTGCAGGCTGGTCTCGGTCGAAGCGACAATGTGGGCGACGGGAAACACATCTTTAATCCTGGCGTCATCCCGCGCGGGCCACTCGTCGTTCTTCGGCGGGATCTTGGTGGCGACGATGATCCGCTCGGAGCGCTCGCGGAGGAAGCGGCCGACGATGCGTTCGCTGTGACCGTTTCCATAGGCGAGGGCCGTGTCGATGAAGTTGAGCCCGAGGTCGGCCGCACGATGCAGGGCACGGAGCGACTCGGAATCCTCGGCACCGATCCACTGCGACCGCCCGATTCCCCACGCGCCGAATCCGATTTCCGAAACCTGATACCCCGTCCTTCCCAGTCTCCTGTATCTCAATCCACTCTCCGCTGCATTCTGAATTCTCACTTCCTCGTCCGATACACCTCCGCGTAAATCCTCCTGAGCGGCGCGACGCAGTACCGGTGAATCAGATCCATGAGGTTCGGCGGATCGGCGATGATCTCGTCGAGATGCTCGTCGAGTATGCCGAAGGAGAGCCGCAGGATATCGGCCTTTCCCTCCCTCACTTCCAGGGAAATGCTGTTGCGCAGGTCGTCGGGAAGGGAAAACACGTCGCAGTGCCGGACCTTCTTGAGCTTCTTGAAGGCCTCGAGCGGCTGCGTCCTTGCGCTCTCGTAATAGGCCGAGAGGCGCCGGACGAGCTCGTTGTAGTTGAAGTTCGGGACCTTGTTGTTGATGCTGGCCTCGAGCCTGCAGCCGTCGGCGTCCGCCTCCACGGCGAGGCCGTACGTGAAATCCAGTTCACCCTTGTTGAACTTGATTCGGTGGCCGGCTTCGTCGTGGAAACGTTTGAGCTCCTCGGGGCCCTCAAGGCCCGGGTTTTCGGCCTTCTTTTCGGCGGTGATGTAGTAGTCGCTGACGCTCAGATACCATTGGTCGACGATCGCTTCAAGCGTCTTGTCGATCAGCTTGATCGTCTTTGGACCGATCTTCTTCTTGGGTGACAATTCCTGATTCCTCACGGGTGAGCAAGTTATTGCGGACCAAAACTATATCACGGACTGCCGCCGCGCGGTTCGGGAAATCCTCGGCTTCTCTGATTCCGCAAGACGGACGCGGGCCGCCGCAGCGGGGCCGAACGTCCGCCGCAACCAGGCCTGGGGGCGACCGGCAGCCGAGGAGACGGCGGTCCCGCCGGTGGGACATCAGCCGGATTCGCCGCCGGCGCGCTACGGCTGGAATGCGCCGCGGGCTCACCCTACCTTTCGCTCGGCGGGGCCGGCACATTGCGGCCGCTCATTCCAGCCAGGCGCCCGAGGTCCTCTTCTCCCAGAGCGTGGTCGCTTTCTCGAGGGCCCGGGTCATCGTTTCTCTCGAGTCCAGAACCGCGCTCCCGCCGCGGGTGCAATCGTACACCACCCAGCCCCAGGGCAGAACCAGCGCCGAAGAATGCCGCACGCGGTCCGCATAGTTCAGGTTGTCCCGCCACCGGCGCTCGACATGGGAAAAGCGATAGAAGAAGACGGGCCACCAGTCGCTCCAGTGCTGGAAATCGTATCCCCGGAAAATCGGTGCAGACCGCTTCAGGCTTTCGATCTGGGCCCGTGTGACACGTTGCTGAAGCGCCGCGAGGTTCTTCTCCAGGAGGGTCAACTCGCCAACCGGCGGCCGAACGGAGGCGACTTTCCCTTCCAGCCGCCGCCCCACGACAACCATGTCGAGCTGCCTGGCCAGCGAACAAGCCTGCTCCCGTGTCAGGCTCGACCCGGTCCTGCGCGCTTCCTCCAGGATCCACCCGATCGACAGAGCGGATCCCGGACTGGTGGTCTCTATGATCAGCAGGCCGTTCTTCATGCCGTCCAGAAATGACTTCCGCACCGGCGCAATGCTCTGAATCGGAATGCCCGAATAATAGGTGAGTATCAGATGCCGGTTCGGGTCGGCGTAGATGCGGGTTCCCGGCGCGAACTGCCAATCGCTCATCACATCTACAAAATCCGTGAACGTGCCTCCCGGCTCGGCGGAATGAAGGGTGTGGAGGTGAATGCGGTCGGCGGCGATGAGAACCGCAAGGACAAGCAGTACCGTCAGCGGCGCGCAGAAGCGTCTCGTGACGACCCGGCTGAGAGCTGCCAACGCGACGCACAAGAGAATCAGCCCGGGCGCAATGGTCATCAGACTGATGCGCGAAGGGAAGAAACTGGCGGCCGGAATCAAGAGAAGGAAAATGATGTAGGAGGTCGCGACCCAGGCGGCGAGGAACAGCATTCCCCCACGATGAGCGAGGAAAGGCTCGAAGAAGCGCCGCGCTCTCAGGAGCATGCCGGACGCAAGACACCCAAGTCCGGCCGCCGCCACCACGGCGAAGGCGAGGTTTTCGCGTCGAAACCAGAGCAGGTCGGCCGGCATGTCGAGCAAAGGCCAAGCCCTGGGAGACGCGGCCAGGGTGTCGGGAAAACCGCTCAACCATATCCACGGCAGCGTACCTGCCGCCAGCAACGCCGAAAACAGCGCCAGCTTTGGAATGAGCGTGCGGGCCCTCCAGAACCGGAGTGAAGCGCCTGCGAACAAGAGCCCCATGACGCAGAAACTGAGCACGTGCGTGTGAAACAGGAGGATGAGGGCGGCGGCGGCAAATGCGAAATCGCGCGGGCGACGGCTCTCCCGCAGCCGCCATATCGCGAGCCCCGACAGCATGACAAGAGCAAGCGTGGCAGAATAATAGCGGGCGCTGCGCCCGAAGGTCACCAGGCCATCCATTACAGAAGCAGCGATAACGGCGGCCCACGCGGCGTCGTTGCTGTGAAGCGACCGGGTCAGAAAGAACAAAGAGACCAGAAAGATCAAGCTGTAGAAGATCGCCGGGATGCGGGGAGCGATCGTCCGGAGAGCCGCCTGATCGGCGCCGTGCAAGACTCTGGGAATCTCGCGTGCCTCGTCCGGCGTGATGCCGAACAGCCGCAGCGAGGCCGCGATCGAGTAGAGGGGCAGCCACCCGTGATAGACAGCCAGTCCCTTATTCGAGTAGCTCACGTCCCGGAACTCGTATTCCCGGCTCTCCGGCCACGGTTTCACGAGCGTGTTCTCATAGATGGGGAGCCCGAGGTAGTGATCGACCGGGTAGCCATGCTCGAGGATCGTCAGTGCATTGATGGAGGACTCGGCTTCATCCTCCCATAGCTCGGGGACGTCGAGATTGTAAGCGCGCAGAAAGATCCCGAACGCGACTGTCCCGGACAACAACAGCCGCTCAAGGCGTCGCCTGCGCGAGATCGATCTCAGAGTTTCGACCGGACGTTCGTCGATGCCCGCAACTCCCTGGGACTACCGATATCATACCCGAATTCCGCGCCCGGAAAAGCACCATTGCGGGGGTGCCGAGATGTTCGTCCTGCGCTTCGAGCGACGGGCGGCTCGTCGGCCGGAACCGGGCTCGAGGAGAGCCGCCGGGCCGAGGAGCGGATTCACCGGGCGAACCGGCGCTTTCCCCTGTGCGGCACGGCCGGAAAGCGTCCCCGTGCCGCGATACGGCTTGTCTCTGATGACAAATCGCTCCCCGTTTGGCAAAATCCTTCCTCGGCCTATGGAAAACCAAACTCTCTTCGAAAAAGTCTGGGACAGCCACGTCGTCCGGTCCGAGCCGGACTGCCCCACGGTGCTCTACATCGACCTCCACCTGATCCACGAGGTCACGTCGCCCCAGGCCTTCCAGAGCCTGCGCAGCCGCGGCCTTGTGGTCCGCCGGCCCGACCGGACGGTGGCGACGACGGACCACATCGTCCCGACAACCGGCCAGACCTATTCAATCACCGACCCAGTGGCCGCAAAAATGGTGGCCGCGCTCGAGAAGAGCTGCGCCGAGTTCGGCATCCGCCTTTACGGGATCGGCCGCCCTGAACAGGGGATCGTCCACGTCATCGGTCCGGAGCTCGGTTTCACACAGCCCGGCATGACGATCGTGTGCGGCGACAGCCACACCGCCACGCACGGTGCGTTCGGGTCCCTCGCCTTCGGCATCGGGACAAGCGAGGTGGAACAGGTCCTCGCTACCCAATGCCTGCTGCAGCGCCGCCCCCGGACCTGCGAGATCCGCATCGACGGGTCCTTCAAGCCCGGTGTGACCTCAAAAGACATCATCCTCGCCTTGCTCGCGAAAATCGGGGTCGATGGGGGGACCGGGCATGTTTTCGAATATCGGGGCAGCACCATCCGGGCGCTCAACATGGACGAGCGCATGACCATATGCAACATGTCGATCGAAGGCGGCGCCAGGGCCGGCATGATCGCGCCGGATGACACGACTTTCGAGTACCTCTCGGGCCGGCCGTTTGCCCCCAAAGGCCTTGCCTGGGAAGAGGCGCTGGCTGCCTGGAGAAAGCTCGAAAGCGACGCCGAGGCGCGATTCGACAAGACGATCACCATGAACGCAAGCGAGCTTGAACCGATGATCACTTACGGGACGAGCCCGGGCATGGGTATCCCGGTGAGCGGGAGAATCCCCGAACCCGGATCCCTCGGCGATGCATCCCAACGCGACGCGCTCGCGAAGGCGCTTGCCTACATGGACCTCAAACCGGGACAGCCGATCGCCGGCCGGCCGATCGATACGGTCTTTATCGGCAGCTGCACAAACTCCCGCATGACCGACCTCCGCCAGGCTGCGCGGATTTTCTCGGGGCGGAGGGTCAGCCCGGGCGTGCGCGTCCTCGTCGTGCCGGGATCCCGCGCGATCAAGTCCGAGGCCGAAGCTGAGGGACTGGACCGCGTCTTTCGCGATGCCGGCGCCGAATGGCGGGAGCCGGGCTGCAGCATGTGCATCGCGATGAACGGCGACGAGCTCGGCCCGGGACAGTATTGCGTTTCGACCAGCAACCGCAACTTCGAGGGCCGGCAGGGCAAGAATGGGCGGACGCTGCTCGCCAGCCCCCTGACTGCCGCGGCGTCGGCCGTTGCGGGAGCCGTTGCCGACCCGCGACACTACCTTTAAATTGGGGAAAATGGCGCCTGACACCATTTGCACCATTTTTGGTGGAGAGAATGGGATTGCGAACGATCACGAGCAGGATGGTGGCACTACCGTATGAAAACGTCGACACCGACCAGATCATCCCCGCGCGCTTCCTGAAAACGACCGAGCGGTCGGGCATGGGCAAGCTTCTCTTCCATGACTGGCGCTACGACCCGGCAGGCAACCCGCGGCCCGATTTCATCCTCAACAGACCGGAGATCGCGGGCGCAGCGATCCTCCTGGCGGGAAACAATTTCGGATGCGGCAGCTCGCGGGAACACGCCCCCTGGGCCCTCGCCGATTTCGGCTTCCGGGCCATCATCAGCACCTCGTTTGCCGACATCTTCCGGAATAACTGCCTGAAGAACGGCATCCTGCCCGTCCTGGTCGGGCGGGCGGTCCATCAGGAGCTGTTCGCGCTGGCGGCTGCGGATCCGAATGCCGAAGTGACCATCGACCTCGAAGATCAGACGCTTTCACACCCGAACGGACTGCGGGCGGAGTTCCCCATCGATGCCTTTTCCAAAAAGTGCCTCATCGAAGGGGTTGATGACATGGGCTACCTCCTCGGTCAGCTTCGTCGCATTACCGAGTACGAGGAGAGGCTGTTGAAATAGAGCGGCCGGCTCGCCCGTCGGAGGCAGGCTTGGGTGCGCCGGGCGCGAGGGTAAGTCGCGGTTGCCAGACGCGACCATGACTCCATGGCCCGCTCCATCGCCTTCTTTGAGGACTGATCCGTTGCCCGGCAATCCCCGCCTCTTCCTCCTCCTGCTCTTCGCCGTCAATGCGCTCAACTTTTTCGACCGCCTGATCCTGGCCGCCGTCACCGAGCCTGTCAAACAGGAGTGGGCCCTCTCGGACACCCGCATCGGCTGGCTTGGCACTGCCTTCACGCTGCTCTACGCCGCGGCCGGAATACCGCTCGGCCGGCTCGCGGACACCTGGAACAGGACCCGCCTGCTTGGCATGGGTGTCGCGCTGTGGAGCGCGCTGACGTTCGCATCAGGACTGTGCCGGACCTTCACCCAGCTCTTCCTCGCGCGCCTGGGAATCGGCGCCGGCGAGGCTGTGTGCGCCCCGGCCGCGACGTCGCTGATCGGCGACCTCTACCCGGCGAACCGCCGCGGGCGCGCACTCTCGATATTCATGCTCGGCCTGCCTGCGGGTGTCGCCCTCAGCTACATTGTCAGCGGAACGGTCGCCCAGCATTTCGGCTGGCGCGCGGCATTTTTCGTCGCAGGCGTTCCCGGCTTCTTCCTCGGCGCTGTTCTGCTGAAGATGCGCGAGCCTCAACGCGCGCACAGCGCGCCCGGACTGGTTTTCGCGGCGCTCAAGAGTTCCGCTTTCTGGCTGATCGTGGTTTCAGGGGCGCTGCACAATTTCAACATGTACGCCCTGACGTTTTTTCTGCCGGCCCTCCTGTCCCGATATCACCGAGCCACGCTCCAGACGGCAGGATTTGCCTCAGGAATTGTAGTCGGCCTGGTGGGCGGGGCCGGAATGATCATTGCCGGCTGGGCGGCGGATCGTGTTTATGAGCGGTGCGCGCACCGGCGCCTACTGGTCGCGGCCTTCGCGATCCTCCTCGGCGCACCTTCGGTCTACTTTGCGCTCGAACAGCCGGGTGGAGCACTCATGCCGTTCGCCCTTTTTCTGGGGGTGGCTTGTTTTCTCCTGTACGCCTACTACGGCGTCGTTTATGCCGCCCTGCAGGATATCGTCGCCCCTGAATTTCGCGGGACCGCCATGGCGATCTACTTCCTGGCCATGTACCTGCTGGGCGCGTCTCTCGGCCCTGTGGCCCTGGGCCGGCTCAGCGATTATTTCCGCGCCCGATACGCCCTCGGCCCGGCGCTCGCGCTGCACAGGGCAATGTATGTGATTCCCGCGAGCTGTCTCGTGCTGGGCGCCGTTCTCCTGGCCGCCGCGTCCCGGATCAAGCATACGCATGCAACCCGGTAGTGCTTTCCCTGGCTGAGGATCTCCCCCTCCTGCCGCCGCAACAGTCGCCGGGGCGGTTCTAGCTGCGAGAAATCGCAAAGACTTCGGCCGAGTGCCGGGGCTGAAGGTCCTCGGGTACTGAGAAGGCCGGCCATCGAGGCCGGCTCGTGGGCGTGCGACACCTGATGCTGTCAGGCTGGAACAGCCTCTGAGTGCCGTCCGGCACCGCCGCTGCGCGGCACACGGCTGAGAAGATCCAACGGCACCCACTTGGCGGCCCGGAACAGGATTCGCGGCGACTACGGCCCGGCCTGCGGCGGGACTGCCGACAACGCCGTCAAGCCGTGTGTCCCGAACAGCGCGAAACTCATAAGCCCCGCCGGCGCGCGGAGCCTGAAATACCCGGAACTCAGGCTGGGCAGGTCCGGGAAGAACTCGGTCAGCAACTGCGACACGCGCCTCTTCGGTCCGATGCTTAAGGATCTCGACCTGACGGGGTTACCCTGCCTGTCATAGATCTCCAGCAGCGCCGCGACGTCGATCTCCCCCGGGTTGACCGCTGCCATCCCCGTGAAATAGGTCGCGTCGCTGGCGACCTGGCTGAACACCGCCGACGTCAGCGCGCCTGACACCAGCGGCAGCGCTGTCGAGAAAGCCTCTCTCTCCGGATCTCCGAAAACCACCGACCCTCCGATCCGCGCGACCGTGCTCGTGATTTCGACATATCCCTGCACATACCAGGTGGGCGGCGGCGTCACGAAGAAATCCTGCTCAGTAACATGGACCTTCCCGCGCGCCGGCAGCTCCAATTCCCTGCTTCCCAGAATCGCCCCTTCGTCGCTTACCAGCCGCGCCTGGATTGTCCCCCGCACCGCCTCGTAGTTCACGATGCTCAGCGCCGTTCTCCACGGCCCGCCCACGACGTACTGCGGCGAATAGACCGTCTTCGCGCCGGCCGTGACATCCTGGCCGTTCATCCCCTGCACATACTTCCCCGCTTTTCCGAAGAACTCGAAGGGCACCACCCCGAGTCCCGCCGTCTTCCCGCGCACATGCATGCTCATATCCATGGGCACTCCCGGGAACAGCGCTGTGACGGTATCGGAAAGCAGTCCGTTCGTGCCCAGCGTTCGCACCGCAGACGCGAGGGTCACACCGCTGGACTCGACAAGCTCGAGCGCCAGCGTGACCGGTACGGAATTCGGGTTTGCCACCCAGAGCTGCGTGAAGCCCTGGTCTTGGACCTCGGGCAGGACGAACTCCGCCATCGTCCGGTCCGAGACGTCCGCGCCATCCAGCACGTCGAGGCGGCCGTTGAAAGCGAGGAAGAATCCGGCGGTTTCGGCAACGGTGCTCTCCATGATGATCCAGCCGATCGGCTTGCGCGCCGTGAGACCCGGGCCGAAGATCTGCGTGTCGATCATCGCCAGCTGGCTCTTCGCCGGCAGTTGCAGGACCGCGGGGTTGGCGATTCCCGATCCGCCGATCGGCCGCCCCAACGTGTCATAGGCCGTAAATCGGACGGCCGCGTTCGTCGGGCTGAGGTTGGCGACGGCGAAGCCGGTGTATTCGCTGGTCTCGGGTCCGGCCCCGTCGTCGGTCACGAGCCGCGGATAGTAGAGTGTCGCCGGGTAAAGGGAGTCGGCCGGATCCAGCCGCATGAAGAAGCCGTCCGAGTCACCACCCCCGTAGGAGGGCTGGAGGGCCAGTACGGTCGGGAAATCCGGCGATTTCGTTGTTCCCGCGACATACGCCCTGCCCGCCGAGTCCGTGGCCATGCCCAGTGCCACGTCCTTGTTCCTGCCGCCGTAATAGGTCGAGAAGAGCAGCGTATTGCCCCCGGGGGCAAGCCGGCCGATGAACGCGTCCGCGTCTCCTGCCGCGCCGGTCTGCACGGCATTCGCCGTAGGGAAATCACTCGAATAGGTCAGCCCCGCGACACTGCACCGGCCCTTGGAGTCCCGCGTGATGGCCGTGCCTTCATCGTTCCCCAAACCGCCCAGATAGGTCGAAAATGTCCCGAGTGCACCCGCAGCCGTCAGGTGCGCAACGAAGGCGTCGGTGCCGCCTCTGAGGCTCGACTGGAAGGCGTTCTTAGTGGGGAAATTGGCCGATCCGGTGACGCCCGTCACCCAGGCCCCTTCCCCGTCCACGGCGATGGCATATGCGGCGTCACTGCCGCTGCCGCCGACGAATGTCGAGTAAACAAGAGAGCTGCCCTGCACCGTCAGCTTCGCGACGAATACGTCGGTCAGGCCGGAGAGCGTTCCCTGGACCGGGTTTTGAAGAGGGAAATTGGCAGACCCGGTCAGCCCGGCGACGTGCGCCTGGCCGGAGGCGTCCACCGCCACCGCATTTGCGCCGTCAATGTCGCTGCCTCCCAGGTAGGTGCAAAAGGTCAGACTCAGGCCGCTGACGCCGAACTTGGCGACAAAGGCGTCGGCCTCGCCCCGGAGGCTGCTCTGAAAAGCGAGATACACGGGGAAGGTGGGGGAAGAGGTCTGGCCTACGACATAAGCCTGGTTGTTTGAATCGACGGCAATTCCCGTAGCGGCGTCGTAAGATGGACCGCCGAGGTAGGTTGAAAAGACAGGCTGACCCGAAGGAGACAGTTTTGTCACGAAGGCATCGCCGTTGCCGGAGTTGAAATTACGGTATGCGGACGCGAGCGGGAAGTTGCTCGAATAGGTGAGGCCGGCGACATAGGCCGCTCCGGTCGAGTCGACGGCGATCGCGCTGGCGACGTCTTTGCCGCTGCCGCCGAGGATCACGTCGTACAGGACCGTCCTGCCGTCAGCACTGATCTTCCGGACGAAGGCGTCGCCGTTGCCGCTGCCGGTGTAGCCGGCGATGTGGATGTTTCCCTGGGAATCGAGCGCGATCGCGTGCGCGGCGTCCTCGCCGGACCCGCCGAGGAAGCTGGAGAAGCCCACTCCGGATGTATCGGCACCGAAAGCCAGGGCCAATCCCAACAGAACTACCGCCAGTCTCGCCATTCTCTTTACCTTAGGAAAATGGCGACGGATCCTCGGGGGATGCGTCGCCATTCGAGAGACCGGGTTGCTGCCGCGGAGCTACTTCAGCTGAACCAGCTCCTCTTCCTTCCTGCCACTCACTATTTCGTTGTAAAGCCGCCTCAGCATTAGCTCTTCTTCGTGTGCCGTCCGCGGGGCACCATCCTCCCGCGGACGCACCCGCGCGGCAACTACGGGGTCAACCCAAAGGTCGTGCTCGTAGCTGTCGAGTTCGAGCGGTTTGCCGCTGGCATATACCTTGTGCTTCCCGCGCTGCTTGTACCAGTTGGCGACCGTGGCGACCATGTGCATCTTCTCTATGATGTTGCGCCAGCCTACACCGGTATTGTATGCGCAGAAGGAGATTTCGCCTTCCTGGGTCCCATAGGGAATGATGCACATCTCGGTGCGCCGGAAGTCGTAGGTCCAGAGG
>JACADW010000364.1 GCA_013388445.1 Acidobacteriota bacterium | reverse complement strand
GGGCTGGCAACGCTTGGTTGATATTGCTCATACTTGGCTGATTTTCAACCCCACTTAACTTACGCTACTTACGGGGAAAGGTAAGCTCTTAGGGGGAGGGTTAGGGTGGGGGTCAGCCGCTGGTGGTCTCTTCTACGACAAGGAAAACAATCATGACCGACAATCGAAACGTCTGGATTTTCATCGAGCAGGAAGAAGGCCAGCCGGCCGGGGTGAGCCTGGAACTGGTCAGCAAAGGGCGCGAGCTGGCCGACACACTGGGCAGCGAAGTCTGGGCCGTGCTGTGCGGCTACCAGGTGGGCGAGCTGGCTGAAACCCTCATCCACTACGGCGCGGACCGGGTGCTGCTGGCCGACGATCCCGAACTGGAACTGTACCGCACCCTGCCTTACGCGCGGGTCGCCATTGATTTGGTCAAAGCGCGGCAGCCTTACATCTTCCTGATTGGGGCGACGCCGGTCGGGCGCGACCTGGCCCCGCGCATCGCCAGCGCCGTGCGGGCCGGCCTGACCGCCGACTGCACCGACCTGCAAATTGGCGATTACACCTCCAAACAAGAAAAGAAAACCTACCAGGATTTGCTCTACCAGATCCGCCCGGCGTTTGGCGGAAACCTGATTGCGACCATCGTCAACCCGCACCGCCACCCCCAGATGGCAACCGTGCGCGAAGGCGTTATGCGCCGCCGGGAACCGGATCTCAGCCGCCAGGGCGTGGTCGAGCCGGTGGAGCCGGTCTTTGCCCCGAGCGACCTGGCTCTGCAAGTGTTGAGCCGGCAAACGCGCGAGTCCACGGTCAACCTGAAAGACTCGCCGGTGATTGTCGCCGGGGGGGCGGGGGTGAGCAGCAAGGAGGAGTTCCAACTCGTCGAGGATTTGGCCAACCTGCTGGGCGGCGAGGTGGGGGCGTCGCGGGCGGCGGTTGACGCGGGCTACATCTCGCGCGAGCACCAGGTCGGCCAGACCGGAACGACAGTTCGGCCGCGCCTGTATATTGCTGCCGGCATCTCCGGCGCAGTCCAGCATCGGGCCGGCATGGACGAGTCGAACAAGATTATCGCCATCAACACCGACCCCAACGCTCCGATTTTCCAGATCGCCCACTATAAGATTGTCGGCGATGTGGCCGAGGTGCTGCCGTTGTTGATCAAGGCGCTGCGGGAGAAGGCGAAGTAGGGAGTAAGGAGTAGGGAGTAAGAATTAGGGGTTAGGAAGAGAGCAGTATTCAATAGACGGGGAAATCGAAAATCGTAAATCCAAAATCGCAAATCGCAAATGAGGATGTATGGCAGAGAATTTTTATCTGGATAATCACGATCTCCAGTTTCATTTAGACAAGTTGGATTTGAGCGAAGTGGTCGAACTCAAAGAAAAGGGTTACAGCTATCGCGCGCAGTATCCAACCGCGCCGCGCCATTACCAGGACGCCAAGGATAATTACAGGGTGCTGCTGGAGGTACTGGGCGACATCTGCGCTACGGTGATTGCCCCGCGCGCGGCGGAGGCCGACGAAGAAGGGGCGCAGTTCAAGGACGGCCAGGTGTCTTATGCCGCGGCCACCCAGGAGGCCATCGAGGCCCTCAAGCAGGCCGAGTTGATGGGGGTTATGCTGCCCTGGGAGTACGGCGGCTTGAACCTGCCGGAGACGATTTACCAGATGATGGTCGAGATTGTCTCGCGGGCCGAGGGTGGGCTGATGACCATTTTTGGCCTGCAAGAGATTGCCTCGACCATCGGCGAGTACGGTGACGAGGCTATGAAAGCGCGCGTTTTGCCTCGCTTTGCCGCTGGCGAAGTGGCCGGGGCGATGGTCCTGACCGAGCCGGATGCCGGCTCCGACCTGGGTTCGGTGCAAACGCGGGCCAGCTATGACGAAGCCGCCGGCGTTTGGCGGATCAATGGGGTCAAGCGCTTTATCACCAACGGCAATGCCGAAATCATGGTCGTGCTGGCTCGCAGCGAAGAGGGCACGGTAGACGCGCGCGGGCTGTCGCTCTTTCTGGTGGAACGGGATGAGACCGTCCACATCCGCCGCATCGAGCACAAAATCGGCATCCATACCTCGCCCACCTGCGAGCTCCAATTTGTCAACACTCCGGCCCAACTGATCGGCAAGCGGCGCTTTGGCCTGATCCGCTACGCCATGGGGCTGATGAACGGGGCTAGGCTGGCTGTGTCGGCCCAGGCGCTGGGTATCGCCGAGGCGGCTTATCGCGAAGCGCACGGGTATGCCAACGCCCGCATCCAGTTCAACAAACCCATCCGCGACATCCCGGCGGTTTCGCGCATGCTGCTCTCCATGCGCGGTGAGATCGAAGCGGCGCGCGCCCTGATTTACGAAACCGGGCGCTGGGTTGACCTGGCCAAAGCCTACGAGCACGTCGAAAACCCAACCCCGGAGGCCAAGCAGCGCCTCAAACAGGCGTCCGCCCTGGCCGATGCCATGACCCCGCTGACCAAGTATTACGCCACCGAGATGGGCAACCGGGTGTGTTCAATGGCCATGCAGGTGCATGGCGGCGTGGGCTACATGCGCGAATTCAACGTCGAGCGGCACTACCGCGACATCCGCGTGACCAACATCTACGAAGGCACCAGCCAACTGCAAATTGTGGCCGCCATGAGCAAGCTGCTGGGCCACGCCCTGGACGAACTGCTGGACGAGTGGGCCGGCCTCGATTACGGCCCGGAGCTGGCTTCACTAAAAACCCAACTGGTCGAAGCCAACGAGCTGTTCAAACGGGCGACCGACCACTTGAAGGAGCAGGAGCGCGAGGTCATTGACTACTACGCCGCCGACCTGACCGATATGGCCGTCTACATCGTCAATTCCTGGCTGCTGCTGCAAGACGCCCGGCTGTCGGAGCGAAAGCTGGCTATGGCTCGGGTTTACCTGGCCGAGCATCTGCCCCAGGTCCACCGCGCCGGCGAGGCCATCCACGCCGCCGACTCGACCCCGCTGGCGGTGAGAGAGGCGGTGCTGGCCGAGCCGTTTTAGGAACACAGAGGGCACAGAGAAGGCACAAAGATACACAGAGTATAAGGCTTTTTGCTTTATCTCTGTGCTCCTCTGTGGCTGCTCCGCGAGTCTCTGTGTCAGCCCTATTCCTGGCAAGAGTCCTGACGTTCAGCCGTCATATCTGATTCGGATTATCCCGGTAATGGGGTTGTCCGACTCATTCCAGGCCGATAGGTATCTTCTGGCATGGCAAAAGGAGGATACGCCCATGTTTAAGCGAATCATCATCGTTTGTTTGTTTTTGATGGCTTTGACTGGTTGTGTGCAATCGCAAGCTACCCAACCGACCTTTACACCGCAGCCGGCAAAACCGGCAGTAGCGACGCCGGCGATTGAATTGCTCCCTGAGAAAATTACCAGCCAGGCGCTCGCAGGCAACCTGCTGGGCGATCCTACCGAGCGCACGGCCTACGTACTGCTGCCGCCGGGTTACGCCGCGAGTGAAAAACGCTATCCCGTAGTCTACGTGATGCCCTGGGGCAATGGTGAGCCGAGTGCTAACGCGTGGGGGTTCAAGGGGGCTATGGAATCGCCGGTATGATACCGACTTCGAAAAGTCGATTCACAGCTTCGAACAATTGCTCACCGACTTGGGTATTGAGCATGAATACGTGGAAGAAAATACCGGTCACTGCGGTTCTGGGTGGGAGGCAGCCTCGCTGAAGTACATGCCGGACAAGCTGGCCTTTGAGGAATAGCGGAATTTTGCTGTGTCAATGCTGTGGTGAGACTGGCAGACTCGTGAAAAAAGACGATTTTGTGACTGAAGACAAAATTTCGGCAATTTTAGAGGTTTAAATGGGTTGCTGGATTATTTGGTCAAATTCGGTGAAGATGGTAGGATTACGAGAGGCTAACTTAACGTTTATTGCAATGGGAGGTCACTATGACCACGATCACAATAGCGCTTCCCGATGATCGTTTAGCACAGTTGAAAATACTAGCCAACAAATTGGGCGTTGCCCCTGAAGAACTGGTGCGTATTAGCCTCGAAGAACTGCTCACTCGCCCGGAAGAGAGCTTCAGACAAACTGCCGAGTACGTCCTTAAAAAGAACGCGGAACTCTACCGGCGGCTGGCCTGATGCGTTATCTCAAGCTCAGTGAGGTGCTTGAACTCTACAGGCTGATTATGGAACAATCTGGTGGGGTAATTGGTATTCATAACTTGAGTGCTTTAGAGTCGGCTCTAGCCCAACCACGTATGAGTTTTGGTGGAGAGGAGCTATATCCTACCATCGTTGAGAAGGCATCTATATTAGGGTTTTCCCTGATCAGAAACCACCCATTTTTGGATGGTAACAAACGTATCGGACATGCCGCGATGGAGACATTCCTCATTCTGAATGGCTATGAAATCCAGGCTTCTGTAGACGAGCAAGAGAAAGTGATCCTGCAAGTAGCATCAGGTGAGATAGCGCGAAATGAGTTTACTGACTGGCTTCGCGCTCATATGATAGAAAAGCAAAGCTAAAGGAGTATAAGGGGCTAAAATACAACTACTTGAGCAATTGCCCCAATATCGTTGCCCGACGGTAGTAATAAAAGACCCGGCTCGCCGCATTAACGACAGGCCGGGTTCTTTCATTGTTGATAAGTTGTTTTTTGCTGGGTCAGCAGTCTCCTACACCCAGCGCTTATAATAAAACTTGCTGTCCTCGTCGTCATTCAGGCGGGCGGCGATCTCAAACATCCACTCGTCTAGAAATATATCGTGGGCGTCCAGGCGAGGGAAGGGATTGTCGTAGCCCTGCGTCAGCGCCTTGCCGACCCGGTCCAACGCGGCCACGGCCAGTTCCGGCACGTCTATCCGGCGGACGCCCTCTTTTTTCATCAGCGTCTCATTCAAATTGGCCATCATCATGCCGCCGGGGATCAGCGGCAGGGCGCGGGTGCGCATCATCGGGTAGAAGATGTCCATCACCACCTTGCCGCTGCCGTAGCTGGCGCGGGTGTACTCCTGCAAAATGTCTTTCGGCATAAAGAGGCTGGTCGAGTAAGCCCCCTGGCGGCCGTATTCCCGCAGGTTGGGATCGCGGCTGGCCTTGTCGAGGCTGCCCCGCCAGTCGGCAAAAATGGCGGCTTCGACGGCGATATCGTTCTCTTCCAGCAGCCGAGGAAATTCTACCGCCATCTCGCCCATCACGTGCTTGGTGATGCCGGTTTCCTTTTCGGTCAGGTAAGCCAGTTGCCACTGGAACATGCCGTTTTCATCGTAATCTTTGATAAAGACCGGCGGCATCCCCGGCAGCAGCCCGGAAATGGCTGCAGCGACGGTGTTAAAATAAACCACCCGGTCAGCCCCGGCTTCTTTGAGCGCCGTGATAATGTTTTCCAGCGACTTGCCAAACATAGACATGCCCTCGTTGAGCCAGTGGAAGCGCTGCCCCCAGCCCATTTCGTCCGCCTGGGCCTGCATTGCTTTGCCCGTTTCGTAACCCAGGGACAGGCTCAAATCGCGGGCCACGACGGTCACGCTGGCCGCCGTGCCCAGGCCCATGATGGCCGTTTCCAGCGCCCCGCCCAGCCCCGGACCGGTCGCCCCGGCCAGGAGAATGTGCCGTCCTTCCAACCACTTCAAATCGTACTGGCCCGACTCGAGCAGCGGTTTCTGCGTCGCCCAGTTATTGACCAAAAGCCGCTGTGCTTCGACCGGATAAGCTTCACTCTCTTCCTTGCTCGGACGAGTAAGCTGCGGCGCTCCCTCCCGGATCGGCAACCTGGGGTCTGGCTTGGCAAAAGGGCTGATTAAAGATGATGTCATCGCTACCTCTACTTAATAGGATAATGAATGAAACGTGTTACGTGTTGCGTCTTCCGTTTTTACGCAACACGCAACACGTCTTGTGTTTCGCGCCCCGATTTTAACACGAATGAACAGGCGCGTCAACGGTTTTTACAAGACGCGATAGGGCAATCGCATTAAAATTAGTTCCTTATCAACCAGATTCTTGCTTTTTGAGCAAGAAAATTTACCACAGAGACACAGTGTCACGGAGAAAAGAAAATTTATTAAAAACTCTGTGTCTCCGTGCCTCTGTGGTTCAATCCTTTTTGGTTCTGGCTTGTCCAGGTTAGGGAAAGTATAACTATAAACCCCGTTGCAGGTGATTCGGTTCACCCTAAAACCCCCTCAAAGGGGATGACAGAAACCGCCGACAATGGTATGATACGGTGAAAAACAGCAAGGTAGCAAAGTAGCAGAAGAGTATTATCCCTGTCAAGAGCCGAAGGCCCCCTATGGGCCGTCTACTGACTACCGTCTACTATTTTAATGGAGGGTTCAAAGGTGAGCTATCAAGAAAAGTATCGGCAATCCATCGAGCAGCCGGCCGAGTTCTGGGCCGAGGCGGCGGAAGCCGTCCACTGGTATAAAAAGTGGGATAAGGTGCTGGACGACTCCCGGCCGCCCTTTTACCGCTGGTTTAGCGGGGGAGTGGTCAATAGTTGTTACAACGCCCTTGACTGGCATGTCGAAAATGGCCGGGCCGATCAGGCCGCGCTTATTTACGACAGCCCTGTCACCAACACCGTCAAAAGCTTCACCTATCGCGAGCTGCGGGATGAGGTAGCCCGCTTTGCCGGGGCGTTGGCCGGCCAGGGCGTGACCAAGGGCGACCGGGTCATCATTTACATGCCGATGGTCCCCGAAGCCGTGATTGCCATGCTGGCCTGCGCCCGGATTGGGGCCATTCACTCCGTCGTCTTTGGCGGTTTTGCGGCCAATGAGCTGGCCACCCGCATTGACGATGCCAAACCCAAGGTTATGGTCTCAGCCTCGTGCGGCATCGAGATTAACCGGGTTGTTCCCTACAAACCTTTGCTCGACGCGGCCATTGAGTTAGCGGCGCACACGCCGGAGAAATGCATCATCTTGCAGCGTCCCCAGGCCCAGGCTCCCATGCTTGAGGGCCGCGATCTGGACTGGTCGGAGTTGATGGCTCAAGCCCGACCCGTTGACTGCGTCCCCGTCGCCGCCACCGACCCGCTTTACATTCTCTACACCTCCGGCACGACCGGCATCCCCAAAGGCGTGGTTCGCGATAACGGCGGCCACCTGGTCGCCCTCAAGTGGAGCATGCAGTACATCTATGGCGTCGAGCCGGGCGAGATCTATTGGGCCGCCTCGGATGTCGGCTGGGTGGTAGGTCACTCCTACATTGTCTATGCCCCGCTTTTTCACGGCTGCACCACCATCCTGTACGAAGGCAAGCCGGTCGGCACGCCCGACCCCGGCGCGTTTTGGCGGGTTATCTCGCAGCACAAGGTCAGCGTTCTGTTTACCGCGCCGACCGCCTTCCGGGCCATCAAGCGCGACGACCCTAACGGTGAATATGTCCGTAAATACGACTTGAGCGGTTTCCGTACCCTTTTCCTGGCCGGCGAGCGCTGCGATCCGGACACGCTGCACTGGGCTGAGCGCCAGCTCAACGTGCCGGTGATTGACCACTGGTGGCAAACCGAAACCGGCTGGCCGATTGG
>JACADW010000109.1 GCA_013388445.1 Acidobacteriota bacterium | reverse complement strand
CGTCGACTCGAGAATCATCAAGGAGCTTTACGCGGCCGGTGAGGCGGGGGTTCCCATCCGTCTGAACATACGAGGCATCTGTTGCCTGCGCCCCGGGGTCGTCAACCTGAGCGATCGCATCCGGGTGGTATCCATAGTCGATCGGTACCTCGAACACAGCCGCGCCTTTGCCTTTTACAATGGAGGCGACACGGAGGTCTTTGTCTCCAGCGCCGACTGGATGCCGAGAAACCTGGACCGGCGCGTCGAGTTGATGTTCCCGATCCTTCGGCCCGAACTCCGCGACCGGGTCGTCGAGATGCTCGAGGCGCAGTTCGCAGACAACCAGAAAGCGCGACAGCTGAATCCCGATGGGTCCTACGAGCGCGTCAGCGCCGGCCGGAGCAATCCTTTGCGTGTCCAGGAGCATCTGTATCGTCGAGCCGTCGAAGAACGGGAGCGGACCCGCTCGGTGACCCCGGTGAGATTCGTCCCAATCGAAGGCCGTTAGGCGGCGGGCGCGATCCGATCGTCCCGACCTACTTGAGGGGCCCGGCACCGAGATAGGACGAGAGAAACCGGCAGAGCCCCGCCCCCGCTGCGGCAGTCCTCCGGTTCCACTCCCTTCGATGTTCCAGGAGTTCACCCCTGATCAGCGACGACAGGTGAGCGCGCAGCCTCCCGCCCTCGGACTGGAATGAGAGGGGCTTCAGGAAATCGTCGTCTGCGGTGTCCGTGATCGCGCGCACGCAAGCGGCGGGCACGCGCGCTTCCTGCGCCACCCGTGCCACCGCCGCCGTCTCCATGTCGATCAGCGCTGCGCCGAAGCGGTTCAGCAGGAGAGACTTGAAAAGAGGATCGCCGACTACGCCGTGAGCGGTGAGCCCGGGCGCGGTCATCAGGTGGATGCCGGCCGAGGAGGCGGAATCCGCCACCGCGTCCGTGAAGGGCAGATCCCACGTCCCTTCGCAGACAAGGGCTTTGGGATTCCGTTCCGGACCGGTCTTGGCAAGCAGGCTTGCCGGCCGGACCGCCAGAACTTCACCGAGCCTGATTCCCGGATCGAGTGCGCCTGCATAGCCGATTAGGAGGATGGCGGACGGGTGAGCCACGCGGAGAGCTCTTGCGAGGCTGTTCTCTGCACGGCGGGGGCCGACTCCCAACCCGAGCAGGTACACCGGCGGCCCCGCACATGCCGCCTTATAGAGGCGGATCCCCCGATGGTCCACTCTCCGGACGGGACCCAGTACCGTCCGGGAAATCCCCAGTTCTTCGTTTGTCGCCGCTGCGATCAGCAGCATCCGGACCTCCCGGCTTTTGCGTATCACCGATCCGCCCGGCCCCCAAAGGAAGGAAGCGCCCGGCGAGAGCCTTGATTGCGATAAGACATTTCTCGGAGGTCGAGAGCCGGACCACGGGTCCGAAAACTTCGTACTTCGCGCGCACGATCTTGTCCAGCAGCCTGCCGTAGATTTCCATCATTGCCCACAGCCCGGGTCTGCTGACCTTGTCGACCATCGAGAGCAGGTTGCGCGCGCGGTTGTAGTAGTCCCTCGCCCGGCGTGCCTGAAATGTCATCAGGTCGCGGAACCTGTCGTCCAGGACCCCCTGAACAAGCTCCTCCGCACTGTAGCCGAACCTGCGGAGGTCCTCGAGCGGCAGGTAGATCCTGCCCATGGAGGCGTCCTCCTTCACATCCCTGAGGATATTCGTCAGCTGGAAGGCGATCCCGCATTCCTCCGCGTGACGTCTTGCGCGCTCGTCCCGGCAGCCGAAGATCTGCAGGCACGTGAGCCCCACGGAGCCTGCCACGTTGAAGCAGTAGCGATACAGGTCCGCGAAGGTCTCGTACTTCCGGACGGCGAGGTCCATCTCGACTCCGTCCAGGATCCAATGGAAATAGGATCCGGGGATGGCGAACCTGGTGACCGAGTCGAAAAACGCCGGGAACATGGGATGGCTCTGGCATTCGCCGCGGAGCGCGCCTTCGAGCTGCCTGCGCCAGCATTGGAGCTTCTCGCGCTTTTCATCGTCGCTTGAGTCGCTGTCGGAAATGTCGTCACAATGGCGCATGAAAGCGTAAACGGCGCAAAGGGCGCGCCGTCTGTCAGCCGGGAGCAGGACGAAAGCGTAATAGAAGTTTCTGGCGCGCACGCGGGCAATCTGTTCAAGCTGCCGGTAGGATCTTTCCAGTTGTAGTTCAGCGATGCCTGTCACGATGATGTGCGAGTCAGAGTACGGGGCGGCATCCGGGGCACAACCCGTCTCGCGCGCAGCTGCTCATGCGCCTGCGCGCACCGCATGACGCGCGCCGCCGCGTGAGAACGCGCCCGGGCGGTGTAGGTTGCGGCCCCCGACGCCCCCGGGCATCCCGACCCCGGAACAATCCGCTCGTTTCCACGCTCGGCGCGCGGTCCAGGGCTTCCTTTCCCTGCAAGGGCTCTGGAGTCTCCCGCAGGAACGCGTACTAAGGAATGATGGCGATCTTGAGATCCCCGTTCCGGACCAGCAGTCGCTCGAGCACGTCTCTGAGCGAGGCGAGCCGCTCCTCACCGGTTATCAGCGACCAGGGCTGGATCATGCCGCGATGGATGGCTTCGAGGGCCTCGCGGATGTGCCGCGGCGTATGGTGAAAGCTCGCCTTGAACGTAATTTCAGAATAGTGGATGAGCGTGGTGTCGAGGGGAATGTGAGTGCCCGAAGGGCAGCCTCCGAAGAGGTTGATCGTCCCTCCTCTCCGGACCATCCCCATGGCCTTCTGCCACGTCTCTGTGCTCCCGACAGCCTCGATCACGAAGTCCGCGCCGCGGCGCCCGTTGGTGATCTTCCGGACCTGTTCCACGACGTTCGAATGCGTGGCATCGACCGTATGGTCTGCGCCCATCATTTCGGCCATCCTGAGCTGATATTCCCTCTTGCCTGCGGCGATGACGGTTGCTCCGAGCTGTTTCAGCAGCTGGACGAACATCAGTCCGATCGGGCCCAGTCCGATGACGACCACGGTGTCGCCCTCGACGATCCCCGTTTCCTCGACGGCGCGCAGGACGCATGCCAGCGGCTCTACCAGGGCCGCCTCATGGAAGCTGACGCTGTCGGGCAGTATCAGCAGGTTCTGGCGCACGATCCTCTCGGGGATCCTGATATATTCGGCGTAGGCGCCGTTAATGAACTGCAGGTCTTCGCACAGGTTGGCCAGGTGTCGCTCGCAGAAGAAGCATTGATTGCACGGCCCGGAGTTTGCCGAGACCACACGCATTCCCGGCGCAAAACTCTTCACGCCATCTCCGACCTCTTCGACCACTCCCGCCAGCTCATGGCCGAAAACAGACGGGGGCACGATCATCCGGGCGTGAAAACCCTGGCGGTAGACTTTCAGATCGGTTCCGCAAGTGAGCGCTGCCTTGATGCGGACGAGGACTTCGCCGGGCCCCACCCGGGGGACCGGTATCTGTTCGATCCGTACGTCCCGTTTCCCGTAGAGCACGGCAGCGGTCATCTTCTCGCGGGAAACCTTCATGAGTTCTCGCATGGCTTCACTACGACCTTCATGGAATCATCGGAGGGATGGGAGGCCAGACGGATAGCCTCCATGAGGTTGGCGAGCGGGAACCGGTGCGTTACCAGGCGTGCGACCTGAACCTCCCTCCTGAATATAAGGTCCGCAGACCGCGACTGGAACTCGATGGAAGCGCTGTAGCTGCCGATGAGCCTCTTTTCTTCCATGCATATCCTCGAAGCGTCGACTCGGATGATTTCCCCGGGGACGGTCTGGGCAAAGAGCAGAACCCGTCCGCCACGGCGAACGATCTTCTGGGCGTCCAGCACGGCGCCGGGATCGGCGGTGGCCAGGATGGCGAGATCGGCCCCTCGCCCGTCAGTCAGTTCGGCAAGGGCCGTTTCCACGGGATCCCGCTTGGGGTTCAGGGCCAGGACTGCGCCGAGTTCTCGCGCCGTCTGCAACCTGCGATCCATCAGGTCGAGACCCACGACAAGCGCTTGCTGGCAGCGGGCCGCCTGAGTCAAAAGGAGTCCGATCGGACCCTGGCCGTAGATGACGACGACTTCTCCGGCAGCGAGTTCTGCGGTTCCGAGCGCCTTCAGGCATGTGTTGAGCGGCTCAAGGAAGCTGGCTTCCTCGAAACTGACGTGGTCGGGGATCCTGACGGTGCCGGTCTCGACGATCCAATCCATCACGCGGACATACTCTGCGAAGCCACCACCGGCGGGCACGAAACCTGCAGTCGTTCCGGTGCGTCGGTAGGCCTCGCACTGTGAGAAGAGCTTTCTTCTGCAATAGAAGCAACTGCGGCAGGGTACGTGGTGGTAGACCGCGACCCGGTCGCCGGGGACGAGTCGCGTCACCCCTGCGCCGACGCTCACCACGGTGCCGGCGATCTCATGCCCGAAGATTCGCGGCGGCGGCAGGAGCCCGTGCTCTATCTTCTTGATGTCGGTGGCGCAGACGCCGCACGAGTCCACGCGAACGAGCAGCTCCCCCTTGCCGATCTCGGGCACCGGGACGGAGCACAACTCCACGTTCCCAGCGCCACGGTAGACAGCTGCCTGCATCAGCGCTCCGCAGCCCGGTGTGTGAGCGGGTCGATCCAGCGTCTGTGTCTCAGCCCCTATCGTCTTCATTCAGTTCCGCCAGATGCCGTTACACGGTGTTGGCGCGCAGGTTCGATATCCGATCCTGCGCCGAGTCCGGTTGCCACTCATACAGGAAGTACTCCACGGCTTCCCTCAATCCCTGTGCCACCGGCGTGATGCGATAGCCGAGCTCCCGCATTGCCTTTTCGCAGCTTACATAAGTCGGTCTGGCAGCCATGCGTACGGCGTCCAGCGGTATGTTCGGCTCGCGGCCCAGTACGGTTCCCATGACCAGATCGTCAAGGTAGGCAGCCAGCAGCGCGACGAACCTGGGGATCGCGACTCTCGGCGTGAGCCTGCCTGAAATGCGCGCGAGCGTATCGAGTATTTCCACCAGGCTCCAGTCTTCGCCCCCCAGGATGTAGCGCTCACCGGGCCGCCCCTTTTCCTCGGCCAGCAGATGTCCTCTGGCGACGTCGTCCACGCAGACGATGTTCATGTCGGTGTTGACATACGCAGGCATCCGGCCGCGGATGAAGTCGAGAATCATCCGTCCCATCGGTGTGGGTTTGATGTCTCCGGCGCCCACAGGTGTTGTCGGATTGACGATCACCAGCGGGAGCCCCGACGCCGCGAACTCACGCGCTACCTGCTCAGCCATGAACTTGGAACGCTGATAATGGCCGATCATGTCATCGAGTTTGACCGGCGTCTCCTCGTCGGAAGGCGAGTCTCCGTTCCCCCGGCCTATCATCCCGGCCGTGCTGGTATAGACGACCTTCTCCACGCCGGCCTCGCAACATGCCGACAGCAGATTCCGGGTCCCGGCGACGTTGCTGTGATAGATCTCATCAGGATTGCGGGCCCAGAGCCGGAAGTCGGCGGCGACATGATAGACGCGGCTGCACCCCTGAACGCACCGGACGAGCGACATCATGTTCTTGAGATCGCCGATGACGACCTCGCAGCCCAGGCCTTCGATGTTTGACTTTCGGCTGGTGTTTCGCGCCAGGATCCGGACTCTATCTCCCCGCTGCAGGAGACGGCGCACCACGTGGCTTCCGATGAAGCCTGTCGCTCCGGTCACGAATGTCAGATCTTCAACCATGATGTCACCGGGCCCGGGCAGGCGCTAATTCCTGGAACGCGGGGGGGCTGCACGCCCGGGAATCACGCACGAGGTCCGGGGGGAGTGCGAATTGAACATCTTCCACGATGCCGCCCGAATGCTCCGGCTCAGGGAAGCCCAATTCGCGCAGACGCCCGATCACTTCCTCGACAAGGCGTTCGGGGACGGACGCACCGGCGGTCAACCCGATACACCAGGCGTTTTCAAACCACGAGAGCCGTAACTCGTCGGCGGCGCCGATGAGATGCGCGCGCACGCCCGCGTTCACAGCCACCTCGACGAGCCGGCGCGAATTGGATGAGTTGGAGGAGCCGACCACGAGTACCAGCTGTACTCGCCGGGCCAGTTCCTTGACTGCGTGCTGGCGGTTCTGTGTCGCATAGCAGATGTCGTCGGAGGGCGGACCCTGGATGTGCGGGAACCTAGCTCGCAGTCGGCTGATCATCTGCCTCGTGTCGTCGAGGCTCAAGGTAGTCTGCGTCAGATACGCGACCTTTTCCGGATCCGGTACGCTGAGCCGGTCGACATCTTCAGCCCTGCCGAGAACCTTGATCGCCAAGGGGGCCTCCCCGATGGTGCCGATGACTTCGTCGTGATCCGCATGGCCGATGAGGATGATGGTGAAGCCTTCGCGCGCGTATCGATCGGCTTCGCTGTGAACCTTCATCACGAGAGGGCAGGTTGCGTCGATGACCTTGAGCCTGCGCGCTGCGGCTGCCCGGCGCACCTCCGGAGAAACGCCATGGGCGCTGAAGATGATGCGGCTTCCCTCAGGAACCTCCTCCAGTTCCTCCACAAACGCCACTCCGCGAGTCCGGAGCTCACTCACGACACAGACGTTATGAACAATCTCACGTCGGACGTAGAGAGGCTTGCCATATGTGTCCAGGGCAAGATTCACAATGTCGATGGCACGCTCCACGCCAGCGCAGAACCCCCGGGGGCTTGCGAGAATCAGCCTCCGCTTCCTATCCGGCGCCATGGCCGCGTCGCGTTCAGTCGGCGTGCCCACGCTTTCCATAATCGCGTCTGACTCGAGCATATACTCTAAGCCATAAAGTCTACACGATTTGCCTCCGGGACTGTAGCCCATCTTTCCGTCTGTCGGGCGGCTCTGAGGCAGCAGATGCCGGCGGTCGGAATCACGCTGGATTCTCCAGCTCATCCGTCTCCCGATTCTGCAGCCTTCAACCGGGTGCGAACTCCCTTCAACCTCCAGCGCCCGAACATCGGTGGGTTGCCCGGCTTCAGGATTGACCTCCCCCCGGCCCTTTGCTAGCATGAGGAGCCGCGATACTGGCGCTATCGTCTAGGGGACTAGGACGGGTGGTTCTCAGCCATCAAACCTCGGTTCGAATCCGAGTAGCGCTACCAGATTCCGCTGACCGCTCTCGAGATTTATTGCGTGCTTAAAGTCACGGCCGTTCGTTTCCATCCGACGGCATGGTAGCAGCACGGGATGCGTTGGGCTGCGTGAGGCAATTTTTATTGCCTGGCACGCGGCCGTGCACTAAAATCGCAGATTTTCTGGCACGGAGACCTTTCCCGGGACCGGCATTTCAGCCGCGCAGGTCGTCTTTGTGACGAGGCGCGCGACGCGAGAACGAGGGCGGCTGCGGTGAAAATACACGAATACCAGGCAAAGAAGATTCTGGCTCAGTATGGAGTGCCTATTCCCAGGGGCGACGCGGCTACGGATCCCTACGAAGCTTACGAGATCGCACGCCGGCTGGCCGGCCCGGTCGTCGTGAAAGCCCAGATCCATGCGGGCGGCCGCGGCAAGGGCGGAGGAATCAAGCTGGCTGCCTCACCGGCCGAGGCTGAACAGGTCGCCCGCGGCATGCTGGGGATGAAGCTCGTGACGCACCAGACCGGCCCGGAGGGCAGGACCGTCCGCAAGCTGCTGATCGAAGAGGCCCTGCGTATAAAGAAGGAATACTACATAGGCATCGTGATCGACCGGG
>JACADW010000140.1 GCA_013388445.1 Acidobacteriota bacterium | reverse complement strand
GGGTCTTCCCCGGTCCCGCCGCCGGGGAAGTCCTCGCGCCGGAATCCGCGGACACCCCTCCTGGCTGTGTCAACTCGGCAGTCTCGTGCACAGCGGGTGTCGACGCGGGCGTGCCGTCTTGGAACCCAACCTGCGGGTCTGACTGGCCTGCCGCCGTTTCTGACTGCCGCGTCGGCGCGGCCGCCGCAGAAGAAGGGACCGCATCCGCCGCAAGGTCCGCCTGAGGGGACGGATACGGGATCTGGGGTATCCTGTCGGGTCTGACAACGATACCTACGACGAGGAGCAGCATCAGGCCTGCAAGCGCAAGAGAGACCGATACAGCCCTTCTTTTCAACCTACTCTCCTTCCACCTGGGAGGCGCATCAGGCTGGGGACCAGCGCAAACAGCGGTATAGAAGTCGCCCGAGCATGCGGCGGCCAGCGCCACGGATTCTCCATCGCCTTGCGCGCGGGCACCTCGCTCCTCGGATTGGGCGACTTCCGCCTTCAGCAGCCGGGCTGCGTGATCGCTATCGACGGCTCGGGAAAAGAAAAAGCCCTGACCATCCTCGCAACCCAGAGACCGCATCAGGTCGAGCTGCTCTTCATTCTCGATTCCTTCGGCGACGACACGCAAGCCCAGTTGATGCGCCAGCCAATTGATGGCCCGTATGATTTCCACGCTGTCTGCGCTGGCCGCTGCTCCCCGCACAAAGGAGCGGTCTATCTTCAGGAGGTCCACAGGGAACTGGCGCAGGTAGCTGAGCGACGAGTAGCCGGTGCCAAAATCGTCGAGGGCGATCCGCACGCCCAGGACCCGCAGTCGCATGAGCAGACTGATAACGGCTTCGGGGTTCTCCATTATCACGCTCTCGGTCAGCTCCACTACCAGGCAGTGCGGTTCGAGGTTGAACTCCTGCAAGGCCTCCCCGACCTGCTCCACGAGCTCAGGTTGAATGAATTGAGCGGCGGACAGATTCACGGAGACCGAAACCTCCTGCGAGATACTTAAGCTCTGCTGCCAGTCGCGGAGTTGCCGACAGGCCTCACGCAGGATCCATCGGCCCAGCGGGACGATCAGTCCTGTACTTTCTGCGACCGGGATGAATTCCTGGGGAGGGACCACCCCCCGTAAGGGATGGTTCCAGCGCGCGAGAGCTTCAAGCCCCCTGATGCGGCGGGACGCCAGGTCGACAATAGGTTGATAGTGCAGGAGAAATTCCTGCCGCTCCAGAGCCCCACGGAGGTCAGCCTCCAGGCGGGCTCGCGTCTGGTCCGATTCGAGAACAGCTGTATCAAAGACCTCACAGCGCGCTCTTCCCAGCGACTTTGCCCGGTACATGGCGGTGTCGGCATCCCGCAGGACATCCTCGGCACAGCCGTATCCGGTAACGCTCAGAGCGATGCCGATACTGGCCGAAGCGAACACCTCGCGGCCACCCGCCTCGAAGGGCGCAGAGATCGCCTTGAGCAGGCGTTCAGCGACAATCTTCGCGTCACCGACTTCCGCGAGGCCATTGAGCAGGATGATGAACTCATCGCCGCCCAGCCGGGCCAGCAGATGATCGCGTCCCAGGCGTGCCAGCGTGTCGCCGGAGCGCAGGCACCTCTCCAGCCGCCTGGCCACCGCAACCAACAGCTGATCGCCGCTCGCTGATCCGAGCCGGTCGACAAGCGACTGGAAGCGGTCGAGATCAAGGAGCAGTACGGCGAAGAGGAAGTCATTGTGGCGCTTCACCCTCTCAATGGAGTGCGACAGGCGTTCAAGAAACAGGATGCGGTTGGGGAGTCCGGTCAGCGAATCCGCCACTCTTTCGGCGGTGATATCCGAGTGGGAGCCGGTCATGCGCACGGCCTGCCCGTTCTCGTCCCTTATGACCAGGCCGCGGCAGGACATCCAGCGGTAAGAGCCGTCCTTGTGAAGCATCCGGTACTGGCTCTGGAACTGGTCCGGGCTCCCGGATAGCTGGAGGTCGATTCCGCGCTGGACCTCTTCGCGATCTTCCGGATGGATCCGCCGGAACCATTCCTCCGGAGTGTTGCCTATCTCCTGTTGTTCGCAGCCGAGCATGGAGATCCAGCGCGGCGAAAAACGGATGCGATTGGTTGTCAGATTCCAATCCCACAGCCCATCATTCGCGTCGCACTTGGCGAGGTCAAACCGATCCACGTGTGTCCAAGGCCTCAGTCTGTACCCATGACCCACATCCGACTGCCCGCGGCCGGTCGAGCACGGCCGTCAGGAGGCTGAATGACAGCAGAGATAGAAAGCCCCCTATTTCCTTTTCGGACGGCGGGGCATGGAAGTTAGCTCGCTTTGCCCGCTAACTTGAGGCGCCAAGAGATACAGGGACCGGTGAGCAGAGGGGACGCACAACTTTTTCGAACTGCGAGTTTTGCGACCAGTCAGACCCCGATGGCGCTCCGGAGCGCGCGATCCCAGGGGGGGCGATAGGGCCGGAAGCACATGGCGGCGGCTTCCTTGTCACCGATCACCTGCTCCTTCTCGGAATCCCATCGGATGGAGCGCCCGAGCCGGAGAGATATGTTGGCAAGGTTGCAGACCACGGCGACCCGGTGTCCGGTCTCCACATCGCAAAACGGCTTCTTGCGGGTGCGCATGCAATTCAGCCAGTCGCGCTCATTCATCGCCAGCGTGTCTTCGCCGCCAGTGCCGTAGCGCGCGTCGGATTCGACGCCGCCCTTGGAGGCCTGAATCCAGGGTACGGGCTTCGTGTCCGAACGGACAGGGCCGCCAATCGGCTGCCCTGCAAAAGGCGGAATGTCATTGACCGGATCGATCCTGTATTCCGGCACTACCTCGTAGCTGCCGGCCAGGACCAGGCTGCCCTTGGTTCCCAGATAGACCTGGCCGCGGGCGGCGGCATCGCCGCGCATGGCATTGGCCTCCCGGATGGCGTAGTTGAGAATGAAGCCGGGGAACACCCACACCGCGTCCTGCAGATCCGGAGTCTCACCGTCGTCTTCCAGCGCATATCGGCCCCCCGCGGAGGAAACATGGCTCGGCCCTTCGGCGTTCATGACATAGAGCACCTGATCGATGACATGCGCTCCCAGGTTCGTCATCTGGCCGCCGGAATAGTCCCAGAACCATCGGAAATGGTATATCCCGCGGTGAGCGGTGTAAGGTCTCTTCTCGGCAGGCCCAAGCCACATGTCATAGTCAAATCCTGGAGGCGGGTCTGAAACCGGGGTCCTGCCAAATCCGGGATAGATGTTCCGGTAGGAGGCGATGCGGACGGAATGGATCTTCCCGAGCGTAGCGCTTTCGACCAGTTTTCTGGCTTCCGCGACGCCTTTGCCATGACGCCGCTGGGTCCCGACCGTCACCACGCGGCTGTATCTGCGGGCAGCCTCGATCATCCACTTCCCTTCGTCGACAAACACGGTCATCGGTTTCTCGACATAGACGTCCTTGCCGGCCGCACATGCCAGGATCGTAAGCAGCGCATGCCAGTGATCCGGTGTGGCAACCACAACCCCCTGGATGTCCTTGTCCTCAAACATCCTCCGGAAATCGCCATAGCCTCTTGCATTCGCATTCCCCATATAGTCGAGCCCCTCGTCCAGCCGGGGCTTGTAAACGTCGCACAATCCCACCAGGTCCACGTCATCGAATTTCTTGAAATTCGCAATGTGCTGTTTCCCGATCAGCCCGAAGCCGATGAACCCGACTCCGATGCGGTCGTTGGCATGGAGCACACGCCCATAGGACGCTGCCGTCATGGCCGTAGCCGTCGCCGCGCCCAGAAACGTCCGACGAGAGGTCTTCCCGACGCTGCCGGGATTATCAGGGGCTTTAGTTGAGGAACTTCCCATGTGTCCATTCTCCCCGCAGAGTTAGACTGAATGAGCAGGAGTCTAAGAGATCGTGTGCGCAATATCAATCCCTCCATCCAATAAGAATTGCGCAGAAGGAACGGGTGGGATAGGCTCCCATCCAGACCGGCTTGCAACAGAGGAGACGCAAATGTTTTCGCGAAGACAGATTCTGACGATGGCCGGAGCCGCCCCGGTGTTGTCAGCGCCGCGTCATTCCGACGGGAGCCATGCGGACTCCACCCCGGCAGGAACCTCCGGCGGCCGCAACCAAGGCGCCCCGCTCATGGGAGGCACGCCCACCGCCTTCGCTTTGCGGGCGCGGGCCGCTCGCACGAGCGGGAAACCGTTCGACATAGTCGAACACTGCCGCAGCATAGGCCTGGCTGGAGTACAGACAAATCCACCTTCGACGGATCCGCAGGCGATCCGGGAATTCCGGCAGCGACTCGAGAGTTGGGGCATGCATCTCATCTGCGACCCCAGGCTGCCGCGGGAGAAAAACGATCTGGAGTCCTTTGAAACCCAGGTGAAGGCGTTCAAGGAGGCCGGAGCAGCCGCCTTTCATGCCGCGATGACGGGCCGGCGCTACGAGGACTTCGACGACCTGGAATCTTTCAGGCGCATGTTCGAACAGTGCCAGAGGTCGGTGCAGCTGGCGGATCCGATCCTGCGCAAGCATCGGATGAGGCTCGGCATCGAGAACCACAAGGGCTGGCGTTCCGCAGAGCAGGCGGCCTGGTTGAAGCGTCTGGGCAGCGAATGGGTCGGCGTCTGTTTCGATTTCGGAAACAATATCTCGCTTTGCGAAAATCCGATGGATACGCTGCGGACGCTCGCCCCTCTTTCATTCTTCGCGCATATCAAGGACGTCGCAGTTGAAGAATACGAAGAAGGGTTCCTGCTCTCCGAGGTCCCCTTCGGAGAGGGATGCCTGGATCTGAAGCAAATAGTGACGGTCTTGCGCAAGACCGATCCGAACATGATCTTCAACCTGGAAATGATCACACGCGATCCATTGCTCGTCCCCGTATTCACGACCAAATATTGGGCAACGTTTGACGACGCTTACAGCCCCCTTCCCGGCAAGGACCTGGCCAAGGTCATCACGATGGCAAGGAGAAACCGTCCCAAGGCACCGCTGCCGCGCCCGAGCAGCCTGAGGCTGGATGCGCAGGTCCGGGCCGAGGACGACTACAACATGAAATGCATTATTTACGCGAGGCAGAACCTCAACCTGTGAAAGTTGCTGACGCGCATACAGGCCTGACCGGTTCCGGCGATGCACCGTCGCGGCCAGGCGTTGTCCAGATGAGGCATCCGGATGGGATGGAGCATGGCAAGCGGTGTTTTGACCGGCATTCCCGCAGCAGGCGAATGTTTGTTCGCTGGGCCTTCGCTCCTTGAAACGGTTTCTGAATTCATGCGGCTGAGAGGATCTGAGTATGAGCGCCGGCAGCTATCTGAACTGGATTGTCGAGAGCACGAAGACGGCCTGGTGGCACGATTCGGCTGATCCTGTCGAACTCAAGCTGGGGCTTGATCGCGGCGCCGTCGGAGTGACGACGAATCCGTTCCTGTCGAGCGTCGCCCTGGCTAAGCACAGGGCCGGATGGGCAGAGGAGGTGAATTCCATCCTGGCCAGAACACTCAGCGCGGAACAGAAAGCCGAGGAGTTGATGAGGCTGGTGGTCACACGCGCCGCGGCCCTGTTTCGACCTCTCTACGACAGGAGCGAGGGGAGCGCCGGCCATGTCTGTGCGCAGGTAAACCCGTCGCGCGCGGGGGAGCGAAACGTAATGCTGGCCATGGCGCGCCGCTATCACGCCTGGGCGCCGAACATCGCAGTGAAGCTGCCTGCCGTTTCGGCGGGTCTTGACGTATTGGAGGATTGTATCGCGGAGGGGATCACGGTGGCCGCGACGGTCAGTTTCACCGTGCCGCAGGCAATCGCGATCGCGGAAAGATGCCGGGCGGGGCGCGGGCGCGCAAAGAGCAGGGGTATCGAACCCGGCAAGTGCTTTGCAGTCGTCATGATCGGCCGCCTGGATGACTATCTCCGGGAGGTGGCGTCGGACAACAACGCGGCAGCCACCGAGTCGGACATCCGCCAGTCTGGACTCGCGGTCACCAAGCGGGCATACCGGATCTATCAGGAGCGCGGATATGAAGCCGTGCTGCTTGTGGCTGCGCTGCGTGGAGATTATCACCTGACAGAGCTCGCCGGCGCCCGGCTGCTCATGTCGATTGCCCCGGCCGCTCAGGAGTGGTTCATCGCGAGGGATCATCCCAGGGAGGAGCGTATCGAGAAACCGATCCCGTCAGATGTTGTGGAACGGCTGTCGACGATGCCGGAGTTCGTGAAGGCCTACGAACCCGATGGGATGACACCGCGGGATTTCATATCCTATGGAGTGGCGCAGCGTACGATTTGCCAGTTCATCGAATCAGGATGGAAGATCCTGGAGAACCTCACCTAGTTTCTGTCGCAAAACTCCGGAGTTTATCTGGGACATCGACCTCGACGAGGACCTGGCCGCGGACACGCAGTAGATGGAGGAATCCCGTAAGTCTCACACCTGCTGGAGGTTATTGCAAACCTGATCGACCAGCTCAACGGCCAAGTCCACGTGGCAGTCCGGGTCGCCAAGCGCCGCATCGATTGGAATGGCGTGGTTTGCGACAGATACTGGCTGCCGAAGATCGAAGAGCCGGGATACGGAAAGATCACGGGCTTCGCCGGCGCGCTTGGGACGGGTTTCCAGCCTCACGATGACCCCCGGTTCTACGACCCGCACCTCGACTCCCAACAATCTCCATGTCGGCAGCGGCGTCGCTGTAAAATAAACACTGTGCAGGCAGCTCGAAGACGCAGCCGCCCGAGTATTTTGGAATGCTTGAAATCGAGCGGAGCTGCAATTCCAGGATCCTCCGGGTAGGCGCCAAGAGCGCAAGTTGAAAGGGGACCAATCCCTTCGTCGGGCTTCGTTGAGAAATTAAGGATGCCAGCCAATCTGACCCCTCAGTATCTGGCCGCAGAGGAGCGCTTCAAGAGCGCGACCACCGCCCAGGAAAAGGTGGAGGCTCTGCGCGAGATGCTGGCCACCATCCCGAAGCACAAAGGGACAGAAAAGCTTCAGGCGGACCTGAAGCGAAGGCTGGCCAGGCTGAACGCCGAAATGGGGCGGAAGCATGGCGTCTCGAAAGCTTCCGCCATCTATACGGTCCGGAGGGAGGGTGCCGCGCAGGTGGCGCTGGTGGGGGCGCCGAACGTCGGCAAATCGTCGTTGCTGGCCCGCCTCACGCACGCCACGCCGGAGATCGGCGACTATCCTTTCACGACCCGTCTGCCGCAACCCGGTATGATGCCGTTCGAAGACATTCAAATCCAGCTGGTCGACCTCCCTCCGGTTGCTCAGGAGTTCTACGAACCCTGGATGGGGAACATCGTCCGCTCTGCCGACCTCGCGCTGCTGGTGGTGGACCTCGGCAGCGACGACCTCCTCGACGAGGTGGAAGATGTCCTCAGGATCCTCGAGGGATCGAGGATACGCCTCGTGGGGGATGCGGTTGAAGAACCTTCAGCGGAGGAGCCCGGTGCGGCGTCCCGCGGCACCCTCCTCATCGCCAACAAGGCAGATCGTGACCCTGCAGAGATCAACCTGCGGATCCTGCGGGAGTTTTACGAACCTCGGTTCACGATCCATCCTGTCTCCTCCTCGGATGGCAGCGGGCTGGAAGCGCTCCCGCGGATCCTGTTCGACCGGCTGGCCCTGGTCCGCGTTTACACCAAGGCTCCGGGCAAGAAGGTCGACCTCTCGACCCCGCCTTATGTGCTCAGGGGCGGGTGCACGGTGTTGGACATAGCGCGCGCCGTGCACCGGGAGTTTGAGCATTCCCTGAAATTCGCCAGGGTCTGGAGCTCCCACCGGTCAAGACGCTCGGTCCGGTTCGACGGCCAGATGGTCGAGCGCCACCACAGACTCGAAGACGGCGATGTCGTCGAACTCCATGTTTGAGGTCGAAACCGGACGCGTCGCCATGAAAGCCGGCGCCGGCATGTGCTTCGAATGCTTGCTCGAAGGATTTCCGGATCGTCGGTCCCTTTGAGAAAGCGCCGAGATGATTGAAGCGCACCACCCGAAGGGCCTCGTCCGTCGAAAGCGCCGCCCGCAGCTGGCGATGCCGGTGTCATGGTCGCATTGCAGCCATGCGGTTGAGGACAACGGGAGAACCGAGCAGGACGCGAGCCATTCCCGCAGGGCGCTTTTGCCTGCAGCGACCACCCCGCCATCGTGTGGCGGGAAGCCCATGTGCTGGAACCACTCCGGAATGTCCAACGCTACCTGGCGGTGCGGCTACAGACAAGGAGGTTCGTGAGATGGTAATGTCGTGGATCTGCACGCCTGGGACTGAGGTCCAGGAGCAGAGCGTCATCAGCACAGGCGGAGGTCGGCGAAGGCATTCAGATCGAGCTCGAGCGATCGACCGACGCGCAGCTTCGGCGTGCCGGCGGCGGCGATCATCGCGGCGTTATCCGTCGTCAACGCCGGCGAGGGGTAATAGACACGGGGGAATGGAGGCCTTGCGGACGCACCGCGCTCGGACCCGGCTCCCGCAGAGTCTTCAAACGCTCCCCTGAAGGATTTCCGCAACAGGGAGTTGCAGGCAACACCGCCGACAAGAAGTATGGACGCCGGTCGGTACTGCTCTACCGCCCTGCGTGTCTGGCGCAGCAGCGTGTCCACGATCGCCTTCTGATAACTGGCCACCAGGTCCAGGATTGCCTGGGAAACCCTGCGCCCCTTGATATGAGGACGGATGCCGGACTGTTCGATGTGGCGGAGCGCCGCGGTCTTGAAACCGCTGAAACTGAAATCCAGGCTGCCGTCGCTGATCTTCGGAATTGAAAACGCGAAACGCGAGGAGTGACCCTTCCTTGCCAACCGGTCAATGACCGGACCGCCGGGATACCCGAGGCCGAGATACTTCGAGAGCTTGTCCAGAGCCTCTCCCGCAGCGTCGTCACGGGTCCGGGAAACCCGTTCGTATTTTTCGGGTTCCGGCGAAAAAACGAGCGATGTGTGCCCGCCGGAAACGACAAGAGCAAGCAGGGGGTGCCGGATCTCCGCGTGTTCGATAAACGCCGAGAAGATGTGCCCTTCCAAGTGGTTGACCGGAACCAGCGGCTTCCCCAGCGCGAACGCCATGGCTTTCGCGAAAGACAATCCGACAAGGAGCGAGCCGATGAGGCCCGGCCCCTGGGTTACGGCGATCCCGTCGATGTCCCGGTAGGTTCTCCCCGCATCGCGGAAAGCCCTTTCTACAACATAGCCGATGTTCTTCAGATGTTCCCTGCTCGCCAACTCGGGGACGACTCCCCCGAAGCTCCGGTGCGTCTTCACCTGAGAGGCAACAACGTTCGACAGCACGCAGTGGCCGTCCTGAACAAGGGCAGCGGCGGTTTCATCACAGGAGGATTCGATTCCGAGAACAAGCATGACTGAGATAACCGGCGTTTCCTTTCCGAGAGGCGGTCACTCATGCGGCGAGCCGGCGCAGGCTCTCCGCGTATGGCGGCCGGGCGACTCCGCGGTCCGTGATGATGGCGCTGACATATCCGCTGGGCGTCACGTCGAACGCGGGATTTGCGACACGCGTAGAGGCCGAGGTGATGAGCACGCCCCCCACCCTGCGCACTTCCTCCGGGTCGCGCTCCTCGATCGGGATAAGACTTCCGTCGGGCACTGCGAGATCCAGCGTCGAGACCGGAGCGGCAACAAAAAACGGGATGCTATTCTCCCTGGCCAGTACGGCCACTGAATAGGTGCCGATCTTGTTCGCCACATCGCCGTTGGCCGCGATCCGGTCCGCACCGACGATGACGCAATCGATCCTACCGAGGCGCATGAAGTGCCCGGCCATGCCGTCCGTGATCACGGTCACGGGGATGTTGTCCTTCTCGAGCTCCCATGCGGTGAGGCGCGCGCCCTGGAGGAAGGGGCGGGTCTCATCTGCAAACACCTCGACCGCCTTGCCGGCCTCCACGGCGGCGCGGATCACCCCGAGCGCTGTTCCGTAGCCGGCTGTCGCCAATGCGCCGGCGTTACAGTGGGTGAGGATCCGGGCTCTGTGGGGAACAAGCTCCTGCCCGAACCGGCCCATCCTGCGGTTGGCATCGATATCCTCCGCGTGCATCTGCTGAGCCTCGAGAATCAGAGCCGCACGTATCGCCTCCACGCCCTGGAAACGCATCCGCTGGTAGGTCCTCCTCATGCGCTCGACGGCCCAGAACAGGTTCACGGCCGTGGGCCTGGTGCCCGACAGAACGTCACAGATGCGGCCGAATTCCGCATCGAGTTCACTCACGTCGCCAGCCCGTGAATTCCTCACCCCCAGAGCCACACCCATGGCGGCGGCTACCCCGATGGCGGGGGCCCCGCGGATGACCATGGACCTGATTGCTTCAGCCACCTCCCGATGGTCCTTGCAGGTGACGTATGTCTCGAGCGACGGCAGCAGCCGCTGATCCAGCATGACCACGCCGACGTCAGTCCATTCAACGGTACGGATCATGGACACCTCAGATTCATAGCCGGTTGCCTCCTATCTCGTCGTCCCCGCACGCCCGCCACCATACCATCGAACGACAGGTTCTCACGAACCCGGTGGGTCGAGCACACAGGATTCCGGACTCAGGCCTGCGGCAGCCGTTTCTGCTGCGCCGGTCTGTTCCGAAAGGAAGTCCCCGGACCTGCCTCGCGAGGATGTAAGAGTGTATCACCCCCGGTACGTAGAGAATACAGAGAAGCAGGCGCGGTCAGCAGACAGTGTCGATTCCGTAGTCCCTGAGGACGGGATCAGCGGTCACAACCACGGCACGAGGGACTCTAGCGGTCGCGATGATGAAGCAGTCGCAGGTATCCCTGTGAATGGGGGGGCAAGTCGGTCGCAGCGATGAAGACTTTCCAGCCGAGAGAAAGAACTCCGAGGTCGTGGTGATCCACGACCGTCTCAAACCACTCGGCCGCGCCACGGGGAGCTTTAATTCTCCCGAGTGGCACTTGAGGCCGATTTCAAATGCGCTGATCGACGAGACGTAGAGCACCGCCGCAGCCTCGGCGGACAGACGGTCTCCACACTGGGCGAGCCAGAGGAGCGCGCAGGTGTCGAGCAGCATCAGAGATTCTCCAGAGGCCATTCATCAACTGTCAGCGGCTCCGTGGGATCGTAGTCGATGCGCACGCGCCGCATAACGGCCCTAAACTAGTCGTCATATCAACAATGGGAAAATCGGTGCTCGGCACCAATTCCACTGATTTCGCTGCGTTGACAAAGGGCGGGGAGGGTGGTAAAAAACACGGCGGAATCATCAACCGGTGGCTTGAGGTGCCCCGCCGAGGGTAAAAGGGAAGTCGGGTGAGAATCCCGCGCGGTCCCGCCACTGTATACGGAGAGCCTGCTTCTCCAGCATGAGTCACGGCAGCCACTCGTCGTGAAGACGGGGAAGGCGAGAAGCGGGTGATGACCCGGGAGTCAGGAAACCTGCCTCAGGCCTCTTTCAGTTGACTCTTCGCGAGAAAGAGAACTGGAATGTTCTGCCGAGGCTGCTCCTGGCACCATTTCCCCGCAATCCTCCTGCTCCTTCTCTCCGGCTGCAATGGGTCCGCGCCGATCCCGGGATCGATTTCGGCGCGGTCTGTCCCCGACGGCAACAGGTGCGAACAAATCGATGCGATCGGCAGGCGCGTGACCTTGCCGCGGCATCCCGATCGCATCGTTTCCCTCGCACCGAGCGTTACCGAGGTGCTCTATCTCCTGGGCATCTCGGACCGGCTGATCGGGGTAACGACCCATTGCGACTGGCCGGAGGACGCAAGGCAAAAGCCGAAGATCGGCGACCTCCTGAATCCGGATGCCGAGCTGATCCTGGCCGCGAGGCCTGATCTGATAATCGCTTCGACTGCGGGCAACGACCGGAGCGCTGTACTAAAACTCGCCGGCCTCGGCTTGCCTGTCTTCGTCACTGCACCCAGATCGGTCGCCACGATCCTGGAAACGGTCGAACAGATCGGCCGGATTACGGACAGCGAAGACCGCGGGCAGGCTCTCGCAGCCGCGATGAAGCAGCGGCTGGATGCACTGGATCGCAGGCTGGCGGGAGTACCGATGACGCGCCTCTTCTACATCACCTGGTTCGAGCCGCTGCTGGCACCCGGCCAGGGGACCTTCGAAAACGACCTTCTGCGGCACGCCGGTGCCGAATCCATCACCTCTGGAATTGCGGAGTTCTATCCCCGTTACAGTCTGGAGCAACTGATCGCTCAGGATCCGGACGTGGTCGTCGCGGCCCGCCACGAGGGTGCGCCACTGCCCGACCTGAAGAGCCTGTCCGGCTGGGGGAGATTGAGGGCGGTGCGTGAAGGCAGAGTCTACCTGGTGAGCCAGCTACTGCAGCACCCGTCGCCGAGGTTTGTCGACGCGCTGGAAGACCTGGCCCGCAGGCTGCATCCGGAGAGATTCCGATGAGTCGGCTCTCGCGCTCGAGGATACTGACGGTTGTCGCGGTGATGCTGGCCGCCTGGGCGCTCAGTGCGGTCGCAGCCCTCAGCATCGGCAGCGTCTCCATCTCGCCGGCGACTTCCGTCCAGCTGCTGGCCAGCAGTGTTGCGGGTCAGCCCTGGCAGGACACGCCCGCAGGCGCGATCCTTTTTTCTGTAAGGCTGCCCCGGGTGCTACTGGCGTCCCTGGTCGGCGCCGCGCTCGCTCTGGCAGGAGCGGTCTTCCAGTCGCTGCTGCGCAATCCGCTCGCCGATCCCTATGTGCTCGGCGTCTCGAGCGGTGCGTCCATGGGCACGATCCTCTGGATCCTCTGCACCGCCTCGGCTGCGGGTCAGGCCGCCGGCAGCCTGGTGTTATACGCCCGGCCCGCTGCGGCATTTGCCGGAGCGGCCGCGACGGTCGCGGCGGTCTATGTCATCTCCGGAGGAACAGACCCCTCGGGCGAGAGTTCCCAGCGGCTGCTGCTGGCCGGGATCGTGATGGCATCGTTGCTCTCTTCGATCAACGTATTCCTCTTGACCGGCGCAAACCAGGCCGATCTCCGCGGCATCTTCTACTGGCTCATCGGCGATCTGAGCCGGCCCGCAGACGCGTCGATCTACGCCGTCGCGGTGATGGTCCTCGCCGCAGGCATCCTCCTCTACATGCTTTCCAACAGCCTCAACCTGATTTCGTCAGGCGAGGAAGACGCGCTCACGCTCGGGGTCGAGGTCCCGAAGGTGAAGTTGCGAGCCTACGTCCTGGCATCTCTGGTAACCGGCGCGGTGGTGTCGATCAGCGGTCCCATCGCCTACGTGGGTCTCATCTGCCCGCACCTGGTCCGGATGGCGCTGGGAAGCGATAACCGGCTCCTCTTTCCCGCAGCTTTTCTATTCGGCGCAGTATTCACGTTGCTCGCCGACACCGTGGCCAGAACGGCGGTTTCTCCGGCAGAACTGCCGGTCGGTGTGATCACGGCGCTGTGCGGCGCGCCGCTCTTCATCTACCTGCTCCGCCGGAAAGGGGGCTGCTGGTGACCTCCGGCCCATCCGAAACGGCCCTCGAGGCCCGCCACCTGTACTTCTCTTACCGCCGACCGGTCGTCATCGACTTCTCACTGGGCCTCTCGAGGGACGAGGTGGTTGGAATCATCGGTCCAAACGGCTGCGGCAAGACAACGGTACTCAGGTTGCTCGACGGGATTCTGACGCCTCAGTCCGGCGAGGTCCTGCTGGCCGGCAGCCGGCCGCTTCTGCAGCTGACGCGCAAAGAGATCGCGCAGCGGATGGCGCTCGTTCCACAGAACGGTGCGGTGCTCGGCTACCAGACCGTGTTTCAGTTCGTCCTCCAGGGACGTTCCCCGCATCTGTCGCTCATGGGATTTGAAAGCGCGGCGGATGAAGAAATCGCCAGGGAGGCTCTGGAACTCACTCGCCTTGGACCCTACGCCGGAGAACGGGTATCGCAGATCTCAGGGGGAGAAAAACAGCGACTCCGCCTGGCCCGTGCTCTCGCGCAACGGCCCGAAATCCTCCTGCTTGACGAGTTCACAGCCAACCTGGACGTCAATTTCCAGGTGGAGCTGATGCGACTGGTCGTCCGCATCACCCGCGAGCGACATCTGGCGACTCTCGTGGTTTCTCACGAAATCAACATGCTGGCCGCTTTCTGCGACCGGATGGTTCTCATGGCGGATGGCGCCATCCGCAGTGCGGGTGCACCCTCCGATGTCATCACCGGAGAGAGCCTGCGTGACCTCTTCGGCATCGACTTCACCATCCGATTCGACATCACCACCGGCCCTGAAGTCCTGCCCGTCATTAAAGGAGCGCAAAACCATGGCCTCGACTCATCGACTCGCCGACGTTCTTCGCCCTTCGGCCCCGTGGGACCTCCGATGGAATCCGCTGCGAGTCCGGCGGTACCGCAAAGAGAAGGTCCGCCGGTGCGCACCGGTGTTTTCCCCCCTGGAGGAGTGGGCTGAGGCAATCAGGCTCCCTACCCTGTCGGTCATCGTCGGTTTTTTCATCGCAGCGTCGTTGCCTTCTCAGCCGGCGGTAGCGGGCGTTGACGGGACTGGCCAGCGAGGTTCTGCGCACGCCGGAGAGTCGAGAAGTATCACCGGGCTCATCACCGATGCCACGCGTGCGCGGCTCCCGCGAGCGTTGGTGGTGATCCGTCAAGAAAATGGACAGGTTGCCGCCGCGACACAGACCAACGAGCGCGGAGAATTTGCTGCGGACCTGCCCGAGGGTGACTACAGAATCAGCGTAAACCTGGCGGGATTCGCGTCCATCAAGGACCGGCCGCTCGAGGTGAAAGCCGACACGCCGCCCGTCGTCCTGTCGATGGAGGTCCGTTTCATCGAAGAGCAGATCGTCGTCACCGCCACACGCAACGCGGCCCTGCTTCCACAGATCGGCTCAGCCGTCACGGTGGTTTCGGGAACCTCGCCCGAGTATAGCGGGGCGACATCCGTCGCCGACCTCCTGAGAAAGATGGAAGGCCTGACGATGGTCGAGAGCGGCGGCCACGGGCAGATCGCGTCACTTTTCGTGCGCGGAGGGGAGTCGGATTATTCGAAGGTCCTGATCGACGGCGTCACGGTCAACAGTCCGGGCGGGGCCTTCAATTTTGCCGGTCTCTCCGCGGCAGACATCGAGCGTGTGGAGATGGTCCGAGGGCCGCAGAGCGCCCTGTACGGCTCCGACGCGATCGCCGGAACGCTCCAGGTGTTTACCAGGCGCGGCACGAGCGCGGGTCTGTCGCCTGCGCCGCGGTTCGCAGTTGAGGCGGGAAGCTTTTCCACCCTGCGCTATGCGGTCGGCGTCGACGGAAAGGGAGACCGGGCCGACTACGCACTCTCTTTCACGCGCCTGGATACAGACAACGACGCGGTCAACGGATCCTTCAACCAGGAGACGCTCTCGGCGAATGCCGGATGGCGACCCTCGACGCAGCTGGACCTGCGGGGCATTTTCCGCAGCGACGCCGGCAGAACGGGAGTGCCGGGGCCATGGGCGATCCGTCCGCCGGATCTCGAGGAATTCTACCGGCACCGTCATATCGCAGGGGGGGTGACGCTCACTCACTTTTTCTCCCCGTATTTGAGCCAGAAATATTCCTACAGTGTCAGCGACTCCAGGCAGTTTTCCGCAGATCCCGTGGATTCCGGGCCGGCAGTCGTCAGGTATGGCGACCGCGAGGCCCCGTGGCCCTCCTTCGACTATGTCTACCAGACGCTCAACCGCACGCGCAGGCAGCGCATCGGCTATCAGTCCGACATCGTGGCGCCGCGCGGACATCTCCTGAGCGCCGGCGCCGACTATGAGCGTGAATCCGGCGTGATCGGAGACCCGAACGAGAAACCCCTGAGGGCGTCCCGCGACAATTATGGCGTCTATTTCCAGGACCAGTGGGCGGGTTGGGACCGCGTGTTCACGGCCGCGGGAGTTCGCCTGGAGCATAGCAGCAGTTACGGGTTTTATGCCACGCCGCGACTCTCGATGGCCCTCCATCTCCATCGACCGGCAATACCGGGGCCGCTCGGGCTCACGAAACTCCGTTTCAATTACGGCCTCGGAATCAAGGCACCCGAGCTCGTGGAGACTTACAGTCAGTCCCCTTACTTCCGGGGGAATCCCGACCTTCGTCCTGAAAAGGCCACAAGCTTTGATGCCGGAATCGAACAGAGCTTTGGTACAGGCCGCGGGACAGCTGCAGTCACCTATTTCGACAACCGGTTCCGGGAACAGATCGGTTATGCCGTCACGGACTACCAGACTTTCGAGGGGTCGTTTTTCAACATCGGCAGGACGCGGGCGCGCGGGATCGAAACCCTGCTCCGCATGACGCTGGGAAGCGGCTGGGAGGCTGGCGGAGGATACACCTTCCTCGACTCTGCGGTCCTGGAGAGCTCAAATCCATTCGACCCCGTCTTCACGGCGGGTCAGTGGCTTCTTCGCAGGCCGCGGCATTCGGGTTACCTGGATCTGGAATGGAAGCCCGGAAGCTGGACTCTCGCTGCGAGTGCATTGATGGTGGGCAGGAGAGCCGATTCCGATTTCGCCGGTCTGGGAGTGACGCACAATCCCGGATACATGGTGTTGAATCTGCTGGCAAACTTCCGGATCGGCGAATCAACCTCGGTCTATGCGGCCGTCAACAACGCCCTGAACACCAGATATATGGAGGTCTTCGGCTACCCTGCGCTCCGGGCGCACTTCCGCATCGGTATTCGCGCGGGATTCTAGGGCCGCTATGGACCCGGCTATCACGATCTTCGTCCCGTCAAGAGCAGACAGCCCGAAGGGGTATTGTCGGTCCGGTGCGCGCAACGCCCGCTTCACTTCAGCGCGATGACGCCCGCCTTCAACAGCTTGTCGATGATGCGCAGAACCTCGATTTCTCGCAGCGGCGAGAGCATCACGATTGACTTCAGATCCCAGGAGCCGTTGATACGCGACGCAACAAATCCCTCCTCGTGCGATAGGTTGTAGCGCGGCAGAGAGCTTTCCGGTACCAGGTAGTACGGTACCTTGTGAGCGGGGAGACTGCCGCGGTAGTAGTCCTCGCAGATCGCCCGTTCGGCCTGCTCAATCGCCTCGTCGACGCGTATATTCGCGGGATCAAGTCTGCGTGTCTCCTGGAAAACAGAGAGGGCCTCGGCGTGCTTGCGTGCCTGCATGAGTTCCAGGCCCCGGCTGAGCAACTTGGCCGGGTCAGCAGCCGGCGGCTGCGGAGCAGGCGCCTCCCTGATTTCGATGACATTGTTCTGGTAGAGTTGGAAGAGTTCATAGTTGACGAGAAAGTCGGAGCCATGAGCTTCCAGGATCATCTGTGAGATCGTCTTTGCCTGGCTCACCAGGAAGAGAAGTTTCTTTTGCAGCGCCGTGAGTGACAGGCTCTTGAGATCGGAGTTCGGCACCAGGGCGAACACGACCTCGTTGCTGGGGAAGACCTCCCTGATCCGCTTCCACTCGTCCTTTCTGCGCACACCTTCGAACAGCAGGGTGTTCAGGTTCAGGTTGATGAGCATCAGGTCCTCGAGGTCGTAAGGATCGGTGGAAAAGTGGAAGTAGGCGTCCTCCCACAAGAAGAGGTCGTAGATAACCTCCTCGGTCCTCGACACCAGTGCCTTTTCGACCTCCTCCTTGGACACCATTCCCTCCTGCACCAGGATCTTGTCGAGGGTCTTGCGCGTCTGCTGCTGTATCTCATGGGCGTGCTTAAGCTGGTCCTCAGAGATCTTGCCGAAAAAAAGGAGGAAGTGGCCAAGCAGCTTGGTGGGATCGTTTGAGCGAGAGGATACGATCAGGCCCTCCCGGAAGTAGATGTGGTTCTTCGTCTTGTCCCTAATGAAGGTGAGAGTGCCGGTCTTCCTGCCCAGTGTCACCCACTGAAGCAGTTCGGCGAGGTCCATCGTCGAGAGGTTGCCTGAAAGCGACATGTTTTGACTAACCCGGTGCGAGTGGCATAATCTCGCCCTGAAGGCAAAAGTGACCGGGCCGCAGCTGGTACGTTCCGTATGGCCCGCTTCTGCCCCTGTTATGCATCGGCAGCAGATGCCCTTTACTTGAGACGTCAGGAAAGAGCTGCCGCTGCGGGAGGCGGAGCGGTAGCTGCCAGCGACGCGGTCGGGATCATTACCTGCAGTCCGGAGTCAAGAGCGTTGCTCACATACGCCAACCAGCTCACCATACTGCGCATTGCGGCAATCCCGTTTTTCGTGCTGCTGTTGGTCTACGGGTACCCGGGTGCCGCAACCGCGGTCTTCGTTCTGGCCGGTGTGACCGACGGGCTGGACGGATTGATCGCCCGCAGACTCCGGCAGAAGACGGCGCTCGGGTCGTTCCTCGACCCGATGGCCGACAAGCTTCTGATGACCGCGGCCTTCGTGACCCTGACCATTCCCACGGTGCCGGTGAAAGCCCATATCCCTGCCTGGCTGACCATCCTCTCGATCAGCCGCGACCTGCTCATTGCACTTTTCGCGCTGCTGCTGCATCTGCGACTGGATGTATCCCAGTTCCCGCCCAGCCTGCTCGGCAAGTGCACGACGGCGGTGCAGCTGTTCACCGTCGGCCTTTGTCTGTTTGTCAACTTTCTACCGGATCCATTCCTCCTGGTTTTCGACCTGCTCGTCTACGCGACCCTCCTGCTCACGATCGCCTCGGTCATGCACTATCTCCACCGGTCCTTCCGGTTGATCGAAAAACATCAACGGGCTCTCGGCGGACCATGACACCACGCGGATTGCGGATTGTGAGTGTGGAGCCGGGCTCGTTTGCCCAGCGGCTCGGCCTGACGGCAGGCGATGAGATACTCTCGGTCAACGGTCACCCGGTCCCGGATGAACTCGCACTCAAGTTCCATCTGGCCGAGGAGGAAGTGGTACTGGAAGTGCGGAAGAACGGCGGCTCCGTCAAGACCGTTGACGTGCATCTCTCACCAGGGAGACCGCTCGGCGTCATGGTCGAGGACTTCCGAACCCTCACCTGCAACAACGCGTGCATGTTCTGTTTTGTCGATCAGCTTCCCCGGGGCGTCCGCCGCTCGTTGAGGTTGAAGGACGACGACTACCGTCTCTCTTTCCTTCACGGCAACTACATCACACTGACCAACGTGTCGGACAGGGAGCTCGACCGGATCATCCGGCAGGCCCTTTCGCCGCTCTACGTCTCAGTGCACGCCACCGAGCCGGGGCTGCGCACGCGCATCCTTGGACGCCGCAGGCCTGACAACCTGGACCACAAGATCAGAAAGCTCGTCCAGGGCGGAATCCGGCTGCACACGCAGATCGTGTTGATGCCAGGCGTCAATGACGGCCAAAACCTGGAGCGGACCGTCAGTGAACTCTATAGCGATTATCCCGGCGTGAACTCGATCGCCATCGTTCCCGTGGGGCTCTCGGAGCATGGAGAACCGCGGCAGGTCTGCACCCCGGTCACTCCTGCTTATTGCCGCGAGGTCATCGCGCAAGTCGAACCCTGGCAGCGGAAGTTCCGAAGCGAGAGGCAGCGCACGTTCGTGTATCTGGCAGACGAGTTCTACCTCCAGGGGGGAGTGGAGCTTCCCGACGCGGCGCATTACGACGATTTCGCTCAGGTCGAGGACGGTGTGGGGATGGTGCGGAGGTTCCTGGACGACTTCGAGGGCGGGTTGAAAAGCCGGAGTGTCGGCAAGCTGCCGCTCGATGGGACGCTGGTCACGGGCAAGCTTTTTCGTGCGGTACTTGCGGAGTCCGTCCGCCTTCTCAATGAGCGGTTTGGCTTCAAGCTCCGGGTCGTCGCATCCGAGAACCTTTTCCTGGGCAGATCGATCACCGTGGCCGGCCTGCTGGCCGGCCGCGACATCCGCGATGCCCTCGTGGGAGGCGATCCGGGGGATTTCGTGCTTTTCCCCCAGGAAGCCCTCTCGCGCACGGAGGGCGTTTTCATCGATGACCGCACGCCCGAAGACATCGCAGCAGAGATTCGCAGACCCGTGATCCCGGGCGGCCGCACCGTTCACGAGTTTCTTGCCCTCCTGTTCGAGCGCCTCCGATAGCGCCACGGGCCAAGCCCAGCCTCCGCCATCACGCACGGAAACAACCATTTCCGCGTGCGCGGCCGGAGCAGGCTGCGGCGGCTGCCAGCCTCCGGGCCGGCAGACGTTTATTTGGTTGGGCAGCGATCGAGAGCTCATTTGCGACGGACAGGCCGGGTGTGGCACGAGATGCAGGCCCCCGCGAGCGATAGCTCTTGTCATCCGGCGATAACTCGAGCAGAATCTAAGGCCTTGGTTGGGGCCGCGCCCGAGGGGGCGCGCGCAGGAGGGAGGAGCTCACATGAGTCAGGTCATTCAGGGAAAGCTGGAGGCGAAAGGGCTTCGCTTTGGGATTGTGGTCAGCCGCTACAACAATTTCATCAGCGAGCGTCTCCTGGACGGCGCTCTGGACGCGCTCGACCGTCATGGCGCGGCATCCGAGGACGTCACGGTCGTCTGGGTGCCGGGTTCGTTTGAAGTACCGCTTGCGGCCAAGAAGCTGGCCCTGTCCGGGAAATACGATGCGGTCCTCTGTGTCGGCGCACTCCTCCGCGGTGACACGCCCCACTTCGACCACATCTCCGCCACGGTCACGAAGGAGATCGGCGCTCTGGCTGTGGAAACCGGTGTGCCCGTCATCTATGGCGTCATCACCTGCGAGACCATGGAGCAGGCAATCGAGCGCGCCGGACTGAAGATGGGAAACAAGGGGTTTGAAGCGGCGATGGCGGCGATCGAAATGGCGCAGGTAGTGAAGCAGCTTTGAGCCTTCCGGGTGCTGCCCCCGGCTCCAGGCTGCCCCCACAAACCGATCTCGAAGATGGGACTGAGAAGAACCGCGCGCGAATGTGCACTCCAGATGCTCTATCAGCGTGACATCGGGGGTCAGGAAAGAGAGGAGATACTCGATTCCTACTGGCGGACGCACGCCTATCCCGAAAAAGTCCGTGAGTTCGCCAACCACCTCTTTGAAGGATGCCTCGCGAGGCTTGCGGAGATCGACAGGCTGATACAGTCGCGGGCGAAGAACTGGCGCCTGCGCCGCATGGCCGCCGTCGACCGCAACATACTCCGCCTGGCAGTATTCGAACTGACCTCCGAGGACAGGACTCCCAGTACGGTGGTTATAAACGAGGCGCTGGAAATCGCCAAGAAGTTCTCCACTCACGAGTCCGCGCAATTCGTCAACGGCGTGCTCGACAGCATCCGGAAGGATCTGCATCCCGAAGAGGCGCATTAAGATGGAAGCCCCCACCAATCTCCTGGCGCAGCGCCGGTTCAAACTCGCGGAGTTGAAGCAGCGGGGCTTTGCGCTGTACCCGCACCGGTTCGACTACACCCACACGATCAGCGACTTGCGCGCCGCCTATGATGCCCTGACCCGGGATGAGCTCGAAGAGCGCAAGGCGAAAGTGCGTGTTTGCGGCAGAGTCATGTCGCTCCGCCCGCATGGGAAAGCCGGATTTATGGATCTCTCGGATGGCGCGCAGAAGATCCAGGTCTATATCCGCCGGGACACGGTCGACGACAAGAGCTATGAGCTCTTTCAGCTGATGGACCTCGGCGACATCGCCGGCGCCGAAGGGCATCTCTTCCGCACCAGGACCAACGAGTTGACCGTCCTGGCGTCGGGCCTCCGGCATCTCTGCAAGAATCTCATCCCGCTGCCCGAAAAGTGGCACGGCCTGACGGACGTGGAAATCCGTTACCGGCAGCGCTACGTGGACCTGATCGTGAATCCGGGCGTGCGAGAGGTCTTCGTGAAGCGCAGCAGGATCATCCGCGAGATACGCAACTTCTTCGACAGCCGCGGATACCTTGAGGTTGAAACACCTGTCCTGCAGACGGTGGCAGGCGGTGCGCTGGCACGCCCTTTTGTCACCCATCACAACGCTCTCGATCTGAAACTCTACCTGCGTATCGCGCTGGAGCTCCATCTCAAGCGCCTGATTGTCGGCGGCCTCCCCCGAGTCTACGAGCTGAGCCGCATCTTCCGTAACGAGGGCATCTCGACGCAGCACAACCCTGAGTTCACGATGCTCGAGTTCTATCAGGCCTACAGCGACTACCGCGACCTGATGGAACTCACCAAAGAAATGGTGACCGCGGTCGCGGAGAAAGTCACGGGATCGAAGCTGGTCCCCTATCAGGATCATGTGCTCGATTTCAACCACTGGCAGAGTTACTCGATGCGCGAGGCGATCCTGCGGTTCTGGCCCGAGTCGATGCCCGAGCCGTCTCCCGAGGATCTTCAATCGCCCGAGAAGCTGCGGGCGCTGGCCAGATCGCTCGAGGCACCGTTTGAACCGACCGACGGCCGCGGAAAACTCCAGGCGGCTATCTTCGAGGCGGTCGCCGAGCCTCATCTGATCCAGCCCACCTTCATTCACGACTATCCTACCTAAGTGTCTCCCCTCTCGAAGACCAAACCCGGAGACCCGGAAACCGTAGAGCGCTTCGAGCTTTACATCGCGGGCATGGAGATCGCCAACGCCTACTCCGAGCTGAACGATCCCGGAGAGCAGCGGGAACGCTTCGAACAACAGCTTCGCGCGCGGGGAATGGGCGACGACACGGCGCACGCGATGGATGAGGATTATGTGCGTGCCCTGAGTTACGGCATGCCGCCCACGGCCGGCGAAGGGATCGGGATCGACCGCCTGACGATGGTGTTGACCAACTCCCGCTCCATCCGCGAGGTCATACTGTTCCCGCTGCTTCGGCCCGAAACCGGCGAGGCGACGGGAGTCACCGGCAGCGACAGTCCTCCAAACGCCGATGAACTGAACCGATGAAGTTCGAACTCTTCGTCGCCCTGCGTTATCTCAAGGCCAAGCGCAAGCAGACCATGGTCTCGGTGATCTCCGGGATTTCCATCCTCGGAATCGCAGCCGGAGTGATGGCCCTCGTCATCGCGCTCGCTCTCTCGACCGGTTTCCGGGAGGACATCCAGGCCAAGATCGTCGGCGCAACATCACACGTCAACCTCCTCCGGCTCGACAACACTCCGCTCCTCGACCATGAGCGCGTCATCGAGCGTGTGCGCGGAGTGCAGGGGGTCCGGGGTATCGCGCCGGCGATCTTCAACCAGGTCTTCATGGCGAGCGCGCAGAGAAACCAGGGCGCCGTGCTGAAGGGGATTGATCCGACGCGGGAAGCGGAGATCTCGGATTTCTTTTCCCATGTCGTGTCCGGAGATCCCAAGGCTCTATCCGGGCCTGAGCCCCGGGCGGATCGCGAGGCTCCCCGCCCCCCTGAGAACATCATCATCGGGAAGGAGATGGCCCGGGCGATGGGAGTACACCTCGGCGATACCCTAAAGGTGTTCTACCCGCTCGGTCGCCTGACTCCCTTCGGCATGACGGCAAGCGAGAAGTCGTTCCGGGTTGCGGCCATCTTCGACTCGGGACTCTGGGACTACGACGCGAACTGGGCTTATGTCGATATCGCGGCGGCGCGACGGCTGTTTTCATTTCCGCCGGACTCTGCTTCCGTACTTCAATTCAGGACGGAGGACCTCGAAACCGCGCAGGCCGTGGCGGACAGGATCCGAGAAGCTGCGGGTGAGGGATTCACCACCACAACCTGGATCGACCTCAACAAGCCGCTTTTCTCCGCCCTCAAGCTGGAGAAACTGGTTCTTTTCCTCACGATCGGCCTGATCGTGTTCGTCGCATCGCTGAACATTGTGACCACCCTGATCATGATGGTCCTGGAAAAACAGCGCGACATCGCGATCCTCACGGCCATGGGTGCCACATCCAGAACGATCATGATTGTCTTCATGCTGCAGGGCTTGATCATCGGGCTCGTCGGCACGATTCTGGGGGCCACCCTCGGGATCATTGCGTGCTGGACTCTGGACGCCTTCAGGCTGATCCGGCTCCCCGCGGAGATCTACAGCATCCCCTACGTCCCCTTCCATCTTCGCTTCTGGGACATTGCCCTGGTGTCCGCCACAGCCCTTCTTATAAGCTTCCTCGCGACCCTATACCCGGCGCGCAGCGCGTCGCGGCTCGATCCGGTGGAGGTGCTCCGCTATGAATGAGTTCCTTCACGCAGAGAACTTGAGAAAGAGCTTTCTGTCGGGGGGGGAGCGGCTCGATGTCCTCGTCGACCTTTCCCTGACTCTGGGACAGGGCGAGATGGTTGCCATCACAGGGGTTTCAGGCTCAGGAAAGAGCACTCTCCTGCATATCCTCGGGGGCATGGACCGGCCCGACAGCGGATCCATAACCATCGCCGGAAGGGACCTCCTCGCGCTCGGCGCTGAAGAGCTCTCCGAGTTCAGGAACCGCGAACTGGGGTTCGTCTTCCAGTTTCACCACCTGCTCCCGGAGTTCACAGCGCTCGAGAACGTCATGATGCCGCTCCTGCTGCGCGGTGTCCGACCTGAGCAGGCAAGAGATGAGGCACTTTCGGCACTGGACGGAGTCGGGGTGGCACCCCGCGCCCGCCATCGCCCGGGCGAGCTTTCGGGCGGCGAGCAGCAGCGGGTGGCCATCGCCCGTGCGCTTGTCGCCAGACCGTCGCTCCTGCTCGCCGACGAACCGACCGGCAACCTCGACCCGCACACGGGCGAGACGATCGGCGTGCTGCTTCATGAACTGCACGCCCGGTGCGGTCTCACGTCGATCCTGGTCACCCACAACCAGCGGCTGGCGCAGGTCTGTACCCGCATCTATCGATTGGAGGACGGCAGACTCGCGTGAGCCCTGTCCCCTGCAGCCCAGTGCCCAAGTGGTCAGTTATCAGTGATCAGTCGTCAAGCAGTCAGGCGATGCGCCGGCAGGCACATCGGGCGCGAGGCCCGCGATAATTCGATGGCTGATGACTGAACGTCTCGGAAATTACACGACTATCTGAGAATAGATCGGCTTCCGTCACGCTTTTTGCATTCGCCTGAAGGGCCCGAGGGCTCAAGGGGCAAAGGACTCCCAGCCTGTCTAACCCTTTGCCCCTTTACCCCTTTAATCCCAGCGCGGCCAAGGCCGCAGCCAGATTTTCGAGATTGTTCGCGGCCGCGCGCTCTCAGCCTTCAGCTTTCAGCAGTCAGCTTCTGAACAAGCGCGGTGGCTTCAGCCACTTCACGAAGCAAAACTTCTTCGCAAAATGCAAGGAAGTCACAGATAAAGAATCTACGCCCCTGAGGTCGCTGAGCGAAGCGCGCTGAGTTCACTGATTACCGATGACTGATCGCCGGATTACCGG
>JACADW010000139.1 GCA_013388445.1 Acidobacteriota bacterium | reverse complement strand
TTCCAAAGCTTTAGAATGCGGACTTTTATATTTTGTGTCATTGAAATTGAGTTTTTTAAATGGTCTCTACTATAAATTAGAAGCCATCAGTAATGATGCATTAAAAGGTTTCCGCTCTAAAGCTTTGAGAAGTTCCTCATTCTTTCTTAAATGAGGAACTTCCCGTTCCGCCCAGCATCTCTGACTGGTGTCTTACGGAAGTAGGTTTTTAAAGGCCTAACGTGTTGTAAATCTTTATTTATTTAGGGAGGAGAGATTGATGAGTCAACAAGAATGCCAGCCACAAGAACTACAGAATAGCTGTTCAATGAACACAAGCTGTTGCTCGACCCCTACGCCGCCGCTCTCACAGGGAAATGCGTCAACACGGATAACCTGCTGCTGGGTTACGAGGCGCTTTCGCCGCTCAAAGACCTCCGGCCGGACGAGCGCGACAACGACCACGTGATGCCCAAGTGCATCGTCATCGACCAGACGTTCGACTGGCAGGGCGACCGGAGGCCCGAGACGCCGATCGAGCGGCTGATCATCTACGAAGTCCACGTCAAGGGATTCACCGCCCACCCGTCCTCCGGAGTGGCCAAACCCGGCACCTATCTGGGATTCATCGAAAAGATCCCGTACCTCAAGAGCCTCGGCGTCACCGCTGTCGAGCTCCTGCCGGTCCAGGAGTTCTATGTCGAGGACTTCCTGCGCGAGCGCGGACTGACCAACTACTGGGGTTACAATACCATCGCCTTCTTCGCGCCGGAGTCGTCTTACGGCACGGGCGCCACTCCCGGATGCCAGGTGAGGGAGTTCAAAACGCTGGTGCGCGAGTTGCACAAGGCCGGCCTCGAGGTGATTCTGGATGTAATCTATACCCACACCGGCGAGGGGAATGAGCTTGGCCCAACGGTCAGCTTCAGAGGCATCGACAACCCGACCTACTACATGCTTTCCGGTCCGCCCGATCAGCACCGCCGCTATTACATGAACTACACTGGCTGCGGCAACACTCTGAACCTGGCAAACACCCAGGTCATCAAGTTCGTCATGGATTCCCTGAGGTACTGGGTCGAGGTGATGCATGTCGACGGATTCCGTTTCGACCTGGCGTCCGTGCTCGGCAGCGAAGGAGGCAGCTTCGAACGTTCGGCCTCGTTCTTCGACGCCATTTCGCAGGATCCGGTGCTGAGCACCGTAAAACTGATCGCGGAACCTTGGGACCTCGGTACCTATCAGGTCGGCAACTTCCCGATCGACTGGTCGGAATGGAACGGACGATTCCGTGATACGGTGAGGCGGTTCGAGCGTGCCGAGGGCGGGCAGATCGCCGAGCTCGGGTGGCGGCTCAGCGGCTCGGCGGACCTTTACGGGGATGACGGAAGGTCGGCTTATCACAGCATCAACTTCGTGACCTGTCACGACGGGTTCACCCTTTACGACCTGGTCTCTTACAACGAAAAGCACAACGAGACCAACGGTGAGAACAATCTCGACGGCACCAACGACAACCATTCCTGGAACTGCGGTACCGAGGGAGGCACGACGGACCCGGCGGTCCTGCGGCTGAGACGCCAGATGGCAAAGAATTACGCCTGCGCGCTTCTCTTTTCGGCCGGCACCCCCATGATCCTGGGGGGCGACGAATTCCTGCGCACCCAGCGCGGCAACAACAATGCCTACTGCCAGGACAACGAAATCAGCTGGTTCGACTGGCGGCTTGCGAGCGAGAACGCAGATATTCGCCGCTTTTTCGAAAAAGCCATTTCTCTGACTTCCCGGTACACGATCCTGCAGCGCCGCAAGTATCTCCTCGGCCGGGATCTGGACTCCGACCGGGAACCGGATATCACCTGGTTCGGTCTTAACCTCGATCGTCCCGACTGGAACAACCCGATGGTCCGCACACTGAGCCTGATGCTCGATGGGAGCGAAGAGCCGTCCCCGGCGGGAGACTATCTCCTGTTTCTCATACTGAACGCGGATCCGTTCCTGCAGCGAGTGATGCTGCCCCGGCCCGCGGACAGGAAATGGTACAGGGTCATTGACACCAGCCTGCCGGATGGCCAAGACTTTCTGGACAGAGGCGCTGAAATAGAGCTCGACCCGCAGGACTTCTACCTCGCGAACGGTCGCAGTACGGTGCTTCTGTTGGCGCGCTGACGTGTGCTTTCTACAATGATCTTTCCGTTGTTCAGATTTGTCTGGCAGGAGACGGAGGAATCGACATGCAGGACGCCTTTGGGGTGCGGCGGACTTTTCAGGTGTCGCGGTCCCGGCAGGGTGAGTTCTATTCGCTGCCGCAGCTCGAGCGCATGGGCATCGGCAACATTTCCAGGCTGCCGGTGAGCATCCGGATCGTACTCGAATCGTTACTTCGCAACTGCGACGGCAAGAGGATTCGCGAAAGCGACGTGCGTTCCCTCGCCGACTGGCAACCGGTGGCGGAACGTACGGAAGAGATACCTTTCACCGTGGCGCGGATCCTGCTCCAGGACTTGACCGGCGTGCCTCTTCTCGTGGACCTTGCCGCCATGCGCTCCGCAGTCGCGCGTTTGGGCCGCGATGCGAATCTGATCGAGCCGCTGGTGCCCGTCGACCTTGTGATCGATCATTCTGTGCAGGTCGACTTTTCTCGAAGAACCGATGCGCTGCAACGCAACCTGGAGATGGAGTTCCGAAGAAACCGCGAGCGCTACCAGTTCCTGAAATGGGGCATGCAGTCCTTTGAAACCTTCAGCGTCGTTCCCCCGGGAATCGGCATCTGCCATCAGGTCAACCTCGAGCACCTGGCGAAAGGCGTGCAGCAGAACAATGGCGTCTGCTATCCGGACACTCTGGTCGGGACCGATTCCCACACCACGATGATCAACGGCCTGGGGATTGTCGGCTGGGGTGTCGGCGGAATCGAGGCGGAAGCGGGCATGCTGGGACAGCCGATCTATTTCCTGACGCCGGATGTTGTGGGCGTGCACATGACGGGGATGCTCCGCGAGGGCGTTACGGCGACCGACCTCGTCCTCTATGTCACGGAGCTGCTGCGCAAGACCGAGGTTGTGGGCAAGTTTGTCGAATTCCACGGCGATGGGGCGGCATCGCTCGGTGTCACGGACCGGGCGACCATCGCGAACATGGCCCCCGAGTACGGAGCCACCATGGGGTTTTTCCCGGTCGACGAAAATACCTGTGCGTACCTCGAGGCCACCGGTCGCACGGAGGAACAGGTCGATCTGGTGAGGAACTACTTTGTCGCCCAGAAAATGTTCGGCATGCCGCGCCGTGGAGATTGTGATTACAGCACCGTCGTCGAGCTCGACCTCGGCCAGATCCGGCCATGCGTCTCCGGGCCCAAGCGTCCGCAGGACCGTATCGGACTGGAGAACGTGAAGGCGACATTTCGTTCGCTCCTGACAAAGCCGCTGGCCCAGGGCGGTTTCGACAAGAGCGAGACGGAAGCAGTTCAGCGATATCCGCTGCGCTTGAGTGCGCCCAGTGGCGAGGAGGTGCAGGACCTCGGTCACGGGGACGTGGTGATCGCGGCGATCACCTCCTGCACCAATACCTCCAACCCAAGTGTGATGCTCGCCGCAGGCCTGCTGGCGAAAAGGGCCTTTGAGAAAGGCCTGCGTGTGCGACCGACGGTGAAGACCTCGCTCGCTCCGGGTTCCAGGGTGGTGAGCAACTACCTCGAAAGGACGGGCCTTCAGGAGTACCTCAACAGGATCGGTTTCAACCTCGTCGGGTACGGTTGTACAACCTGCATCGGCAATTCGGGGCCGCTCGACGCGCGCATCGAAGAGGTGATCAACAGAAACGACGTCATCGCGGCGAGCGTGCTGAGCGGAAACCGTAACTTCGAGGCCCGCGTGCACCCGTCCGTCAAGGGAAACTTCCTTATGAGCCCACTCCTCGTGGTGGCATACGCGCTGGCCGGCAGAGTCGACATCGACCTGACATCCGAACCCCTGGGACGGGACAGGGGCGGACAGGAGGTCTACTTGCGGGACGTCTGGCCGAGCTCGCAGGAAATCGATGCCCTGATGAGCACGGCCTTCGATCCCGAGACATACCGGAAGCTCTATGGAGACTTCGCGGACCAGAATCCGCTCTGGAACGAAGTACCCGGCGGGGCAGGAGACGTCTATGCCTGGGACCCGGAATCCACCTACATCCAGGAACCTCCATACTTCGAGGACTTCAGCATGACCCCGGGCCGCGCTGCCGAGGTCCTCGGAGCCCGCCCTCTGGCGGTACTGGGAGACTCTGTGACTACGGACCACATCAGCCCGGCAGGTTCCATCAAACCGAGCGCTCCCGCGGGGCTCTACCTTCAGGGACGCGGCGTGGCTATTCAGGATTTCAACAGCTACGGAGCGAGGCGCGGCAACCACCAGGTCATGCTGCGCGGCACATTCGCAAATGTCAGGATCAAGAACCTCATGATCCCGGGTGTCGAGGGCGGTGTCACGGTCCACTACCCGAGCGGCGAAAGGATGAGCATCTACGACGCCGCCATGCGCTACCAGGAGTCCGGCGTGCCCTTGGTCGTCATAGCGGGACGTGAATACGGCACGGGGAGTTCCCGCGACTGGGCGGCCAAGGGGACGCGGCTGCTCGGCGTCAGGGCGGTTATCGCCCAGAGCTATGAGCGCATCCACCGGAGCAACCTAGTGGGCATGGGCGTGTTGCCGCTCCAGTTCAGGGAGGGAATGAGCGCGCAGACACTCCGACTCGACGGCACTGAACTCTACGATATCCTGGGGCTGCACGACACAATCAAGCCCCGCCAGGAACTCACCATGGCGATACACCGGTCTACCGGCCGGGCCGAGAGGGTGGCCGTCATTCTGAGAATCGACACGCCCATCGAAGTCGAATATTATCAGCACGGCGGCATCCTGCCCTATGTGTTGCGCCAACTGCTCTCGACGTAGTTCCTTCGCTGCTCGGGCTCGAGGAGCGCAGAGCAGTCCGATAGCGGATGAACCCCTGTCGTGCGGTCGGTCAGCGGGAGGAAGTCGTGCGTTCAGGTATGCCCAAGCACCGTTGGGTGGAGGGGCCCCAGGCTTCTCGCCGGTGAGGAAAGAGGCGGATGATATTGAGGCAGGCGAAGCGACTCATCATTTTTGTGATCGGCTCGACAGTGCTTCTGATCGGGATCGCGCTGCTGGTCTTGCCCGGGCCGGCGTTTGTTATCATTCCGATTGGCCTCGCGATTCTGGCTACCGAATTCGCGTGGGCCAGGAGGCTGCTCAGGAGCCTCAAGTCCGCCGCGGAAAGAGGCGTGGAGAAGCTGAACCTGCGAACGCTGTTCGGAGCGGGGAAGAAATAGGCACATGCTTCCGGGAGTGGCGGGCGACCGGGCCGGAAGCCTGATCTGTTCGTGGGACCGTCGCCCATGGCCGCTGCCTGGAGGTTTGTGAAAATCTGCCAGACGACCATGCCGCCTGCGTAGCCGAAGAAGCATCATGCTAGGTGGCACGTCGAAAACGAGCGCTTCTCAGACTGCCAAGGATATGGAGAGAGAACTCCACCGCACGTTCCGGCGGCTTTACGCCTCCAAGCCGCGGTTTTTTCGGGCGCCGGGCCGTGTCAATCTCATCGGGGAACACACGGACTACAACGACGGTTTCGTTCTGCCGATGGCGATCGACCGCGGAATTACGGTCGCCGCCGCCCCGCGGCAGGACCGACGGGTCAGGGTATTCTCCGCCAGCATGAATGAATCCCGCGAATTCGACCTCGACTACCCGGGGCCACGCCAGAGGGGACTCTGGCTGGACTACGTCGAAGGTGTCGCTCACGCCCTGATGAGCAGGGGAGTCCGGCTCCGCGGCGCCGACCTGGCACTCACGAGTGACCTGTCCATCGGAGGCGGGCTGTCTTCTTCGGCAGCCCTCGAGATTTCGGTGGGGAAGGCCCTGCTCGCTGTCTCGGACCAGGATCTCGACCTGGTTTCGCTGGCTCTGGCCGGCCAGCAGGCCGAGCACCAGTACGTGGGCGCCAAATGCGGCATCATGGATCAATTCACGGCCGCCATGGGCAGAGCGGGACACGCTCTGCTGATCGATTGCCGCAAGTTGGAGGGCACGCCAATACCGCTGAACCTCCCCGATAGCTCCGTCGTCATCTGTGACACCAAGGTCCGCCACAGTCTGGCCGCTTCGGAGTACAACGCCCGACGTTCCGAGTGCGACCGGGCGGTCGCAGCGCTTCGCGAGGTACTTCCGGGCGTAAAGGCGCTGCGCGACGTCACCCCTGCGGAACTCGACCGCTGGGAAGCGTGTCTGCCCGAGCCTGTGCGAAGCCGGGCTCGCCATGTCGTGACGGAAAACGAGCGTACCCTGGACGCGGCCAGGGCCCTGGCTGCGGGCGACATGGTGCGAACCGGTCGCCTGATGGATGCTTCGCATCGGTCGCTCCGCGAGGACTATCAGGTCAGCTGCCCCGAGCTCGATCTGATGGTGGCAGCCGCCACCGCCGTTCCAGGGGTGTTCGGCGCCCGCATGACCGGAGGCGGCTTCGGCGGATGCACCGTCAGCCTCGTACGGAGCGATGCGGTCGAGAACTTCCGCACATCCGTCTCGCGCGACTACGAGCGTGCCACCGGAATCAAGCCGGCCATTTTCACGGTCATCGCCAGCGACGGCGTTCAGGAGTTGGCGTTTTATCATGGTCAAGGGGAAACGGATTAATGGAGTGCTGGGGCAATGAAGCGTTGGAATACTGATAGTCGAGGCTCCCGGTACTCCGTTACCCTGGTACTCCATCGCTCTGCTCTGTGTTTAGACTCAAATGGCCAGGTCTCTTAGACATGACCTAGACTTCACGAGAGGGTCCGCTGTGTCACTACGGTTCAAGCAGCAGTTGCCGGACATCGATCCGACGGAAACGCAGGAATGGATAGACGCCCTGGATGATCTGGTCCGTCATCGCGGCAAGGCCCGCGCCCAGTTCCTGATCCGCAGGGTGCTCAAGCGTGCCCGCATGCTCAATGTGGGCATCCCGGAGCTGGTCCAGACTCCCTACATAAACACGATCTCGCCTGAGCAGGAGCCGCCATTTCCCGGCGACGAGAAAATCGAAAAGCGCATCCGCCGGATGATCCGCTGGAACGCCGTCGTGATGGTGACGCGGGCCAACAAGCGTCACGAGGGGATCGGTGGACACATCTCCACCTACGCGTCATCGGCGAGTCTCTACGAGGTGGGCTTCAATCACTTTTTCCGCGGCAAGGATGACGGCGGCGCCGGGGATCTCGTCTACTTTCAAGGGCACGCCGCTCCGGGCATCTACGCCCGGGCCTTTCTCGAGGGGCGGCTCACGCAATCCCAGATGGATCATTTCCGGCGCGAAGCGGTTCCCGGCCAGGGGCTGTCGTCCTACCCGCATCCGCGCCTGATGCCCGACTTCTGGGAGTTTCCTACGGTATCGATGGGTCTAGGGCCGATCTCGGCGATCTACCAGGCTCGCTTCATGAGGTATTTGCACGCCCGGAATATAGCGAACACCGAGAACACCCGCGTCTGGTGTTTCCTGGGCGACGGCGAGTGCGACGAGCCCGAGACACTGGGATCGCTCTTCCTCGCGTCGCGCGAGAGACTCGACAATCTCATCTTCGTCGTCAACTGCAACCTCCAGCGCCTGGACGGGCCTGTCCGGGGCAACGGAAAGATCATCCAGGAACTGGAGATGGTCTTCCGCGGCGCCGGCTGGAACGTGATCAAGGTAATCTGGGGACGCGAATGGGACGGCCTGCTGAGCCGTGACGTGGACGGCCTGCTCCTGAACAAGATGCTGACGACCGTGGACGGGCAGTACCAGAAGTATGCGACGGCAAAGGGGGACTATATCCGCGAGCACTTCTTCGGCCCCGACCCGCGGCTGCGAAAGCTGGTCGAGCACCTGAGCGACGACGATCTCCGCAACCTCCGGCGCGGCGGCCACGATTATGTCAAGCTGTACGCGGCTTACAGGAGCGCCACCGAGCACCGCGGTTCGCCGACCGTCATCCTTGCCAAGACTGTCAAGGGCTGGGCCCTCGGCGAGGGCTTCCTGGGCAAGAATGTCACGCACCAGCTCAAGAAAATGAACCTCGACCAGCTGCGCGAGTTCCGTGACCGGCTCGAGTTGCCGATCTCGGACCGCCAGATCGAAGAGGCGCCGTACTACCATCCCGGCCCGGGCAGTTTCGAAATCCAGTACATGATGGACCGCCGGGCGGCTCTCGGCGGGTGCCTGCCCAAGCGGGTCGTGCGGAGCAAGCCGCTCAAGCTCCCGCCGGCGGACCTCTACGAAGAGTTCAAGGCGGGAACAGGGACGGGGCGTGATGTCTCGACCACGATGGCCTTCGTCCGGCTGCTGCGCCAGCTCATGCGCGACGGGCGGGTCGGCCGCCGCATCGTCCCCATCATCCCTGACGAGGCACGCACGTTCGGAATGGATTCGCTGTTTCGGGAATTCGGCATCTATTCCTCAGTCGGTCAGCTTTACGAGTCGGTGGATGCCAACCTCCTGTTGAGCTATCACGAGTCCAAAGACGGGCAGATCCTTGAAGAAGGGATCACTGAAGCGGGAAGCGCCGCCAGTTTCACCGCCTCCGGCATAAGCTACGCCACGCAGGGCGAGATCACCATCCCCTTCTACATCTTCTACTCGATGTTCGGCTGTCAGCGGACAGGGGACCAGTTCTGGGCCTTCGGGGATGCGAGGGGCAGGGGATTCCTCATGGGCGGGACGGCAGGCAGGACGACGCTCAACGGCGAGGGGCTGCAGCACCAGGACGGCCACAGTCTTCTGCTCGCGTCCTCGGTGCCGAATCTCCTCGCTTACGATCCGGCGTTCGCATATGAAGTGGCCATGATCGTCCGTGAAGGCCTGCGCCGGATGTATGAACAGCAGGAAGACATCTTCTACTACATCACGCTCTATAACGAAAACATCTCTCATCCGCAGATGCCCGAGGGTTGCGAGGAAGGGATCATCAAGGGTCTCTACCGCTTCCGTGCCGCCGGGGCCGGCGGCAAGCACAAAGTTCAGCTGTTCGGGAGCGGCACCATCATGCAGTCGGTTCTCAAGGCCCAGCGGATCCTGATGGAGCGGTTTGAAGTTGCGGCGGATGTCTGGAGCGCAACCAGCTACCAGCAGCTCAGGAACGAAGCGCTTTCCGCAGACCGCTGGAACCGGCTCCACCCCGAGGCCAGGCCCCGCCGGCCCTACCTCGAGCGGGTGATTGAAAAGGCCGAAGGCCCGATAATCGCCGCCAGCGACTTCATGAAAGCGATCCCTGACATGATCCGGCCCTGGGTGTACCGCGATTATGTCTCGCTGGGCACGGATGGATACGGTAGAAGCGACACGCGCGAGGCGCTCCGGAGGCATTTTGAGGTGGACGCCGAAAGCATCGTGATTGGAGCGCTCCACGCACTCTCGCGCAGCGGGGATATCCCTGCCGCCGCGGTGGCCCAGGCGATCAAGACTCTCGGCGTCGACCCGGAAAAGGCAGACCCGCTTCATGCCTGATTCTTTCCTGGCGCACAGGCCGGCGGGCGCGCGAATATCCAAATTGCAGCGGCTGCTTTCTGATTTCAACTCCCATGAGAAGCCTGGGTCAAACCCAACCCAACCAGTACGAGATGGAACCAGGGTAGACTCTGCCGTCCGGCAGCGTTGCTGAGGTATGTCCTTGCCGTCATCTTCAGCCATCAGCTTCCGGGTCGGCTGTTCTTTGGAACTGAGGACCGATACTGACGGCACGCGCGCAAATCGGTTACATTCCGTGATGCGCTTATCGCCGGAAACGGCGATGACTCGACCTCTCGGAGACTAAGGCTGTTTTCCTGCGTATCAGGCCACGGGGGAGCCCGCTCATGATCAGATCCGTTCATCCGCTTGTCACCGCCTCATTCCTGCTTTTGGTCTCATTGTCTTTTGTCGACGCCCGGCAGGCCGGCTCCGGCGGCAAGAACTTCACCTACCAGCAGGCTTTTGGGAGGGCCGCTCGCGAATACGCAGGCGGCGAGGATACGGGGATTCTCGGCAGGATCCCCGAGATCACGGGCTGGCTGGACGACCAGACCTACCTCGAGACGCGCCTGGATCCCGGCAGCAAGACGCACAAGCTCATCGCCGTCAACGCTTCCGACGGCAGCGAGCGCGTTTTTCGCGATTATGCCGAGCTCCGCAAGCGGCTGCCCGAGGGTTTTGACGTGGAGAGACCGGCCGCCAGATCGAGCGGGCGGGTGAAGCGCGCGGTCCAGCCGTCGGGCGGATCGGCCAGCAACG
>JACADW010000036.1 GCA_013388445.1 Acidobacteriota bacterium | reverse complement strand
GGCAGAGTCAAGCGTGCCCCTCTCACATCTCCGCTCCCGAAGTCCGGCGGGGTATGACCCGGCTAGAAGGACAGGCGGAATCCCAGCTGCATGGAACGGGCGCCGGAAGCGCTGAGGATACGCCCGAAATTTGCGTTCCGGATATCGCTGACCGGACCGCCCCAATTTGCATGATTTAGTGCGTTGAACATCTCGGCGCGCACCTGGAGGGAGACACCCTCCATAATCTGGAAGCTCTTGGCAAGATTCAGATTGAGATTCCAGCTGTTCGGCCCGCGCAGGCTGTTGCGGCCCACATTTCCAGGGCGGATGGTCTGGCCGCTGACCGGACTGAGCGGGACCGCGATAAAGGCATCCTTGTTGAGGTAAAGGCCGTTGATGTTGGAAGGATGGAGATACGGATCGCCGCTGCCGCGGTCCGGGCGCGAAAACTCGCGCGCGCTGCTCTGTTGGATGCCCAGCGGCGAGCCGGTCGAAGCTCCGAAAATACCGCTGAACTGCCAGCCGCCGATGATGCCGGCAGCCCGGCCGGTGAGCCCGAGCCAGCGATCGAGCGGGAGCTGATAGATGGCATCGAGCTTCATCTCGTGCAGCCGGCTCCAGGGCAGGATGCCGATGTCCGCTCTCTGATTGTCCTCGTCCTGGACGCGGGAGTCGTTCCCCGGCCAGAAGTCCCCGTATACGATGGCCATCCCTTTGCTGTATGCGTAGTTCATGTTGAACCCGAAGTCGTTCGAGAAGCGCTTGCGCAGCGAGACCTGCATCCCGTGATACCAGCTCATGTCGCCGGCGTTGCGCCAGGCGAACTCGAGCGATTGCGGGAAGGGCCGCACGTTCGTAATCCGGTCCGGCAGGTTGTAGTTGTGTCGCATCGTGATCTTCAATCCCTTGTTCCCGGCGTAACCCAAGCTCATCACCATCGTGGGCGTCAGCCGTCGCTGCACATCCAGGGTCCATTGCATGGTGTAGGGGTTCGGGTTGTCTTGGTCGAAGGTTTCCAGCCCGCGCGCGACCGTTTTACCCTTGACGGCCTGGATCCCTTGGGCGTTGTTCATCGGGTACTTCAGGTTGAGGTCGGTGATGTCGGAACCGGTGAACCGGAAGCGGAAGGGGATCTCCGGGCTGATGAAGGCCATTTCGGCGAAGTTGCGCAGGTTTTGCGGGGCCACCGACATCCCGAAGCCGCCGCGCAACACCGTCTCCTGGTTGCTCCCCAGGCCCCATGCGAATCCGACCCTGGGGAGGATATTGTTCTTGTCCGCGTTGTAAATCGAATCGGCGGGCCGGAAGACGGGCGGGACGCTGACGGCGTTCTTCGGAGTACCGGGGTTGTAGATCAGCCCGTTCTTTTCCTGGAACACCGAGTAGTATTCGTAGCGCACTCCCAGGTTCAGCGTCAGGTTCGGCCTCACCTTGAAGTCATCCTGGAAGAAGAAGGACGTTTCCCATGTGCGCCCGTAGTAGCGCGGCACGCCGAAAGTGAACTGGACGCGGTTCGGCTTATTGGCCAGGAAGTCGGCGGGACTTCCGTAGCGGAAGATCGGGGTTTCTTGGTCGAAGCGGCCCGGCGCGCGGCCGAAATAGGACCCGCCGTACTTGATCGTGTGCCTTCCGCTCGTCTTGGCAATGACCTCCTCGAAGCTGTAGTGGTGGCCCGTCAGCGTGAGCAGCTCGCCGTCGGCGCCGAAATGGCTCTGCAGGTCGATCCCGGCGATATCCTGACCGTACATCTTCTGGTCGCGGACCGAATCGTTCCAGTTCGCGCCGAAGCGGAACTCGCTTGTCCAGCTGGCCGCCGAGTGGGTCCAGGTGACCACGCCGGTGTCGGTCGCGCCCACGTATTCGCGCGAGGTGGCGGCCGGCAGGCGCGGAATGATCTGGTAGGGCCGGCCATGCGTCCAGCGCAGAGTCAGCTGGTCGTTGCTGCGGATCTGGTAATCGCCGCGCACCACCAGATGGTTGTCGTGCGCCGTAACCGGCACAGTTCCGCTGTACAGGCCGCTGGCGGCGCCGGGCGCGTAAGGCTCGTTCGGCAGTGGAAACAGGTCAAGCACGGCCTTGTAGCCGGGTACGGCCGCTATCGCCTGCGCCTTGAATTCCGGCGTGGGAACAAGGCCGCGCTGGAACGACTGGCTGCTCTGCCGGTAGCCCTCGTAGGCGAAGAAGAAGAAAGCCTTGTTGCGGATCACCGGCCCGCCCAGCGAGCCGCCGAACTGGTTGAATCGAACCACAGGCTTGGAGGAGGCGAAAATGTAACGGGCGTTGAAGACGTCATTCTGCACGTTCTCAAAGAGCGAGCCGTGAAAGTCGTTGGTACCCCCCCGGCTGATGATGTTGAAGTTGCCCGCGTAGGTCCGCCCGACCTCCGCGGAAATCACCCCTTTGGAAACGACGACTTCCTGAATTGCCTCCAGGCTCAGAACGTTGATCTGGTTGAAACCCTGGAACATGGTGATTGAATTGGTCTCTGTGTCCCCGGAAGAGTCGACGCCGTCCACTGTGACCGTGATGCCGGCGGTCGCCATGCCGTTGATGCTGAATGTGCCCGATCCGGCGCTGGTCACGCCGTTCTGAAGCGCCAGGAGCCCGCTGAAGTCCCGCTTGCTGAGCGGAAGCTCCATCAGCTGGGTGCGGGTGATGTTGTCGCTCATCGTCACGGTCGCGTTCTGCAGCAGAGGCGCCTCGGCGGTGACTATGGTCGTCTCGCTCAGTTGCCCGACCTCCAGCGTCACCGGAAAGCGGCTCTGCTGCCCAGCAGTCAGAATGAGTCCCTTCTGGATGAAGGTCTTGAAGCCGCTCGCCTCCACCTTGACCGTGTACCGGCCGATCGGAATGAACGGCAGTGTAAATTCACCGATCTCATTGGCAGCAGTCTTCGTGACAATCCCCGTTTCTTCGTTGGTGAGCTCAACCGCGGCGCTGGGCACGACCGCACCCGAGCTGTCCTTTACCATTCCGAATAGCGCGGCGGTAGTGCGCTGGGCATACGCCGACCCGCACGTCAACAACAGGACGGCAGCCAGCAATCCGCCGAAAACGTACCTTCTCCGCATGATTGGTTCCTCCGCAAATCTGGTCTAATCCCCGATTCTACGCACGCTCGCATTGCGGGCCAGGGTTCAAGGGCGGCGAGCAAAGAACCTCACCCCATTCCTGATCCATCCTATAGAGAATTATAATGAAATGTCAAGTGTATTGCAGCATCATGAAGAAAATGCCCCAATAGTGGATTTAGCGGCGATTATTCTCCAAATTCGTCATGATCATCCAATGCGACCCGGACAATTCAGGCATCGGATCCGCGTTGCGTTACAAATGGAGTTGGAATTGTGTCGATGCCCCGTGCCCTTTGCCACAGAACTCCGATCGTCCGGCTGGCAGGCGCCGGCGTCGTGGACGGCAATTCGTCGGTCCTGCTCCGGCGAAACCCTGACTTTATCCGGAGCCTCCACGGCATTGTGGTTCAGGACAGCTCGGACATCGTGATCCAGGACTGGCTCCTGCGCGATTGCTGCGATTGGAACCTGCACATCTGCCGCCTGCCGCCGGTTCCAGAACCCTTGTCCTACCGTGCAGAACGGCCATTCAGGAAGCGCGTCTCACCTTGAAAGCGGCCCGTACGGTCCCAGGACCGCGCCGGGCCGTCGGCGCGGCATCCGCTCCAGGTGGATTCGCAACGCTTCCTCCCGTCCGGCCAGTATTGAGTCCACACACTCCGGCTGTCGGGCCGGTGAATCCATGCCCAGACCGGCTTCCCGTCGGGGCGATAAAATGTCTCCCTGCCGACCTTCACACCGGCGTCGTAGCCGACATCCCACTGCGTGCGTCCGTCCTCGTAATACCAGACCTGCCGGCCGTGCAACTTGAACTCGCCGCCGGGGGTCACGCCGCCGCGCCGCACCGACCGCAGTCGGCCCGAAGGGTAGATCTCGCGGTACTCCCGCAGGCTCGAGACCGCCTGCTTCGGGTATTCCATGAACGATGCGTCCTTGGACAGGATCCACGCCTCGTTCAATTCCCAGTGCAGCACTGGCACGGTCTTGGTCGTCACCATGTGGATGATCCCGTTGGGGGCCTGGCGGGCGATCGTGTATCCCAGCGTCTGATAGGGATTCCCGCGCTGGGCTGCCGGGTCCGCAGGCAGCGTACCCTCCAGCTTTTTGACGGTCCACGTTTCACCCTCGTCTTCGGAGAGAGCGACATAGGCGCCGCGCTGCCGTACCGCGGGAGGATACCTTCCAAGACTGTCCTGTAAGTCACCCACAAAGAAGAGCCGCCCGCTCTGCAGGCGCTGCAGCGACGGCCTCTGACCCGAGGCCAGGGCGGGAAACTCCGTCTTGCCTACGATCCAGTTCTTCCCTCCGTCCGCAGTGATTGACTTCGGCATGCAGCCCTCGATGTGCGCCGTCTTGCCCCCCATGCCGAGGATGCGCCCGTCCCTCAGGAGCGCGATGGTGGTGTGCCGGCCCAAGGTCCTTCCCCCGGTGTCGTACCACGTCGCCATTTCATCCTTCGAGGCCCACAGGAGGGAGCTGCCTCCGATGGCGTCGCTCGGCAGATAAAAGGTGCCGTCCGCTGTGCGCACCGCCGAGTTGATCGGCTGCCTCGAGTGCGGCCCGATTTCACCAACAAAACGCGGGAACCTGACATGCGACCAGGTGGCTCCGCTGTCGGTCGTCGCGGTCCACTGGAAAGGATAGGCGCCATTTAGAAACGTGTGGCCCCAGAAGAGGTAGACGGTCTTCCCCCGGCTCCACAGGAAGGCCGACGTGTCGTTCACATCCGGAAAGTCGATCAGCGGCTCCGGCATGTCCCACTCGTCCGAGCCGAAGCGCAGGCGCGTGGCGATCAGCGCGACTTCAGGGCGGTCCTCGCCCCCCGGGCCGTAGCGGGAGGTGAACAGCACGGCCAGCAAATCGCCGTTCGGCAGTACCTCAAGTGCCGGGTTGTGGATGTGCGCCATCATGCCGGCCCACAGGCCGGCCGCCCGGCTCTCCTCCTGGCCGGCCGAAACCGGCGGCACCGGCAGCAGCGGCCGCCGCCGCAGCCAGGGTTTCCGCGGGTCCGGCCCGGCTTGGACCGGATTCGCGGCCTGCACGACGCACTCCTGGATGAAAGGCCGCTCCTCGTGACCGGACTGCGTCGGCGGCATCTCCGCCTGGACGATCCGGAAGCCGATTGTGTGATGTCCCGGCTGCAGTTCTCTTGGAGCGATCGACCTCTGCCGAGCGTGTTGCGCCGGCGAATATGACAGGCTGCCGGGGGGCACCGGAGCCGGCACTGCCCCGTCCCAGCTCCACAAGACGCGCAGGAAGCTCTGCTCTCCATGATCGTGAGCGTATGAAACGGCGATATGGAGCCGTTTCCCTTTCACAACTGCGGCTATCCCGGTCAGGGTCCCTCTGGAAGCGTCTCCGCCCACGACCGTCCGGCCGTCGATCGCGATCTCTGCCGCGCGATCCGCCTGAACATGGAAGGTCACCGGCCCCGTGACGGGAGGCGTTAGGAAGCCCTCCCAGCGGGCCGACCATATCTCCCCTCGGTCCTGTCCGGGCTGCTGAAAGGTTTTCCAATCGAGATCCAGGGTGGTTATCTCGTCGACGGCCTTCGGATCCGTGTGATTGACCCTCCCGTACCAGACGCCGATCAGGCCCTGCCGCGAAGGTTCTTCAGACGGGGGTTGCTCCGCCGGCATTTCAGACGGCTCGGTTCCCTCCATGACGCGGAAAGCGGGAGCGTAGCCGGCGCGGTTCGCGGATCGCGCGTAATGCGGGCTGGAGCGATCCAGTCCCCCGCCACGCACGGCCTTCACAAGCCCCGAAGCCGGTCCCACCGGGTCGATCTGCGCTTCGGCGGCGTAGGGGCCGTACCAGTCCAGGCACCATTCCCGCGCGCCTGAATGCATGCATTTGAGCCCCCAAGGGTTCGCCGCGGCCTCGTCAGGCGGCGATTCCCCGGACCAGAAGGGTGTAGAGGTCCCGGCCCGGGCCGCGTACTCCCACTCCGCTTCGGTCGGAAGCCGGTAGGTCTTGCCTTCCAGCCGGCTGAGCCATGCACAGAACCCGGTCGCGTCGTCCCAGCCGATGCCGGTGACCGACGGCATCTCCACCATGGAGCCCAGGAATCCGGGACGGAATCTCCGATATTGTTCGACCGTCACTTCCGATTCCGAGATCCAGAAAGGGCGGGAGATCGTCACACGGTGCGCCGGTTGCTCGTCCCAACTGTCGGACTCCGGCACGGCGCTCCCCATTACAAAACTGCCCGCCGGCACCCTGACCAGTCTGATGCCGACGGAATTCGTATAGGATGAGGGCGCGGGGACCGTGCCATCCCAGATGGTCCAGCCTGCCAAGGCAACAAACGCTGCCGCGATGCCGACCGGAACCGTAGATCCTATCCCAGATGAGAACAGGCCCTTGTCTGACATTTCATCCCCCCACCATGGTTGTCGTCCGCCGGGACTTGCATGATTATAGGCAAACTCGGGAATTGATCTTTACAATTTTCGAGAATCATTGAGATTTCAACTAAGACCTGCTTATACTGGTCTGGTTTCAAGAACCGCTGAGGAGGTGACCGCCATGCGCAGACGCGAGTTTCTCAAGTCCGCCGTCACCGCGCCGCTGGGCGCCAATTTCATCTTTCCCGAGAGGCGTACCGGCAAGCCCAACCTGCTGTTCGTGTGGACCGACCAGCAGCGCCCCGACACCATGTCTGTGTACGGCAATTCCCGGATTCACGCGCCGAACCTCGACAAGCTTGCCGCGGAAAGCATCGTGTTCGAGCGTGCCTATGTGAGCCAGCCGGTATGCACCCCGTCGCGCTCGACGGTCCTCACCGGCCTGTGGCCCCACCAGAGCGGATGCACCGAGAACAACATCCCTCTTCCGGAGAAGATTCCTTGCCTGCCGGAGATCCTCTCCGACCCGGAATATCGCACTGGGTATTTCGGCAAGTGGCATCTTGGGGACGAGCTTTTCGCGCAGCACGGCTTCGAAGAATGGGAAAGCATCGAGGATACATATCGCGAGTATTTCCGGCCGGGGCGGGACCGCTCGCGCCGCAGTACCTACCACCAGTTTCTGTCAGAGCTCGGGTACAAGCCGGACGACCCGGAAGGGGTTTTCTCCAGACTGTATGCGGCGAAGCTGCCGATCGAGCACTGCAAACCGAAGTTCCTCGAGGCGAAAGCGTGCGATTTCCTGCGCCGCCACCGCGGCGAGCCTTTCGTGCTTCACGTAAACTTTCTCGAGCCGCACCCTCCGTATTACGGTCCGCTGAACGGCTTGTATCGGGCGGAGGAGATGGAATTGCCGCCCAACCATGCCGACCTATCCGGGGAAGACGAACCGCTCAGGCACCGCCTGTTGCGCGAAAGAGCGAGGGTCTCGAGGCCGGAGGGGATGGACTTGCGCACCGAAGCCGGCTGGCGCCATCTGATCGCCAACTACTGGGGCTCCGTCACGCATGTGGACCGCAGCGTGGGCGCGATCCTGGACACTCTGGAAAACCTGGGGCTGGCGGACCGCACAATTGTCGTTTACACCAGCGATCACGGGGAAATGCTGGGAGCCCACAGGATGATCCAGAAGGGCGTCATGTACGAGGAGGCCGTGCGTGTCCCCTGGCTGATGCGCGTCCCCGCCCTCGGCCGCCGGCAGCGCGTGGTGCGCGGCCGATGCAGTCACATCGACCTCATGTCGACATTGTTGGAACTGATGAAGCGGCCCATGCCGGGGCGCTTCCCCGGCCGCAGCCTCCTTCCTGCCATCCGTTCCGGCAGGCCCCTGCGGGGAGATGTCTTCATCCAGTGGAACGCCACGGTGAGGTATGTCGAGAATGACTTCCTGAAGCCCGAGTTCCGGACCGATGCGATCCAGCGCGCCGTCCGGACCAACACGCGCACGATCATCTCGCCCGACGGCTGGAAGCTCTGTCTGAGCGACGCCGACAAGCACCAGCTCTTCGACACGAACAAGGACCCCTGGGAGACCAGGAACCTCTATTACACGGGAAAGCATGCCGGAGTCATCGCGCAACTGACGGCAAGGATTCACGCCTGGCAGCAGTCTGTAAAGGATACTGTCGGTCCGGCTTAATTCGCATCGGAGCGCCGCGATCGGCGCGCGCCTGTGAGGCGCGATACCGGCAGCCCGCTCACCAGCCAGGCTCTCGATAGACGGCTCGAATAGACTGCGCGCCGTGTCTCGGTGCCGGATGAAACATGCAACGAACCTGGAGAAGGCGGTCTGCGGCTTCGACGTGGGCCGGGCCCGCCTTGATTCCGCGAGCGATTGAGTGAAGACGCCGTCCCCGTGACAGTCCGGGGACGGACTGTATGATGACTGCTTTTGCCCCGGTGGAACTCACCATGGCATGGTTCTCTTGGTGAATTTCCTGCCCACCTCGGCCGAGTCCTGCCGTCGGCCTGCCCCGATCATCACGCCTTTCTTGATCTGATCGATGACGTTGTCGGGAAGGACATTGTCCAGAAAGAACACACCGTTCTTCTTGCACGCCAGGAGCACCCGTTCGCCGGCAGCGGCCACTTCCCGGGGGACGGGCGGATCGGCCCGGCCGTCCAGATAGCCGTAGGAAAGCCCCATATCCCTCGGCCCGTGTTCGGCGAAACAAATGCCTGGCACGGCCAGGCTCTTTTCCGTGTTTTCGAGGGCAAAGCGATCTTCGATCCTCAAACCGAGCATGATCTCGCCCTCTGGATTCAGCGGCCAGACGTCGGCCTTCTTCAAATAGTCCTTTTCCTCCATGCCCCACACCCAGGCTGCGAACTTCTGGCTGCCCCAGCCGCGCACACCCTCCCCGACCATTCTCGATGCGGCCCGATGAAACGGGTAACGCGCGGCCTGAACGAACAACTTGACAGCCGCAGGATCCTGCGCGCGGCAGAGGTGCACCCCATGGACCCCCTGCGCCAGCGCCTGCTGCACCATCCAGGACCCTCCCTTGAAGGTAACTGCATCCAACCCCAACACCGGGAGAATGGCGATCACCGTCGGCGTGCGATGGCCGCTGGGCGTCGGCCCGCCGTCGACCAGTCCTCGCATAAACTCCCGCAGGATCGTGAAATCGAGCGGAGAATGCTCCATGTTGAAATAGATGTAGTCCGCCCAGGTCTGTGCCAGCTTCTTGCCCTCCTCATAACCGCCGTAAGTCTCGATGTAATAGATCGGCTGCCCCTGTTCCAGCAGCTCAATGCACTTGTTGATCCGTTTCGGCTGGTAGCTCCCGGCATCCGTCTTTTGCGCCTGCGTTGCTTGGAGCGTCAGGGAAAAGAACAAGAGGATCAACATGGAATCCCGTCTGTTCCTGGTTTTCACCGCGTTAGCCTCCGAATCGATATCGTGTATCGCCAAGATCGCCGAGTCGGCAATCGTTCACTGCTTCCGGTAGCGGGGGAGCACCGTCAATTCGACCAGGCCTGAGAAATCTCCCCAGACGGAAACCGTCCGGCGTTCGTTGGATCGAATCATCCCCCATCGGTCTCCGGCTTTGATCGCGCGACCGGCCAGCTCGTTGGATCGAAATCCGGCCCCGGTGATATACAACGCAGTTGTATATCGCGCCCGGTCAAAGCAAGAACCGACGGCAATCAGCACAAGCCCCTCTTCCTCAACGAGCTGGAAGTCCGGTTCCTGCTTCGAGAGCACCCGGTTATTGGACAGGGCAGCCTCGGTTTGCACATCGAAATCCCCCCAGATGACGTTGTCCTTCACCACACAGGGCTGCAGGCCCGCTTTGGTTTCGATCAGCAGAAGGTTGTCGAGAATCACGTTCCTGGAAATGGTCGCTTCACAGCGTTGAAAATAGAGGCCGCCGTTGTGGGCGGTCAGGTTGTTGCTGAATTCCCCCCGGCCCTCCATGGTGAAGCGCAGCGCACCTGAATTTCGCGATGGATTGGAATTGCCGATGAACAGGTTGTTGGATATGGTCACATGAAACCGATCCGGAGCGGGCAGTGCGTCCGGCGGCCGGTCATAACGATGTTCCTGCCCGCCCACGAACAGGGCGCCGGCGTCATCTGTGCTTTCGTTTCCTATGAAAAGGTTGTCCTGAACCGTCGGCGATGACCAGAGCGCCACAAACAAGCCGCCCGCGTCGTTTTCATTCAGCGCCCGATTATTCAAGAAGACATTGCCCTCAATCAAGGGACCGGACCATTCGAAAACCGACACCGCGCCGCCATCGCTGCTGCGCATGGGGTCTGCCAGGCCGGCCCGGTTCGCAAGGAACACATTGTTTTGAATCCTGCCCCGGCAACGCGAATGAAAGGCGATGGCTGCGCCGCGGCCCACCTCTGTAGCATTCTCGGCGAACAGGTTGTTGGCAATGACCGGGGCCACGGCGTTCTCGCAATAGACGGCGCCGCCGTCATGGCCGATCTCATGGCGATATTTCGGAGACCAGGGGATGGGCGCCAGAGTCTTGTTCAAGGTAAAGGTATTGTGGGTGATTGTGGTGGATACGCCATCGCACCAGACGCCTGCCCCCTTGCCGCGCACCTGACCCTTGGTGATGACAAAGCCATCCAGCCGTGCGTGGTCGGCGCCGATCACCACGCGGCGGCGGTCCTGGCCGGTCAGTACCGTTCGATGGCGAAAAATATCCCGCTGCCATGAAGTCGGCTCGTACCCGCCGAACAGGTCGACGTGGGGCCGCATCTCGATCGTTTCGCCGGCGTAGGTTCCCGCCGCCACCAGGATCGCGTATCTCTTCGTCTGGTCAGGGCTGTTCAATTGCCTGAGCGCAAATTGAGGCGATTGCCAGGGACGGAACCGGGAGCCGTCGCCGTTCTGATCCGAGCCTGCGGCCTGAGAAACAAAGAACACGCTGTGGTATTTCTCCAGAGGAACAGTTGTCGTTTCGGGCCCGATCCTGGGAACCCGGCTTCTGGGAGGGATCGCGGAGCAGGCGATCAGAGAAATCAGCAGGGTGAGAATCCACAGGAGGGATGCGGGCATGTTCACAGGCAGCCTTTTCATTTCAGGTCTCGTCAGCGGAATCCGGGGGTGCATTCCGGTTCCAGCAAGGGGCCAACAGCGCGTGCATTCGGTGCCGAACTTACAAACCACCGTCCGGTGTCCAAGGCCCCGACACCGACACGGCCTGCCGGGCTCTGCGCCGCTCCAACCAGCCGTGGATCGTCAGGCTTCGGGGCGGCGCCTCGTGCTTGAAGAAAAGGCTGGCCGCATATCCCACCACAAACAGGACGATGTGGCTGTAGACCCCGAGCATCATGTTGTGATGCCTGTAACCCCAGGCCCCGAGATCGAGCAGGATCATCTTCTCGCCTCCCCACTTGATCGGGGAGCTCAACACGGCCCAGGCGGTGAACAGAATGCAAGCGACGATTCCGACGATGGCCCCTTTCCGGTTCGCCCGTCTCGTGAAAAACGCCAGAGCGAAGAGCCCCACGATGCCGCCCGAAAAGATGGCGTATAACTCGAAGAGCGATCCCAGGACGCTCTTCTCTCCCGCGCCTGCGAAGTACGCGGCGACGAGGAGAGTCACGAGGCCGCAGACGAGCACGACGCCCTTTCCCACCGCCAGGCGCTTCTTGTCCGTGGCGTGCGGCCGCAAGCGCCGGTAGTAGTCCTCGACCGCCACGGCCGACAGGCAATTCAGGTCGGATGCCAGCGTGGACATCGCGGCGGCCAGCAGCGCCGAAAGGATGAGCCCGGTGACACCCGCCGGGAGCTCGGTCATGATGAAGTAGGGAAAGACGCCGTCGCTCTTGATGTCCGGAGGCAACGGGATTCCGGTGATCCGGTAGAACGACCACAGGCATGTGCCGATGAAGATGAATGCCGTCCAGGTCGGGACGCAGAGCAAGGCTCCGAGCAGCGTGGCGCGGATCGCGGAGCGGTCGTCCTTGGCGAGGAGAAAGCGCTGGACGATGGTCTGGTCGGTTCCGTACTTCTGAAGCGCGTAGAAGATCCCGTTGATTGCCATCACGACGAATGTGAGCTTCACGAAGTCCAGGTCGTACGGCCCCAGGTCGATCTTGCCGTTTTTCCACGCCAGCCCCACGACCGCCGCAGGACCTCCCTCAGGCCGGAAGAGCAGGATCAGGATGCACGCCAGGCCGCCCGCGAGGAAAAGGAAACCCTGCACCACATCGGTCCAGACCACGGCCTCGATGCCGCCGATCAGCGTGTAAATGAGCGTGGCCAGCGAGACGACCGCAATCACGAGGTAGATATCCCAGCCCGTCATCCCGCTCAAAGCCAGCGAGAGCAGGTACACCACCGTACCCATCTTCGTGAAATGCATGACCGAGAAGGCGAGGGAGGTGTACAGCCGCGACGCATAGCTGAAACGCTTCTCGAAGTACTCGTAGGCGCTCAGCCGGATCGCCTCCCGGTACACGGGGACGATGATCCAGAGCACGGCCAGGAGCACGATCGGAACCATCAGGCCCTGCACCAGCAGAATCCAATTCCCCGAATAACCGGCCCCGGGATACGCGAGGAAAGTCACGCTGCTGATGAGCGTCGCCAGGATCGAAATGCCGACGGCCCAGGAGGGGATCCGGCGGTTGCCCGCGTAGTAGTGGTCGGTGTCCTTCTGGCGCTTGGAGAAGTACCAGCCCATCCAGACCATCGCCAGCATGTAGGCCAGAATCACGAGGTAATCCAGGACTGCCAATGTCTGCTTCTGCATCGTCTTTCCTTTCACCGGCGCCAGGATGCGGCGGCCTCATGCTTCAAGCGCGGGCGGCCGCGGTCCGCATCTGATCCGCCGGCGCCTCTTCGGAACAGGCACCGGCGTTTTCAATCCAAGGCCTCTCACCCTCATCTGCCCGGGAACTCTCCTGCCTCCGGCTGCGACAGGAATCGAAGATTCCGGTCCGAACATAACATCATTTTCCAGAATCGGAAATAACTTCTAGATTATGAGGCCAGCAAATCCTCCGCGGCGGACCGCCGGTGCAGTCATCGGCTCGCGGTTGGCAGGCTCCTCCGCTCTCACCGTTTTGTGAACTGCATGGCGTACAGGCTCGCACCGCGCATGCGGAATACCAGGCGGACCGTCCTGCCGGCCAGGGAGGAGACGTCCGGGCCTTTTCCGAGCCACTCCGCTTCGGTCTCGATGAAGTTTCCGTTGATATAGACGCAGTCGTCCACCGAAAAGCCCTGAACGGGGCGCCCCGCTTCGTCCAGGAATCCGGCCTGCGCATACCCCGCCGCCCCGGTATCGATGTTCAGGATCAGGCGGTTGCCTTCGAATCGGAACGGCTTGGTGACGAGCAGACCCTCGCGGTCGTAGGGAGCATCCGCAGACACGAATCCGTCCAGCCTCTGCACCAGCCGGAAGACCGCGCGGTTCTCCTCGTCCTTCCGCCGGGGCGAATGGTATTCCTGGAGGCCGTAATAGTATTGCCAGATTTCCTCCCCCCTGCGCACGAGGCCTTGGGCGATATAGGCCTGGTGAACATCCACGCCGTCGTGCCGGCCGATGGCCACGTAGGCCGGGCGCGGATAGCGCCGCCAGGTCAAGCCGTCGCGGCTGACGGCGAGCTGGGTCTCCACGGGTCCCGAGCCGCGGCCGCGCTCCTTGTCGCCCAGGGCCAGCCTTGCCTCCGGGCCGTCGTTCTCGTAGTGGAGATAGACGATGGGAAACGCCAGATAGACGTCCGGGGCCCAGGGATACTTCACCGCCTTTGTTACGTATATGTCGGTGCCCACGGGATCCAGGGACGGGTCGGGCGCGAAGGCGTTCGGGTATTCCAGGCCGGGTCCAGCCGGAGTCAGGGGGCCATTGTCCAGATACCAGGGCTGGATGCCGCGCAGCCGCTTGGTCCGCGCGGCGCGGCGGGTGGGCCGCGAAGGATATGCCCCGCATCTCCGCTATGAGCGCGTCGTCGATGAAGAGATGCCGGCGGCTTCCCAGGGGGACGGGACTTTCGGCGGCGGATTCCCCGAAGATTAGCGCGGGACCTTCAACCAGCCCGGTTCTCATACCGCCGGACGATGCATAAGGAGAGAAGCTGGCGGGAGGGGAAAAGTCGGCGCGGTATACCATGCCGGTCGAGATGCGCAATTCGTCGATGTTGCCGGGAAGGGGATTCCGCCACAGGTCATCGCGTCCGATGCTGAGATAAGCCTCCTCCCCCGAGGGCAGGGACCGCAGCGCGACGCCCGTCACCCGGGATCGCATCCTGCCGTCGACGTAATGGCGCAACATCCGCTCGCCGGACGAATACACGAAGGCCAGGTGATGCCATTCCGCCGGCCCCCGGTTCAGGGCCTGCGGATCGGAGGCGATGTCCCAGAAGGTTTGGCCGCCGCCGTTTTGGAGTCGAAAAAGGCCGCGCGCCGGCAGCAGTGAAAGTCGAGTGACAAGATCATTTTCGCCCCGCGGGCCCGAGCCGATCTCGAGAACCACCCCCTCCGAAGGCGCATTCTCCGAAGGCAGGTACCAGAATTCCAGGGTCCAGTCGAACGCGCCCAGATTGAGCTCTGTCTCCGTTGGGTTCGCGAATCCGACCCACCTGCGCAGGTGGGATTCGCCGCGTGTCATCAGCGCGCAGAAATGCGCGTTCATCCAGGTCATCGGCTCGACGGTTCTCCCAGGCGGGATCGGGACTGCCTTTAAGCCGAATTCGGTCGGGCCGTGCGGGAAACGGATCGGTTCGGGCTCCATGGGCTCCAGGGCCCGGCCGAACTTCCCGGGGACGATCCGGCCGCCGCGTCCCAGCACGAGCACCATGTCGTTTTCCGAGGAGTCGTCCAGGGCGCAGCTCGGGTATAACCCAGCCGGCTCGTCGAAGAGCCAGAGAGCAACCGTTTCTTTTGCAGCATCATGCCCCCGGGCAAAAAACGCAGGGACGGCAGCCAGGAGAAGCGCCGGTGGTATCCATCGCAGGTTCACGGCATCCTCGCTTGCTTGAGTCGTTGGACTCCGTGACGTTCCGTTCCATCGCACCGGAGCTGTCCGCTGCGATCCCGGGTTGCGCGGCGGTGATCAGTGCCGGCTCGACGGCGGTCTCTTTCGCAATAACTCCACGCTTGCTCCGGAGGGCTTTGAGCCCTTTTCGATACACCACTCATGGCCGAAGGTCCCCGAAGGCGGGTACGACCCCGTTCGCATGTCTGAAAGACACGGGCACACGACTCACAGATTGCGGCGCCGCGGGAACAGCGGAGGGGCGATCGGACTGGTGGATTTCGCGAATGCATTCGATCCTGAGGGATGCGATCAAGGAGATATCTGCGAGACGATGACTTCACGATTCGCCTTGTGGATCGAGTAGAGAAGTCCCGGCTCGTACGGGTCCAGGGCGATGCCCTGGCCGGGACTTGCGAAACCGAGCGTTTCGACCCACTCGAGCGTGGAACCGCCCTCCGGGAACTTCATCACGTAGATCTCCGGCGCATCGTGCCCTGTGCAATAGAGAAGTCCTTCCCCCGTGAATACCCCGCCGGAGTTGCTGCTCGGGGCGAATCGTTCAAGCAGGGCCCCGGGGAAAACCCAGCCCTGAAGGCGGTTCCAGGCCCGGTCGAACTGCAGGATCGTGGTCCAGCGGGGGTCCCGGTTGGGCTCTGCGGCCCGGTTGGCGTAGTGGGCAAACGCCACATACCAGAAGCCCTTGTGGAAATCCACCCAGGTGGCGGATCCGACATAGATGCCGAAGCTGCGATGGTCGATATGCCGCATGGATTCCGTGTCCCAGATTTCGATGGAGCTGGTCATGGGGACACCGGGGTAGTTGGAGTGAGCGCAATAGAGCTTTCCCTCGTGAACCACGCCGCTGTTGAGGTGAATCAAGGGCCGCCCTTCCGGACATTCCCAGCCGGCTGTCCTCTTGCCGTTCTTCTTGTCGTACTTGCCGATCGAGTGGTTCCCCACGGCGTAAAAATGCCTGCCGTCTACGGCTACACCCTGGGTTGCCTCGGCAGCCGGAAAGCGTCTCAATTCGCGGATCTTTATCCGTGCAGCTGCGTTCCCGGCGGACGAGGGCTCTTGAGCCGCTCCGGCTGCCGGCAGGATTACGGATATTGTCGTGAGAAGCAGCCATCTGCTTGCCTGTTTCATCCGTGGTCTCCTCCTGAGGTCGAGCTAATGTGCGTGAATCCTTCAATGCGCGCCGGGAGATCCTCGCAGCCGGCGGAGCCTCGGCGCAAGGATCGTCGCTCGGGATTGCGGCTCCCGGCTCGATGATCTCCTGGATGACGATCGAAATCGGCCGTTGAGCTGCCGTCGCCGGGTACGCCTGCAGTCTGGGAGGCGCAGGTGCGCGCTCCAACAAGGGCAGCCGGCTTCATGACCTCGGTTAACCAGTCGCAGGTGTCGCTGCGGAACCTCTGCTGCCTCGAGTTCTCATCAACGCTCTATAGACGGAGGCTCAGGGATCTCGCGGCCCGGAGAATTCCCCGCGACACCGCGCCGGCTGTGATGGAGACGTCGGAATCATTGGACGTCTGGTCCGTGCCGTCACCTCACCTGTCGTATTGAGAACCCAGGCATTCCCAGCCTCCGGGGTCGCATTCCCCAGAGGCCCCCGCGAACGGTCCGGATCAGAACGCCAGACGGAGCGCGAGCTGCATCGACCGCCCCGCGCTGGTACTGGTGATGCGGCCGAAAAGCGAGTTGTTGACGTCACTGTTCGGATTGCCCCAGTTGGCATGGTTCAGCGCATTGAACATGTCCGCGCGAACCTGCAGGCTCACGCGTTCCGTCACCAGGAAGGTCTTGCCGAGATTCAGGTCCACCGTCCAGAAATCGGGTCCGCGCAAGCTGTTGCGGCCCACGTTTCCGGGCCGAATGGTCTGCCCGCTGACACTGCTCACGGGAACCTTTGCGAATGCCGCTATGTTGAGATAGCGTTCCGAGATATCCGAGGGATGAAGGTAGGGATCGCCGCCGGCGTAATCCGGCCGCTGGAGTTCCCTGGAGTTTGTCTGCAGAACATTCAGCGGATCCCCGCTTCTGGCGCGAAAGATTCCGGCAAGCTGCCAGCCGCCGATCACGTTCTTCCACGATCCATCGGCCTTGAGCAGGGTGGCGAAGGGGAGGCCGTACACGGCATCGAAACGAAAATCGTGCGGGCGGTCCAGGTGGGTGGGACCCTTGTCGGCCCGGATGTTGTCATCGTCCTGGACGCGCAGATCATTCCCCGGCCAGAAGTCTCCACGGGCATAGGCCATGGCCCGGCTCCAGGTATAGTTGATGTTGAAGGCCAGGTCCCGGCTCAGCTTTTTCCTCAATGACGTCTGCCAGGCGTGATACCAGCTGTTATCGGTTGCGTCCTTGTAGCTCGATTCGAGGGAGGTCGGGAAGGGTCGGACGTTGGTGATCCGGTCCGGCAGATTGAAATTGCGCGACATCAGGATCTTCAGCCCCTTGTTGCCTACGTACCCGGTTTCGAGGACGAGGGTCGACGTCAGCTGGCGCTGGATGGTCAGCAGCCATTGCAGGACGTATGGATTGGGATTGTTTTCCATGAACACGCCATATGCTTTGGGAGTCGACGTGCTCTGGATGGCTTGAAGCCCCTGTTGGTTGGTCATCGGGTACTTGAGGCCGAGACTTGTGATGTCGGATCCTGAGAAACGGAAGCGGAAGGGCACCTCCGGGCTGATATATGCCATTGACGAAAAGACGCGCAGATTCGGCGGGGCTACGGACATGCCAAACCCGCTCCGGATCACCGTGTTGGAGTTCCGGCCCAGGCTCCACGCGAACCCGACGCGAGGCATGATGTTGTTTTTGTCGGCGTTGTAAAGGGAGTCGGCAGGTCGGAATACAGGAGGTATGGCCACCGCATTGGCGAGATTGCCCGGGTTGTAAAGCCTCCCGTTTTTTTCCTTGAAGACCGAGTAGTATTCGAACCGCACCCCGAGGTTGATGGTGAGCCGGGGTGTGACGCGGAAATCATCCTGGAGAAACAGCCCGATGTTCCAGGACCGGGCATAGTATCGGGGGACCCCGTATGTGAACTGCACGCGGTTGGGCTTGTTCGCCAGCAGGTCTGCCGCGTTCCGGTAGCGGAATATCGGTGTTTCCTCGTCGAAACGCCCCGGCGCCGCAGCCCCATGCAGGCCGCCGTACTTGATCGTGTGCCGGCCCATGGACTTGGCAACGACCTCCTCCATCGTGTAGGTGTGCCCTTTCAGGAGGAGCATTTCGCCGTTGGCGTTCCATTGACCCTGCAGCTCGATCCCTGCCTTTCCGGTCGTGTACTGCGGGACCAGGCGGTTGGTTTCCGTCTTATTGAGGCCGAGGCGCGTCTCGCTGGTCCAGGTGGACGCGGAGTGCGTCCAGGTCAGCACGCCTGCGTCCGAAGCGTAGAGGTAATCCTGGCGGGAAATGTCCGGCAGCCGGGGATTCATCGCGAAGGGTCGCCCGCGGGTCCAGCGGGCGACGAGCTGGTTGGAGCTGTCGATCTGATAGTCGCCCCGCAGGACCGTATGATTGTCATGTGCCCGGTTGGAGGTGACGCCCCGGTAGAATGCGCTCACCGTGCCCGGGGAATAGGCTTCGGTCGGATTCGGCCACCAATCGAGAGCCTCCTTGTAGGCAGGCAGCGCCGCCGCAGCCTGCGCCTTGAATTCCGGCGTCGGCACGAGGCCGGACAGAGTGGCCTGATTGCTCTGGCGGTACCCCTCATAGGTAAAGAAAAAGAAAGCCCTGTTTTTCACGATGGGACCGCCGAGCGAGCCGCCGAACTGGTTGAAGCGTACGATCGGCCGCTTGGTTGAAAACAGGTCGCGGGCGTTGAGGATGTCGTTCTGCCAGTTCTCGAACAGGGAGCCGCGAAACTCGTTGGTTCCGCCCCGGCTGATCAGGTTGAAGTTCCCGCTATAGGTGCCGCCGACCTCAGCCGAAGTCACGCCCTTGGAGACGGTGACTTCCTGGATCGCCTCCAGGCTCATGACGCTGATCTGGTTCCGGCCCTGGAACATGCTGACCGATTTGGTTTCAGGATCGCCGGATGCGTCCACACCGTCGACTGTGACCGAAGTCCCGCCCGATGCAAGACCATTGATGGAAAAGGTGCCCTGGTTGTCGAAGGTTACACCCGCCTGCAGGCTCAGCAGCGCGGCGAAATCGCGGCGCGATATCGGGAGCTGCGTCAGCTGCGCACGCGTGATGTTGTCGCTGAGAGTCGCCGAGGCGTTTTGCAGCAGGGCCGCCTCTGCGGTTACGGTCGTGACCTCTGAAATCCCGCCGACCTCGAGGGTTATGGGGTAGCGTATCTGCTGGCCTGCCGTCAGCTCGAGTCCCTTGTGCACGTGAGACTTGAATCCGCTGACCTCCGCCTTCAGCGTATAGCGGCCTACCGGGATAAACGTGGCGGTGAACTCACCTCGCTCGTCGGAAACGGCCCGGATAGTGGCGTTCGTCTCCTCGTTGACAAGCTCCACGGTCACGCCCGGAACAACGCTGCCCGACTGATCCATGACCGTGCCATAGAGGTTGGCAGTAGTTCTCTGGCAAAGGCCGGTTTCGCCGGGCAGCAGCACCGATGCGACCCACATCAATGCCAGGACACCGATCCTTTTCGCGTTCATGGTTGGCCTCTTTTCTTGTTGCTTGAAGTTCGATTCTGCTGTGATTCCCGCGCCGATGCATCCGCGATGCGGATAAACAGGAAACCGATCCTTGACGTTTCCTCGGAACATGGATTCGGGCGAAAGGAATCCATTTTCGTGCCCCTTGTGCCTTTTTTTAACCATAATCTTGATATCGGAAATTGCAAAGGATAATTTTACCAAGGTGGCAATATTCTCTTGTTGCCCGCTACAGCGAGGGAGAAACCGGCGGTGATCCCATACGGTGGGTTGCGCGCAGTCGGATGATCGGCCTAAGGCATGCCGACGCAAGAATCGTTTCGATGCCGGGCCAATCATGCTACCGGAGGGCCTTCCAAGTGTGAGGAGGTGAATTCTCCATGGAGACGCAGGTCAAGATGAGTCGACGGCAGTTTGCGAGAATCTCGGCACTCGGATCGAGCGCCGCGCCCTTGCTGTCACGGGCGGCGGTTCCGCGGACCGGAGCGAAACCATGCCCCGGAGGGCGTGAGGTCATCCAGGCGTCCGGCAATGCAATTTTTCGGTCGGACCTTTCCCAATGCCAGCCAGCGGAGGCGCTCAGCCGCAGCTTCGAGAGCGGGCGTTGGCAGTTGCTCGATTACGAAACCGTGGAGGGTGTAAAGGGCGTGATGGCCGCTGCCATCCCCGAAGAGGAATGCGGGGAGCTGACGCTCCCGCTCGACGTGAAGGGCCCGCATCGGATCTACCTCGGGATCAACTACACGAAGGCGAGATACCACGAGTGGTCCCCATACGGCCAGCTGGAAGCGAAGCTCACAGGTGATGGCGGCTTCTTCAGCGTGGCGGCCGAAGGGGGCACGAATCTGGAGGACGGAAGCCCGAAAATTGGGGAGGGACAGTGGCTTTACAAGGCGATTCAGGAGACCTATTGGCGAACTGCGGACCTGACGGGTCGATCCCTGATTTTCCGGCAGCCGCGATCACCATATCGAAGGTCGGAGCTGGCGAACATCTCGAACCTTGCTTACGTGAAGCTGGTGCCTCTGAGCGAGCACGAGCGTCGGCGATGGGTGGAATTGCAGCCGACGGATGAGACACGGCGTGGAGCAGTAATTTACTGTACCGGCAACTTCACCGGCCATACGCGGGGAACTAGTACTTTCTACCCGACGGACGAGCAGTGGATCCGTGACGATTTTTCTCCCTACCTGGAATCGGACATCAAACTCTTCATATTTGAGGCGTTGCGAGGCAACTGCTGCGTCTACCGGACTCGGATCGGTGATGTCGGGCACCAAGACAACCGTTGGCAGGAGAGTTGGGTGGACCCCCTGGCGGTTTATACCCGGCTGGCGCATGCGCATGGCATGAAGATCTTTGCCAGCCTGCGCATGATCGGAGCACAATATCCAATGAACCGCGAGCCCATCGCGAGGGCGCGCAACTATTGGCAGAACCGCGAGTTTGCGAAGCTCGATCGGGATGGCGTTGCTCTGACCGGCCTGAGCCTGGCATTCCCGGAGGTCCGGGAGTACTGGTTGAGGCTTCTGCGCGAGACGCTCGCTTACGGCACCGACGGGATCCAGCTACACCTGAACCGGGCAGTACCCTTCGTCCACTACGAAGGGCCGGTTATCCGCACATTCCGGGAAAGATATGGAACGGATCCTCGTGAACTGCCCGAAACGGATGTGCGCTGGCAGAAGCACTGCGCGGCGTATGTGACCGAATTCATCCGCGAGGTCCGCAAGCTGCTGGACGAGAAGCCGGGAAGGGAACTGGGCGTGACGCTTTTTGGCCAGCCTCACGAGTATGACCTCGACAAGGCGAGCTACGATCCCATCCGCTACAACTGCGACGTGGAAACCTGGCTGTGCGAGCGCTTGGTCGATTATCTCATGCCATCACCCTATGTAGATTTGCGGCTGCTGCGGAAGTGGCGGCAACTCGGCGGCGGCCGGGTGCATCTCTGGCCAGACCTGATGCCGCGCACACAGATGCCGCACCAATATGCGCAGCTTGCCAAGAAATACTACGAGGCCGGGGCGGACGGCTTCTGCGTTTGGGACGGGGAGCGCCGGGCCCAACGCCTCAGCGAATGGGCGGCGGTTCAGAGATTGGGCCACCGAGACCAGCTCGATCGCCTGATCCGGGAGGGCCCCTCCTATCACCGAAGGGTCTACCTCAAGTATTTTGCCGGATTCTCCGTTGAACGTTCCTTTCACGACGGTTGATCAGCCCCAGATCCAGCTTGACTCCCAGCGAAATTCGACGGCAGCCACGGGTTCAATCCGGCCCCAATCCCGGGAGACGAGTGCAGACGCTGCCGGGCGCTGTTCCTTTCCACAGGAGCATGCTCCGGGACGCACATACCCCGTTCTCCGGATACTCAAGAACCAATGGGAAATTCAGTTCATGCCCCGAAGACGTTAGGCCGACCAAGAGAGAACCGGCAGGTCACTCCTTGTTGGGGCCGAGGGAGCCGGTTCCCGCCGGCCGAATCACGCCGACCTCCAGGTCGTCGATATGGAACACCGCCTGCGGCACAGGATCATCCGCATGGGGTACGTCCGCACCTGGCGACTTCGGATCCCGAAGCAGGGGCTCAATCCGGTATGGTCCCGTCCGGAAACAGATCCGCTCGAACGACTCGACCGGATCCAGCAACTCGGCCTTCTCGAGCACCGTCTTGCCGTCGAGCGTGACGTCGAACCGCCCGACATCGAGGTCGGCTTTGACCTCGAGGGCATACCAACGGCCAGGTTCGTACTTCCCCAACACCGCGGGCTCATTCTGGTTCCCGTCCAGGGCGAGGATCCGGCCCTGCTCATCCAACCGAAGGCGCAGCGGGGAACGCCAGCCGTATCGGTCGTCCAAATCGATCTCCAGCCGTCCCGTATCCCTCTGCCTGGCCAGGATCTTGAACCTTGCCGTCAGCGCCTTCGCCTCCGGAAACACGCGCACCGCTTTCGCGTAGTCATGCGGCTCGCGATCGCTCAGCTCCAGAGAGCGGTTGCTCGCGCTTGGAAAATCCACGAGTCTGACAGGGGCCCACCTGGGGCAATAGAGATTCCATGCCAGGTCGGCGGTCGTGCCCGTGTTGAAGTCGTCGCGCACCGGCTGGGTCACGTGCCCCCGGACCGGCAAGGGGATGCGGCTGACCCAGATGTCGTCCTTGTTCATGCTGTAGGCCACCCACATCACATCGCCGGGCGGGATCCCGTTTCCCTCGACGATGCCCCGCACATACTGCGGGCCGAAAGCCTTGTCCAGCCCGTTGTAGCGCCGCGGCGGGACTTCGCCGCAGACCGCCAGCATGTTGTCGAACAGAATGCCGTCGTCGCTTGTGACAATCGCGAGGGGCCAGCGGTGGCGGTTGTCCTTGCGAGGGTTGTACACAAGGGCGAACCGGCCGTCCTTGGTCTTCTGCCCCCAGACCTTCGCGGAGGCCATCACCAGTGTCTCCGCCTGGACGGGTGAAGACCAGGTCGATCCCTCATCCCGGCTGATCGCCGTCCAGGAGTCTTTCCAGAGACCCACGACGGTCCCGTCCCTTCTATGAAAGAAGGAGAGAGCCTTCAGCACCTGGCCCATCGGATAGTAGAACCCGTCCGTACTCCGGTCCTCCTCCCACCACTGCATCGTGACGAGCTTGTTCGCCAACAGATCTTCGCAGGCCTTCCTGAAACCCGGATCCGGTGAGGCGGTGTGGAAAGGGAACGGCGTATTCGTCTCGCCGAAGCCGTTATGCGAGCTGTATCGGATGAAGTGGATCGGACCGAGATTGCCGTCCCGGCCGATCTCGCGGACGACGCGGCCTACTCCGGTGCCGTCGTTCGGGTGAGGCGGCAACCCGTAATAGGCGAGCACAAGCAGTCGGCCGTCCGCGGCTACGTGAAAACCCATCCTTTGGTGGACCAACGTTGCACGTCCGTCAGGGAGAGTCATCGGCGGAAAAACGACCGTGGGCATGTCCCAGGTTTCGCCGTCCGCCGAGGTTGTGAGAAGCGCCCGCATCGGCGGATGGTTCTCATGGACAGGAGAGCTCAGGTATTCGAGGTAAAAGCGTCCGTTCCAGTACGCGAGCATCGGGGCGTGATTGTAGGTCCAGCCGAACTGATCGGCCATCTCCGGGTGCGCCCGGTTGGCCCGAAAAACCTGGAAGTTCTTCACCCCTACCGCCGGCCGGAGCCCGCCGTCATGGTACGGCAGAACTTCCTCGCCGCCGATGTAGCGAACGGGTTCCTCCGGGCCACCCGGAACCGGCCTCGCGGCCTTCCCGCCGGAGGACGTCCGGAGCCTATTGCCCGAGCACCCTGCCAGAAGCAGGATGATAAGGAACGCGAACATGGCAGATTGCCTGCCCATGCGTCTCCGTAGCGGATTCCATTTGCCCATCTCCATCACTCCCGGTGAAAGCGGCTTCTGAAATGCGTCGCGGGCGCCCGGCTGCCCTGCTGGGTACGCCCTTCTGCCACAGCACTTCCGCGGAGAGACTGCGGCCAACCAGGCCCGAAGCATCCGGACAGGCCGCGCGCTCCACGTCAGGTCTTTCTCGTCGGCCAGTTCGGCGACTCCGTCCGAGCGTCCTCAAGATATTCGCCGATCCTGGCAAGCACGGAGGGGTGCGCCGCGGAGACATCCGTCGTCTCCGATGGATCCACCTCCAGATCATAGAGCGTTAACGGGCCGTTCAACCCGGTGCGATGCGCCTTCCACTTACCGAAACGGACGGCCTGTTGGAACGTCTTCCCGGGGTACTCCCAATAGAGAAATCGATCGGAGGGCGCCCTCCGCTTGCCCGTGAGGACCGGGGACACATCGATGCCGTCGCAGGCAGGTATCTCGACACCGGCAAGGCCGGCGGCGGTCGGCACGAAGTCCGCAAAGTACCACGGCACATGGCACACCCTGCCGGCAGGAACGGTCCCCGGCCAGCGTGCGATCATCGGTACCCGGATCCCTCCTTCCCACAACTCTCCCTTCCAGCCGCGGAGCGGGCCGTTGCTCTTGAACAGGTCGCCGAAATCCTTTTTCGGGGCGCCGTTGTCCGAAGTGAAAAAAACCAGGGTTCGTTTGTCGATACCAAGACCCTTGAGCAAGTCCAGCATCTGTCCCACGTCGCGGTCCATGCGCGTCACCATAGCGGCGTATATGCGTGCCCGCTCAGGCCAGGGCCGACCGGCATACTCGCCCAGATCGGGGACCTCGAGCCTCTCGTGCGGGATGGTGTAAGCGATGTAAAGGAAGAAGGGGTGAGCGTGATGCCTCCGGATGAAGTCGAGGGAGAATCCCGTAAACAGGTCATGGGTGTACTGCTCTCTCTTTCCGTCCCGGTTGCCCTCGAGCGGGAACCGCCGCTCGTCTTTCCACAAATAGTCCGTGTAGTAATAGGGCGCGTGATTCTGGTTCAGGTAACCGAACCACTCGTCGAATCCTCGCCGGTTGGGGACTCCGGCAGTGTCCGGTTCCGCCAGTCCCCATTTGCCTGTGACGCCGGTCGCGTAACCTGCCCGCTTCAGGAACTCGGCAACCGTAACGTCCGAATCCTCCAGCGACAGTCGCCGGGCCCCTTCCCCGAAAGTCTCAACCGTGCCCCCCACCTCGGGGGAATTGCCTCGGATGCGGGTATGGCCTGTGTGCATGCCCGTCATCAGTACGTTCCGCGAAGGTGCGCAGACCGGCGATCCGGAGTAACACTGGGTGAAACGCGTTCCTTCCTTCGCCATCCGGTCGATCCTGGGCGTCCGGATCAGTTTCTGCCCATAGCAACCAAGGTCGCCGAAGCCGAGGTCGTCCGCCATGATGAATATGATGTTGGGCCTTGGTGCCGCGGGAAGCCGCGCTGCCGCTGAAAGCACCACAGGCGCCAGGCCCGCCCTTTGGAGGAATTCCCTCCGGGTATGCCGCCGATTCCTTCGATTTGCCATGGTCATCGTCCCATCAGAGCCATGCCGGACTCTGCCGAATCGTTTGAGAAACCGCCCGAAAGGAACCGGGTTCCGCGCTGGAACCGGCCCGACAGGTGCCCGAGCCGCCGGCCGCCTTCCGGACCGCCCTGGTGCCTGTGAAGTTCGCAGGAGATGAAACGGCCGGGTGAGAGCCATCCCGGATCGCCGGGCGGGCGGCAGCCGGCATCAGGACTGTAGCAGCCCGCCCCGGACGGCAGTGAATCCGAAGCCGCCCTGGACACTCGATTTGCATTCCAGCCTCGGATGATTGAGAACGCCTTTGCCAAACGCAAGACTAATCAGAGTTCCCAGGAAAGTAAATAGAGAACGATAGAGTTGGAAGTTACTTATCACAATTCCCGAAGTCCCGTTACATCTTGAGGATCCATTTCGAATATAGTGTAGTATCCTGTTCCAGCGATGGGAGGCGATCGCGATGCGACGAAGGGAATTCCTCAAATCCGCGGCAATTGCGCCTGTGGGCGCCAACTTCCTCTTTCCGGTGCGCCGCTCCGACAGGCCGAACCTCCTCTTCGTCTGGACCGACCAGCAGCGGCCCGACACCCTGGCCGTGTACGGCAATTCCCGGATTCAAGCGCCGAATCTCAATAAGCTCGCCTCGGAGAGCATCGTGTTCGAGCGGGCCTACGTGAGCCAGCCGGTCTGCACCCCGTCGCGTTCGACGGTGCTCACCGGTCTCTGGCCCCACCAGAACGGATGCACGGAGAACAACCTGCCGCTCGCCGAGAATATACCTTGCCTCCCGGAGATCCTGGCCGATCCCGAATACCGCACGGGCTATTTCGGTAAATGGCATCTCGGCGACGAACTCTTCGCGCAGCGCGGGTTCGAGGAATGGGAGAGCATCGAAGACATCTACCAGCAGTACTTCCGACCGGGACGCGACCGCTCGCGCCGCAGCAGCTACCATCATTTCCTCGTCGAGCGCGGCTACAAGCCGAACGAACCGGACGGCACATTCGGCAGGCTGTACGCTGCCAAGCTCCCCATCGAGCATTGCAAGCCGAAATTCCTCGAGATGAAGGCGTGCGATTTCCTGCGCCGCCGCCGCAGCGAACCGTTCATTCTCCATGTCAACTTCCTCGAACCGCATCCCCCGTACTACGGACCGCTCAACGGCGAGTACCGTGCGGAAGACATGGAGCTGGAACCGAACTACACGGACCCGCTCGAAGAGGACGAGCCGCTCAACTACCGGCTGAAGCGCGACCGCGCGCGGACGGCGAGGCCGGAGGGGATGGATCTGCGCACCGACGACGGCTGGCGCCGCCTGAAGGCCAACTACTGGGGTTCGGTCACTCACGTGGACCGGAGCGTGGGCGCGATCCTGAAGACTCTGGAAGACCTCGGGCTCGCGGACCGCACGATCGTCGTGTTCACCAGCGATCACGGCGAGATGCTCGGGGCCCATGGGATGCTCGCAAAAAGCGTGATGTACGAAGAGGCCGTCCGTATCCCGTGGCTGATGCGGGTCCCGGCGCTCGGGCGCCGCCACCGGCTCATCCGCGGGCGGTTCAGCCACATCGATCTCATCCCGACGGTGCTGGACCTCATGGGCCGCCCAATGCCGGGGCGCTTCCCCGGGCGCAGCCTGCTCCCGGAAATCAGTTGGGGCAGTCCGAAACCGGCGAACGTCTTCATCCAATGGAACGCGACGCTCAAGTATGTCGAGGGCGACCTCCTGAAGCCGGAGTTCCAGAGCGAGACGATCCAGCGCGCGGTCCGCACCAACACTCGGACGGTGATCTCCCCCGACGGTTGGAAGCTGTGCCTCAGCGATGCCGACAAAAACCAGCTGTTTGACCTGAACCGGGACCCGTACGAGACGAAGAACATCTTCTACACCGGGCAGCACCGGGATGTCATAAGGCGGCTGACATCGGAAATCCACGAGTGGCAGCGATCCATCAAGGATAGGGTCGCAGTTGCTGAGGCCGGCTGACTCGACATCTCGTGTCTGCGTCGTACGGGTCTTCGATTATCGGAAGAGCCTCTCATGGGCCTGCGGCGCACCCAACGAGGCATGAAAACACACCTGGCCGGAGTAGGCTGCGGCGGCCCGACGCGGCAGTAGGTCGCGGGCCAGTACGGGCTAACCTGAGAGGCTGCCAATGTCGGCTCCGTCCAGCAGCCGGAGCCTGCGGGCGCCGCCGGGCCGGCGGCGCCTACCTGGCCGCCCATGCCTGCCTGGCATGCTATTCTCGGCACAGCGGCTTACGGGCCGATGCGGAAGCAGAACCCCGGCCCGGTTGTCGGATCGACCCCCTGCGCACTTAGCGATGCGAGAATTGCATGGAGTATAGCCGGGCGCCGCGCAGCCGCAGCAAAACCTTCACGGGCTTCCCCTGCAACGACGAGAGGTCTTTGCCCTTCCCCAGCCACTCCACCTCGGCGGCCGTGAAATCCCCGTTGATGTATACGCACTCGTCCGCGCTGAAACCCTCGATCGTGTGGCCGCGGCCGTCCAGAATCCCTACCTGCGCGTAGCCCGCCGCGTCGGTATCGATGTTGAGAAGCAGGCGGTCTCCCCGGAAGACGAGAGGTTTGGTCACGACGACCGCTTCGCGGTCATAGGGCGCATCCGCCGACACGAATCCATCGAGTCGCTGCACCACTCGGTAGACCGCACGCTTGGTCCCCTTCTTCCATGACGAGTGGTACGCTTCCTCGCCGAAGTAGTACTGCCAGATCTCGTCGCCGCGCCGGACCATGCCGTGCGCCATATAGACCTGATGAATCCGGTCGCCGGCATGCGTGCCGGTCCCGACATAGGCGGGCCGGGGAAAGCGCTTCCAGTGAATCCCGTCGCGACTGACGGACAGTTGGGCTTCGATCGGCCCCGAGCCGCGCTGCCGGCTCTGCACGCCCAGCACCCTGCGCGCCGGAGGGCCTTCCTCCTCGTAATGGAAATAGATCAGCGGGAAAGCAAGATAGGCATCCGGCGCCCACGGGTACTTCATTGCTTTCGGCACATACAGGTCGGTTCCCTCCGGGTCGAGCGCGTCATCGGGCCCGAAGGCGGTCGGGAACTCGACGCCGAATCCGCCCGGTGTCAGCGGCCCGTTGTCGAGATACCAGGGGATCAGAGGGTGCAGCCGTTTCGTTTCCGCGATCTTGATCACCTCGGCCTGTGTCTGGGAAGTGAAGGACCACGGCGGCGTCAGATCCGCCGATTCCACGCGTACGAACTCGCGCTGGGTCTTGCCCCCCAGTGTGCGGGGGAAGTCGCTGCGATGGTAGCTGACATACAGCTGCCGCTGGTCGTCGTAGAAAATGTTGGACTGCGAGCCGGAGCGGAAGGGAAGCGCGGCGGTCCGGCAGCGCTTGAAGCGCCACCCGTCCGGCGAGGAATACAAGTAGATGCCGCGTCCTTCGTAGCCGCTGATGTACTTCCAGCGCTCCCCGGGCGGACCGTTGGGATCGAGGAACACCTGGCCCATGGCCGTGGGTTCGGGGATCACCACGTTTTCCATGCCGGGGTCCGAGCCGGGATTGAGAAGCGGCTTTTCCCATCGGATCCCGTCCCTCGATGTGAGCACGGCGAGGTAATCGTTCTGCACGCCGAAATACATGCGGATCAGGCCGGTCTCGTCCTCCACGACATTCAGGTGCTTGCGGAAAGGGCCCTGGATGTTATCCACGACACGCTCGGCCGGCCTCGGCGGATTCGCGTTGAACGTGATGCCGTCGAGACGCTCGGCGATCGCTCCGTCGAAGAAAAGGTGCTTCCCGTCCAGGAGTTGAATGGGGATTTCGAGTTCGGCCCCCCTGGCGAACAGGAGCAGCGGTCCCTTCTTTGGCGCCGTTTTCGGGGCGGCTGAATGCATGGGTGCCGCGAAGCTTGCCGGCGGAACGAAATCCGCGGTGTATAACCGGCCTTCGGAAAACCGCAACTCGTCGATCCTCCCCGGCAGCGGTTGCCCCCAGACTCCGTCGCGTCCCACGCTCAGGTAGGCCTCCTCCCCTTGCGGCAGAGACTGTACGACAGCGGCAGCGGAGGGAGCCTGTTCTTTCCCGTCGACATAGTGCCGGATCCGGGATTCCGTTGCGGAGTAGACAAAGGCGCAGTGGCACCACTGGGCTCTCGAGGGGTCGAGCGCTGAGGGACTCGTGGGGATCCGCAGGTGCAGGCCTCCGGCCTTGTTCACGAACAGGAAACTTCGGCCGTCCGGGGCCACCGCGAGCCGCGTGATCTCGTCGTTCTCTCCCCGCGGGCCGCTGCCCAACTCGAAAACCACACCGGGTTCCACCTGCCGCCGCGCCGGCAGGTACCAGAACTCCACCGTCCAGTCGAAGTTCCCGAGGTTGAGTCTGGACCGGCTGGGATTGACGAACCCGACCTCTTTGCGCAGGTGCGTTTCGCCGCTGGTCATCAGGGCGCAGAAGAGCGCGTTCTTCCAGTTCATCGGCTCCACGGTTCGGCCGGCAGGCTTCGGCGCCGGCGCCAATCCGAACAGGACTGATCCGGAAGCGGGATAGGTGATGGGCGGCTGCGGCAGCGGCTCCAGGGCATTCCCGAACTTTCCTGCTACGATTTGTCCGCCGGGTCCCAGGACCATCGGGCAGTTGTTGTCGGACACGTCGTCCAGCACGCAGCTCGGGTACAGTCCTCGCGGCTCGTCGAAGGGCCAGAGCGCGATGGTCTGGCCGGCGGCGCAAGGCGCAATCCCGAAAAGCGCAAGCAACACCGGAAGAAGGCGAAACACGGGTTTCACGGCTTTTCTCTCCTGAATCTCCGGCGCGTCCGGAGCTTCGCGCGACGCTTCAGGGCGCGCACCTCTGCATTCCCCAAAACCTGGATGAAAGTGCAAGTCGCTTCATGTCCGGGGCGGTAGAGCCGCGCGCCAGCCGCGGCGCAGCAGGCCGCTCAGTTGGGCGCGCGTCTTCGCATACCGGGGGTCATCGGCCAGGTTCTTCAGTTCGCCGGGATCCCGATCGTGGTCGTAAAGCTCGACGCCCCGCCGGCCCTCATCCCACTCGGTGTACCGCCACCGCTCGGTGCGCACGGATTTTCCGATGAAATCGATCTCCCTGGCTGCCTCCGTCCGCTCTTTCCCCCGGCCCTGCATCGTGAAGGCGCCCGACTTCCAGGGGCGCCCGGGATCGTCGAGCAGAGGGGCGAAGCTGGTCCCCTCCAGGTTCTCCGGCGGCCTGAGACCGCACAGATCCGCGAGCGTCGGATACAGATCCACAAGCTCCACCAGGCGTGCCGAATGCCGGCCGTTTGCTTTGCGCCCCGGTGCGGCCACGATGAGCGGGATGCGCGCCGACTCCTCGAAGAGCGAGTTCTTGTGCCAGAGACCGCCGTGCTCCCCGAGGTGGTAGCCGTTGTCGCCTGAGAAAACCACGATCGTGTTGTCCCAGAGGCCCAGGCGATCCATCGCATCGAGCAGCACTCCAAGCTGGGCGTCCATGAAGGTGACGGAAGCGAAATAAGCCCGGAGAAAGCGGCGGGTGTTGTCATCGCTCAGCGGATTGTCCGGCGGGTCGTGGTTCACCGCGGCGGGCAGAACGCGGCGGAACTCCTCGGGCGAGGTCCTGGGCAGAGGCATCTTTTCGACGGGGTACAGGTCGAAGTACTTCTTTGGTGCAGCGTAGGGCGCGTGGGGACGGCGGAAGCCGGCCCCGAGGAAGAACGGCCTCCCCTCCCGGGCCAGCTTCTCCATCCACTCGACCGCTTTTCTCGCGACCATGCCGTCCGGGGTGCGCGCGTCGTCCGTCTTGAGTATGTCCCACTCGAATGAGTGACCCTTCGGGCCGGCCGCTGTGCCCGATTCGAGGATTTCCCCCGGGGGAGGATTCTTACCCCATTCGCGCACCTCCTCATCCCACGAGCGCGGGTCCTCGCACTCTTCGCCGGTGTGATAGATCTTGCCGGCGTGGGCGGTGAAATAGCCGTTGCGGCGGAAAAGCTCGGGAAGAAAGACCGCGTCGCCGACATGTTGTCTCGTCGGGGTCTGGAGCGTCCAAACCCTGGTCGTTTCCGGCCGGAGCCCGCTGAGGAACGACGCCCTCGAAGGCTGGCAAAGCGAATACTGGCAATAGGCCCGGTCGAAGACCATGCCGTGCCGTCCCAGCCGGTCCATGTGCGGTGTTTGGACGACGGGGTGGCCGTAGCATCCCGCCGCGTTGTTCAAGTCGTCCGAAACGATGAACAGCACATTCGTCCGCCGCCCGCTCGCGCGCAGCAACACCGGGGCACCAACAGCGAGCGACAGCACCTGCCGCCGCGAGAGCCCCCTGGTTCGCCGAAGATGACTGACTGAGCCCATGCTATATCCTCCCGATTACGTAGTCTCTATTTCCTGATCCGTGCCTGTCTTTCCCCACATTCGTCCGGCGCCGGACTCGGACATCCGGACGGCACGCACACATCTCGTTCCTGCAGCCGCCTCAGCTTGAAAAGCCCGCTGCGGATCGCGGTGTTCACGTCCACGCCCACTTCCGGATCCGATCCCTGAAACCGCAAGCGGCCAGGAAACCAGGACTGGCGGCGGACTCACGGCATGGTACTACTGCCGCACCTTGCTGACAATGCACAGCCCGTGTCTGCCTGAAGACCCTACGGCAGGCGCTTCGGCCATCCGTTCCTTCGGCATCATATCCGGCCCCCGGGATTGCTTCCAGCTCGACCAGGGGCAGTTCGGGGTTTTCGACAACGAAGGGTATAAGGGCAAGCGGCAGGTTTTCTGCCTGAGGCAAACTGACAGCGGGCAGCCCGCTCGTTGATGGCAGGGAAGACATCCGCTGGTGGCATCGAGCCCTTCATACCGGCACGGCGGCCGCTCGCCCCCGGCCGGAGCGTCCCCTCTTCGTGCCAACGCTCATCTCCCCATGAAGCGGTCGACAAATCGGATGGCGGTCCGATAAGCCTCCTCGAGGCGCTGGGGATCGACACCGCGCAGACCGTGCTCGGCGCCCTCCAGGATCAGGAGCTCGTGCTCGACGTTGTGTTGCGTCAGCCGGTCCGCCATGAGCCTGGACTGCTGCGCGGGCACATCCATGTCTCGCGACCCGTGCACGAGGAGAGTGGGCGGATAGGCCGGCGTCACATTGAAAAGCGGCAGGTATGGAACGTATTTATATTTCTCGGCGATCGGGTCCCATCCGGTGAGCATCTTCGGCCAGAGGCCTTTCTGACGGTAGTAATTGTAGTAGGGAAGGATGCTATAGGAACGCTCCGATGCATTGGATATGGGCGGGTCCGCGGGTCTCTTGTCGGCTTCTTCCGCAGAAATGCTCGTTTCCCAATGTTCCGGATCCGGGCTCGGCCCGGTTGCCCAGTGACCGACGAGCTCGCCGTACCCGTAAAAGGACACGAGGAAGCTGGGCGGCGGCTGCAATCGATGTCCCATGGCGAGGGTCAGGAAGCCGCCGGCCGAGTGTCCGATCACGCCCATCTTCCGTGTGTCTGCCCCGAATAGGCTGCGTCCCCGGCTCCGGACCCAGCGGCAGGCATCCGCCACGTCCTCGATGATTTCCGGCAATCTCGTTTCCGGCCCCAGGCGATAGTCCACCGAAACCACAACGTAGCCCTTTTCTATCAGGTCGGGGACCGGGCGGGGAAGCGATTCGCGACCACTCTTCATGAGGGCGCCTCCGTGCACGTTCACGAGCACGGGCCGCTCTCCCGGGTCGCCCGGACGGTAGACGTCCGCACGAATCTCCAGGTTGCCCACGCGCTTGTATGTGTAAGTGGTCTTGGCCGGCGGCGGCGTTCCCGGAAGGGACGAGGAAAACACGGCAATGAAGGCAATTCCGAGCAAGACGGGGATTTTCCACGCCGCAGCCGAACGGGCATCTCTGCAAATGTTGCAGGCGCGGGAAGCAGACGTCTGTTTTTCGCCATCCAGTTTCTTCTGTCTCATGGGTGCTGATTATAGCAGTCCAGCCGGCTGCTCGATCCTGCCCCGGTGCTCTTCCCGGAGCACGTTGTCTCACTTGTTGCGTTGAGGATATGATCTCGGCCGCCCTTGGACTTGGGCTTGTGCTCGCCATGGATGAGGTGAGATTCCTTCCGTTGCCGGCCGGAGGCCGGCCCATGGGCGCCGGCAGGGAATCGGCCTGGCCGTCACGGGGAGATTGGAGCGATGCACAGAATCGGATGCATACTGCTGTTGTGTTGTCTTTTCGTGGCAGGGATCAGCGCCGGGCCTGACCGCCTGCCGGCCGACTGGTCCAGTGGGCCGGCACAGGAGAGGGCCGACCTGCGTCTTGCCTCTTTGGACGAATCCGCCCCGGAGCCCATCCGATACACCAACACATTGCAGCCTGCCAAGGAATTCTTCGACGGAAGGTTGCCCCACGCGGTCGGTGTTCATCACTATCAGCCTGTGCGCGCGAACCGGGCGCATCCTGCCGAGCCCGGTCCGGCAGGCTTTACCTACAATCATCAGCCCTACTTGGCATACTGGAAAGGGAGGTTCTATCTCCAGTACCTCGCAGGTCTTGTGCAGGAGCACACGCCGCCGACGCGGACGATGCTCATGACATCCGAAAACGGCAGGGACTGGAGCCTACCGGTGGTCGTTTTCCCCGAGTACGCTCTCCCCGAGATCAGGGATGGGGACGAGATCATCCCCGCCGGCACCATGGCCGTCATGCATCAGTGGATGGGATTCTATGTGGCCCCGAACGGAAGGCTTCTGACGTCGGGCTTCTACGGCTTCTGCACCTCGCCGCGCCGCTCGCCGAACGCGGGAAACGGCCTGGGAAGGGTCGTGAGGGAAGTCCGCGAGGACGGCAGCCGGCCGCGGAAGGATAACGATCTTGTTTCCCTCGCTCGGGCTCGTGAGATGCTCCCCGCGATTCAGGATGCGGGCGGCCTATGCCAGGGAGAGTCTCCGTCCCGTCGATACGAAGAGGAAGACGAGAGCAAGATCCCGGGACGCGCTGTCTCGTCGGCATATGGAATTCATGATCGATTGCCGGAAGGCAAGGCCCGAAGCCGGAAATTGTCTTGACAGTCAAGCCGGTCAACTGGTTATGATCAGAACGAGTCCGGCATTCGTGCATCGTCTCTTGGAAGTGCCTAACGCCGGAACCGGATAATGAGGAAGGAGCAGGCGAGTGGGTGATACCTGTGGAACCGGCTGCAACGGGAAACGCGTTCGCCTTGACGCGGCACAGCCCCCATGTTTGAGGCGATGAGGGGGAGGCCGACTCCCGATGCGTTAGGATTACCTGCGTTTTGGAAGGAACGGTTTCGTACGCGGAGAAACCGACATGCTCACGAAGGCTGCGGTCAAGACCCGGCGAAGAAGACCGAAATCCCAATCAGGCCAATACCGCCCGCCGGATCCGTACCCTTCTTCCGAGTACTACTCAAAGGCCATCGGCAGGGCTTTGAAGATCCTGGATGCGTTCGAGGACGGTGAAACCACGCTGAGCCTTACGGAAATCAGCAAGCTTCAGGGTGTTCCCGAATCATCATTGTTTCGGATATTGCTCACCCTGGAAGCCCATGGTTATCTGCAAAGGACCTCCGACGGGTCGTATCGACTGGCTTCGAAGCTTCTTTTCGGCTGGCTGTATGACAGAGCCCGTAGAATCCGCGAGATCGTGCGTCCCTTCCTCAGGCAATTGAATACGCGCTTCAACGAAACCGCCAGTTTGGGTTGCCGCTTTCAGGACAGGGTCGAGGTTGTGGATACGGTAGAGGCCATTCAAGAGATTCGCAGGATAAACACGATCGGCAGAGTACTCCCTCCGCATGCGAGCTCGCTCGGCAAGGCGATCGTGGCTTTTCAGGAACGGGCGGTCGCGGAAAGGATCCTGAGCATCAACGGACTTTCGGCGCGCACGGACAAGACGATCACCGACCGGAACATACTCCTGGCTGAATACGATCAGATCCGGAAGAGGGGATATTCCGTGGACCGTGAGGAGTCGGTTCTGGGCGGTGTCTGTTTCGGAGCCCCTCTGTTCGACGAGAGGGGCCGTGCGATCGCCGCAATCAGCGTTTCCATCCCGTCTTTCCGGCTTTCCCCGGACAGGGAGCCGGAGATCATACAGGCCGTCAAAGATGCAGCGCGCCAGGCGAGCGCCGCCATATCCGAACGCGCAGACAAGCCGCAGTCGGCCTGAGCGTCTTCCCAAAACAGCATCGCCAGAGTCACGTGTGCCAGGCTTGCCCAGGCTGACAGCACGGGCCACATGACTGTATGGAAGGCGTTGATCTCCATTGGCTCGGGTGCGCCCCGGCCCGTGAGCAGCCGGCTAAGCTCCGACCGCCGGGCGGCACAATACCTCTCGTTGCGGCGCACACCGCGCGCTGAAGCCCGTTAGCAGATGAGGGTCGGACTGCCGCAGCCTACTCGGCCCGGGCATGTTTTCACACATCATGGGATGCGCCGGAGACCTATGAGCGACTGTCCCCGGACAGCCACCCGAAGGTTCCTACAAAGAAATAAAACAGCGAGAACCCGCGGTGCGGCTTTCACGAGCCGGTCGAGTATCACTCCTTGGCCGCCGTGTGCGGTGCCAGGCGTCCCGAAACAAAGCGTCTTTCCGCGAGGAGCGTGCCGGCAGCGTCCCAAAGCCTCGCCATGCCGTCCGCCTTGAAATTCTTCCAGCTGGACTCCGCCTTGAGTTTCCCTCCGGGCCAATACCGGCGCCAGGTGCTGGTGCCGTCCTCGCGGTACTCGCAGGACCAGAGCAGGCGGCCGTCAGGCGCCCAGAAGTTTTCGGTACCGATCTTGCGGCCCAACCTGTAATCGGCCTCGCGCTGCTTCCGGCCGTTCTCGTAGTGCCAGGTCTGGACGCCGTGCAGGAGGAAACGGCCGTCGTCGGCGATTCCGCCGCTGCCCGCGATGCGCACCCGGCCGTTTGGGTATTTCTCCTCGAAGCGGAGAACGTCTGCGATTGTCTTCGCCCGGGACTGCATCAGCTCCACGTCGGGCCGTTCGCCGGTCACGGTGTCCAAGATCCAGGCCTCGTTGAACTCGAAGTGAAGACAGGGATTGTTCATCGTGGTGATGAGGTGGATCATTCCATTGGGTCCCTGCCGGGCAACGGCGTAACCCAGCGTGGGGCCTCTCATCGTTTCGGCCCGTTCCGGGTTCTCATGGAGCTGTATGCCGATGAGCTTCTTGAAGCGCCAGGTTTCGCCCTCGTCGTCGGACACGGCGACGTAAGAGCCGAGTTGGTTGATCCCCTTCGGTTGCGAGCCGTTGTTGTGAAAAACGAAGTCCGCGGCGAAGAGCAGCCGCCCGCTCCTGAGGCGGATCAGGGTCGGGCGCTGGTTCGAGCCCTGCCTGGGGAACGGGGTCTTGCTCACCTCATACGTCTTGCCCCCGTCTTTCGAAACCGCCTGCGGCATGAACTCGTCGATGTGGGTGTTTTTCCCGCCGAGAGCGAGAATCCGTCCGTCTTTCAGCATCGTGAAGCTCGAATGGCGCCCGGCGCTCCGGCCGCCGGTATCGCGCCACGTCGCGGTGTCGTCGTCGCTCGCCCACAGGACCGATTCGCCCCCGGAGCCGTCGCTGGAAACGTAGATGGTGCCGTTCGGAGCGCGAAACGCGGTATTGATCGGCTGCCGCGAATGGCTTCCGATCGGGCCGACGAACTCTGGAAACCGGATCGGATCCCAGGTGGCGCCGTTGTCGCGCGAACCGGTCCACTGGAACGGGAACCCTCCCACGGCCAGTTGCGGGTTTCCCCAGAAGATGCGCGTAACGCCACCGTTGTGCCAGATGAGCGGCGCATGGTCGTTGACTCCGACAAAATCCAGGAAGCGATCCGGCCGGTCCCACTCTTCCTCCCCGAATCTCAGGCGGGTCGCGATCAGGGACACCCCCGTTTCATACTCGCGGTACGAGGTGTAGATCACCAGCAGCAGGTCACCGTTGGGCAGCACCTCGAGGCCGGGGCTATGCTGGTGATTCCTGAAAGAGGGATGGAAGCACGCGGCGTCGATCGCCTCCGGGGGGCTGTTTTCCAAAGGCATGGGGAGCAGGTGGCGCTTGCGGTAATACGGTTTGTTCGGGTCGGGTGCTATCGTGACGAATTCGGTCGACTGCCTGACTCCCTGCTGGACGTAGAGGGGGTCGGAGAGCGTCGGTTTCGTGGTCGGCGTCGGCCCGAGGACGACGCGAAAACCGATCGCGTGGAATCCGGGGCGATCCTCCGCCGGGGCCTCGGACCGTGCGACTTTCTCTTCCTCTGCACCCCAAGTCACGCTGGAGGGCGGGATCAGTTCCTTCGCATGCCCTTCCCACTGCCAGAAGATGCGGAATGACGTCCCGCGACTTCGGTCGAAGGAAAGGACTACCGGGTACCTGCGGCCTTGTACCATCCTCAGGGTCGCAGAAAGCGACGGCGGGTTCGCAGCTGAATCGATCACTCGCCTGCCATCCACGTCGAATGCGAGACCTCCCTCGGTCTCGGCCGTAAGGGTGACGGCGCCCGTGAACGGGGCCTCCAGCTTGCCCCGCCAGCGGCCGGACCAGCGCCCTCCGCCTCGCGGGTCGTTGCTCCAGCTTGTGTGGAGGCGGGCCAACCGGTCTACCTGCGCGGGATTCGTAAAGTCGGTGTTCCTGAACCAGACACCGATCAGGCCCGGGTGAGGCTCGTCCGACGGACCGCTTCTGCGAGCGCGTGCTGCATGCGGCCCGAAGGAGGGTGCGATCGCGAGCCGGGACTGGGGCCGCCAGAAGTCGATCTTTGGGTTGTTCCTCTCGTCCGAGTCCAGACTCCCTCCGCGCACGACCCGCACGTTCCCGGTCTCGGGTCCCACGGGATCGACCTGCTTCTCCGCCGAGTATTCCCCGAACCAGTCCAGACACCACTCGCGGGCTCCTGCGATCATGTTCTTCACACCCCAGGCGTTTGCCCGGTCCAGCTGTCCTATTGCCTGTGCCTCGGGATCATCCGATCCCGCGCGCGCGACGTACTCCCACTCCGCCTCGGTCGGCAGCCGATAGGGTTTTCCCTCCTTGCGGCCGAGCCACTCCGCAAAGGCGCGGGCGTCTTCCCAGCTCATTCCGGC
>JACADW010000108.1 GCA_013388445.1 Acidobacteriota bacterium | reverse complement strand
TCGCTATTGATGTCGACACCTGGATGCATCGGTCAAGCCTCCCGTTTCCTCGCCGAAGTCCGTTGCGGGCCCCGGCGCTCTTGACTTACGGCAGAGTCGGTTCTCCATTCGCGAGCCGTCGTCCCCTGGTTTCAGGGAGCAGGAGCATGACCGCGGCTCCCGCCAGGAAGAATCCCGAGGTAAGGGTCAAAGCCCCTCCGAGTCCGAGTCGGTCGGCAAGGGATCCGATGGTGGCCGGCGCGGCGGCGCTGAGTGCCCTGCCCGCGTTGTAGGTCAAACCCTGCGCGGTCCCGCGGACTCGTGTCGGAAAGAGCTCGGCGAGCATAGCGCCGAACACGCTGAAATAACCATGTCCGAAGAAACCGATCAGGGGCCCGAGCGCCAGCAGGAGCGCCCTGTCGCGCGCAACCCCGCCGTAGACCGGAACCAGCAGGGCCGCCCCCAACAGAAAGCCGATGAATACGGGCCGGCGACCGAACCGGTCCGAGAGAAAACCAAATATCGAATAACCCAGAAATGCGCCCGCCTGCATCGGGATTATCCAGGCCACGCTCACGACCACGCTGAGACCGACGCCTCCCATTTCGGGTGGCCTGGAGAGATAGGCAGGTATCCAGGTGAAGAGCCCCCAGTATGCGAAGAGAACACAAGTCGTGAGCAGCGAGGCAAGAGCGGTCGTCTTCAGCAGCGGCGCCCGGAAAAGAGTGGAGGCGGAACGTCGCAGGGCCAGAGCGGCCGGTTGCGCCGGGCGGCGCCACAGTTGAGGTTCGGGCACGTTTCGCCTGATCCACAAGGTAATCAGGGCAGGTAGCGCTCCCACAAGGAAGAGGGGCCTCCACCCCAGGCGCGGCAGGATCGCAGCCGCGAGGACCGCGGCCACCATATATCCGACAGCCCAGCCGGATTGCATCAGGCCGATAGCCTTACCGCGATGTTCCGCGGGCCACGTTTCTGAAACGAGCACGGATCCCGCCGACCACTCGCCACCCATGCCGAGCCCGACGATGAGGCGCCAGATCGCGAGCTGCACTACAGACCCGGCCGTGGCCGTCAGAGACGTGGCGAGAGAATAAAGCAGGATGGAGAGCATCAGGGCCGCGACACGGCCGATCCTGTCGGCCAGCACGCCGAAGAGGATGCCGCCAATCGCCGATGCCGCCAGGGTCACCGAAACCAGGGCGCCGGCTTGTGCCGACGACAGGGAGAACTCCGCGCGGATCGAGTCGAGGGCAAAGGCATACAGCATGACATCCATCGCATCCAGCATCCACCCGAGCTGAGCGGCCAGGAGCGTCTTCCACTGCTGTCTTGTGATGGCCCGGTGCCACGGGCCGGCGGGATCAGGCATTGAAAGGGACCAGGGATCGAGGGTGAATGAGCGCCTCAAGCTCGGCGAGCAGCTCATAGGCCGTGTCCAGTGAGACGAATTCGAACCGGACGCTGTCCCGCGGGCGCAGCTGTCCCACGGCATGCATGTCGGCGGAGATCACGTTAGCGATCTTGGGGTAACCACCTGTAGTTTGGTGCTCCACGAACAGGATGATCGGCTGCCCGTCGGGCGGGACCTGTATGGCCCCCAGCGATACGCCCTCCGTCAGCATATCGCAGACCTGGCGCCATGGGAGTGGATTGCCGCGCAGACGTATGCCCATCCGGTTGGAATCCTCCGACACGAAATAAACAGACGAGGCAAACTCCGATAGAGCACGGGCGGCATACACGTCCGACTGCGGTCCTTCGGTGACCCGGATGACACGCCTCTTCAACCTGTCGACCACCTGGTCCGGAAGGCGCCACCATCCTGCGGCCTCCTGCCGAGGTTTCCCGAGTTCCAGCTCGTCGCCTGCCCGGAGTGCGCGTCCCAGATGGCCGCCGAGGCCGGTCATCAGGTGAGTCGAGGCGCTTCCCAGCACAGGGGGCACCCTGATTCCCCCGGAAATGCACAGATAGCAGCGCGCCCCCGACTTTGTGGCCCGGCACGAGAGTTGCTGCCCGGCTGCAACCGGGATGGAGGTCCACATGGGTACGGAGTCCCCATCCAGCAGCGGATCAAAATCGGACCCCGTCAGTGCGATCACCGCTGCCTCATCGAACAGGAAGCTCCCCCCGACGAGCGTCATCTCGAGCGCCGGTGCATGCTCTGGGTTTCCGACCAGGAGGTTTCCGAATCGCATTGAGACGGCATCGGCGGCCCCTGAAGCCGACACACCGAGGTGAGCGTAGCCCTGCCTTCCGGCATCCTGGACCGTCGTTTGAAAGCCGGCTGAAGTCACCCTCAGGGGCATCACTCGGGCTCCTCCGCAACCCGAACGAACTCCTCTTCGGAGATCGGCTCGAAGTTCACCAGATCCCCCATCTGCAGCAGTGTCGGGCTCTCGCCGAGCGGTTCGAAGAGCTTCAAGGGCGTCCGCCCTATTATGCGCCATCCTCCGGGGGAGGCGAGTGGGTAGACCCCGGTCTGAGTGCCGCCGATGGCGACGCTCCCGGCCGGAACCCTTGTCCGGGGTGTTCCGAGACGCGGGACGGCCAGTTCCCGCGGCAGATCCCCGAGGTAGGGAAACCCGGGGGAAAAGCCGAGGAAGTAGACAAAGTACTCCGCAGAGCTGTGGATGCGAACTACATCATCGCAACTGAGCCCCGTGTGGGCGGCGACGTCAGGGAGGTCCGGGCCGAAGCTCGACCCGTAGCAGACGGGTATTTCGACGCGCCGTGCGGGCGGGAGTTCGATCGAGCTCATTCGTTCCAGCCACTTCCGTGCAGCTGCCGCCATACTCGCGGCTGATGTCCTGCGCGGGTCGAAGGTGATCAGAACAGAGCCGTAGGCGGGGTGCACATTCTGAACTGCGCCGTATCGATCGCGCTCGATCACTGCGCACAGTTGTGCAACCTTGCGCTGCTGTTCCCGGGAGATCTCATTCCCTAGCATGACCAGCAGTGAGCGATCGCTCGCAAAATGCACCTGTATGTCCGTCATCGCAGCGTCGGCCGCAAGACTGCGGCCTGGCAATGTGCTCCGAAGCCCGCGACTCTCCGAGCACCCGGTCGAGAGAGGCGATGTTCAGCATCAGCCGGAGCCGGGTGTGATCCTCGTCTGCCGGGATCGCGAGCGTGCGCGAAGTTGCAGGATACCACGATGATCCCGGGTCGGCGCCGACCATTCGACGGTCCGTCCGCGCTTCGGCGCGCCGCCTCGCACCGCATCCCCGAACCCGTACGAGCCGGAACCATAGCAGATTCTGCCGTCCGGTAATGTTGTTGTAGCATGTGAGTGCCGTCATCTTCAGTCGGCAGCCTTTATCAGCGGATACAACCATTTCCACATTTCCCTTGTGCCGCCGAACACAGATGGCTATAAACTACGAGATGCTTTATTGCTTGTATCGTTAGAACAGTCCGTTGCCATCGCGACCGGGCACGTCCGGCGCGTACAACCTGCACAGCTGTCGAGGCGACCGTCCGGTCGGATCTTGGAACAGGAGGAATCACGATGAGAAGGGTGCCGTCAGGGATCGTGTGCATTTTGGTTCTGGCAAGTCTTCCTCTTCCGGCGCAGAACACGTACCCCAAAGCTGAGATCTTCGGGGGGTTTTCAGTCGCGAGCGTCGCGAATGGCGACCGCGAGCAATTGTACGGTTGGCAAGCCGGCGTAGCCGGAAACTTCCACCGGAACGTCGGTTTGGTCGCTGATTTCGGTGGTCAATACAAGGACATCGAAGGGATCAGCGTGCATGCGTATGAATACCTTTTTGGACCCCGCTTTAGTGTACGGGCTGACGGAGCCACCGGGTTCTTGCACGCACTTTTTGGTGGTGTCAGTGCAGGGGGCGAAGGCCTTTCGGAGAGCGGCTTCATGATGGGCTTCGGCGGTGGCGTGGATGTAAATGCCGGCAGCCGCATTGCAGTCCGCGTCATCCAATTCGACTGGCTTCCCAGCCGCGTCGAGGGTGAATGGTCCAAGAGCGAATTCCGAGTCGGCTTTGGTATAGTCATCAAAGCCGGCGGAGATTAGATCGGCGCGCCGCCTCGGAAGGTCCGCCCTTCTATGAGTCGGCACCACAATCTTCAGACGGCCGTCTCTTGTTGACTTCTCCGGTCATCCGGATCGCAGCGGTTTCGACCAGAGTGGCGGCCCGCGGCCCCGGCACGCAGCAGCTTTGATCAGGATGTCCTATGGCTGCACGAAGAACTCCGATGCGGTGGCCTGCTACGTGGAAAGATCCGGCCACGCTCGCCCTGTTGAAAGGCACCGCCGTTGACTGCCTCCTACTGGAGAAGGGCGCAGGCCTCGGGCCGATCGCCGCCCGTGCGCAGCAGGAGGGGCTCATGGTCGCCGAGGCGGGTGCCCCACCGCCTGGGGTGACGGTCACCGATGGGGAGTGGCCCGGGGTGAAGCTGACAGCCTCGGGCACTCCGGACCGGGTCTCCGCGGGGCCGACGGGCGTTCCGTGGGTCGATGCGAACGGATGGAAGATCCGTCTCATGGCTGCGCTCCATCCCGGGACGGACATATGGGTGGAGGCGGTGCCCGTGGCGCCGAGGTTGTTCCCGGAATCCTACATCATCGGGGTTGCCGACGCAGCTGCGCACGGCGGGCGGTGGATCATTTCGCTGGACGAGCGGATGGCCGCTGGAGTCGCAGCTGGAAACCCGGAAGCACTTCGCGCGTGGAAGACGCTCACGGGTGCCGCCGGCTTTTTTTCCGCGCACGAGGAATGGTTACAGTACGTCCCCGCGGCCGTGGTCGGGATCATCTCCGACTTTGGCGGGCAGAACGAGACCATGAGCCATGAGATCCTCAATCTGGTGGCCCGGACAAACCAGCAGTACCGGATTATCTTGAAGAAGGGTTTCTCGAAGGCTTGCTTCCAAGGGCTCAGAGCTGTGATCTACGCCGATGAGGACCCTCCTGCGCCGGATCTGAGGAAAGAAGCTCTCGCATTCGTCCGATCAGGGGCGATGCTGATTACCGGGCCCAGGTGGGGTGAGCTGCCGGGTCGGCCTCTTGCCGGCGTTGAACACCCCCGTTACGAGCTGCGCGCTTTCGGCCGGGGCAGGTTGGCGGTCAGCCGGGCTGATCTTGACGACCCGTATCTTATTGCCAGTGATTCCATGGTTTTGATCAGTCACCGTCATGCTCTCGTGCGATTCTGGAACGCGGGCGCCGTAGGTTCCCACCTCGCCGTGACACCGGACCGGAAGCGTGCGGTCCTGCAGATGGTTTTCTACGCCCGACTGTTCGGGGACAACCGGCCGTCGGTGCGAATCGCAGGCAGATACAGGCAGACAAGGCTCTGGACCCTGGATCAGGAGTCCCCTGGCGCCGTGGAGACCGAGACGCAGAGGAATGCCGTGGAAGCGCACTTGCCGCCTGTTACAGGATACGCGGCTGTGGAGCTTGAGGTGTGACGTGGGGAACGATCTTACGGGAGTGGCCTTGGACGTGCAGGCAGGCTATACACGGAGGGAGTGGCTGGCGCGCGCGGCAACAATCGTACCCGGCGCCTGCCTTGCAGCTTCATCAGCCGGACGTGCCGCCGCTGCGCCGACTGCGCCGGTGGCCGTCGCCCGTTGCAGGACCTATGGGCCGGAGCTGCTGCCGACGCTCGACAGGATGTTTGACCAGCTCGGCGGGCTGGCGCGGATCGTCAAGGGCAGGACAGTCGGGATCAAGATAAACCTCACTGGCATGCCGAGCTACAGGGTCGGCTATCTGCCCCTGGGCCACACTCACTACACGAATCCTGAGGTGATCGCCGCAACCGTCCACCTCATGGGCAGAGCCGGAGCCAGGCGCATACGCCTGCTCGAGAGCTGCTGGTCTACCGCGGATCCCGTAGAGGAATACCTGCTGCAGGCAGGATGGGAGCCGAGAGACATCCTGAGGGCCTCCCGGAATGTCGAGTTCGAGAATACCAACTGCCTCGGCAAGAGCCGCACGTATTCAAGGCTCGTCGTCCCTTTTGGGGGTTACATCTTTCCGGCATACGACCTCAACCACTCCTATGAGGATTGCGACGTGTTCGTAAGCCTCGCCAAGCTCAAGGAGCACGCGTCAGCGGGCGTCACTCTGTCGATGAAGAACTGCTTCGGTATAACCCCTGCCACGATTTACGGGACCGGAGCCGGGGAGGACGAACCCTCCGAGTTGCCCAGGGGCGGACGCACGATGATGCACACAGGGTATCGGCAGCCTCCCAGGAGCGCGCCTCAGGAGAAGGACCCGAAGTCTCCTAGACAGGACGGCTATCGCATACCGCGGATAATCGTCGACCTCGTTTCGGCACGCCCTGTCGACCTTGCGGTTGTCGAAGGGGTCAAGACTATTGCAGGAGCTGAAGGCCCATGGATTACCCACGGGATCGCGCCAACCAGCCCGGGACTGATCGTTGCCGGGACAAATCCGGTGACCACCGATGCTGTTTGCATGGCTGTCATGGGCTACGATCCCATGGCGGATCGCGGCACGGCGCCCTTTGAGACCTGCGACAGCACGCTGTGTCTGGCCGAGGACGTCGGCATAGGCACGCGCGATCTCAGCCGCATTGAAGTCATCGGCGTTCCGATCAAGGAAGCGCTGTTCGACTTTGCCGCCATCCGCAGGCAGAGGCTTCTCTCGCCTTCCCGTTAACCCGCCGCGTGCAGTGAAGGCGCAGAATCAGCAGCTTCTACTTGTTTCTTTGGATACCGAGGTTTGCAGAAACGATGCCGCCGGTCAGCTGAAACGGGCCGTCCGCGGGAAAAGAAGAGAGGCGAAAGCACAAGCATCTCGTGACCGAACAGATCGTCGTCCCGGATGTCGAAATAGATTTCGATTCCTTTCCGGATATATATATGCGGGCTTTCTCCTCCCACGCCGGAAATGAATTGTCTTTGAGCGTCCGGGACCGGTCCTCCCCCGCGGAGGGAAGAACGCACGATATCCGCACCAGATAGTGCCCGGGCCGCCGCGACGGTCCTCCGGGAGGAGAGTGCGGGAGGATTTTACAGCATGATCCGGCTTTGTCGGCATGCCGCTCGCCGGAGGTGGCAGTCTCGAGAGTCCACGGGTCAGGCCTTGCGGTATGGATGCGGAACGCCGGGCGGAGAATCCTGCGCTCGCAAGTTCGACGGGTCTTCGGGAACCAGAGATTCTCGGCTAATCCAGGCGCTTGTGGAAGCGGAGGGAGCTCAGGGTGAAGATGGTAATCCCGAGGACCAGGAGCGCCAGCATCTGGGGCCACAGCACCGCGACGCCGGTTCCCTTGAGGAAGATGCCGCGCACGATCTCCATGAAGTAGCGCACCGGATTCAGGTAGGTCAGGTACTGGACCGCCGGGGGCATGTTTCGGATCGGGAAGGCAAAGCCGCTGAGGAGAAGCGCAGGCATGAAGAAAAAGAACGAAGCCATCGCGGCCTGCTGCATTGTGTGCGACACCGTCGAGATGAAGAGGCCCACGCCGAGCGAGGTGAGAAGGAACAGGACGGAACATGCGTAAAGCACGGCGGCGCTGCCGCGGAACGGTATGCCAAAGACCAGCAAGGCTGCAGCGACGATCATGGCCACTTCGATCAGGCCGATAAGGGCAAAGGGGAGGATCTTGCCCAGCATGAGCTCCACAGGACGGATCGGCGTCACCATCAGCTGCTCCATGGTGCCTGCCTCCCTCTCGCGGACGATGCTCATGGCCGTCAGTATGATCGTCACGAGCGCAATGATGTTGACGACTACGCCGGGTACGAAGTAGTTGCGGCTCTTGAGGTCCGGGTTGAACCATACGCGCAATTGCGCGGTGACCGATGCGGGCACGTAGGCGACAGGAACCGCAGCGCCCGCGCCAAGGAGCCGCCGGTCCGATGCCTCGCGGAGGTAAGCGGCCGCCTGCGCGGCGACGATCTGGTTCGCGTAGTTCATGATGATCGCCGCCGTGTTCGAGTTTGTGCCGTCGACCAGGATCTGGACCGCGGGCACGCCGCCGCGCATGAGGTCGCGCGCAAAACCGGGCAGGACCTGCACCACTGCCTGGGCTCCGCCCTGGTCGAGGAGTTCGCGGACATCAGATGGCCGCGTGGGAACCGCCACGACGCGGAAGTAGTGCGACGATTCCAGAGCGGCCCTCAGGGCCCTGCTTTCCGGAGTATTGTCGCGGTCCAGCCAGGCGATCCGGGCGGTGTGCACGTCCAGGTTTACCGCGTAGCCGAAGACGATCAGCTGGAGCAGGGGCGGGCCGAAGAGAAGCGCGCGGCGGCGCACGTCTCTGACGGTCTGGCGCAACTCCTTGCGCATGATCTGACGGATCCGTTCCCACATGTCGGACAACCACTCACGATTGACGAATGTCTCTCATCCAAGTCAGGCTACTTTGAGCCTCAGCTTACGGACCGCAATCATGAATACGACGGCACCATAGACGGCGAGCAGCACAACCTCGAGCCACAGCACGTGCCACCCCACGCCTTTGAGAAACACTCCTTTCAGGATGCTGACGAAGTAGCGCACGGGAAAGACGTAGGTCACCAGCTGGATCACCGCCGGCATGTTCTCTATGGCAAATACGAATCCCGAGAGGAGGAAGGCCGGCAGGAACGACGACAGCATTCCGAGCTGAAAGGCGACGAGTTGCGACCTGGCAAGCGCCGATATCAGGATACCCCAGCACAGCGCCCCGATCAGAAAGACGCAGCTCGTCAGCGCAAGAAAGAGAAGGCTGCCGCGCAGCGGGACCTTGAAGACGCCGACACCGGCGACAACGGCCAGGAGGGTGTCGATCGCGCCGAGCGCAAAGAAAGCCGACATCTTCCCGAGTATCAGCTCGGCCGGCCGGAGAGGTGTGGACAACAACTGTTCCATGCTGCCCATTTCCCACTCGCGGGCGATGGTAAGCGATGTAAGCAGCGCAGAGATGATCATCAGGATAAGGGCGATCAGGCCGGGTACCACGTAGTTCTTCGACTTCAGTTCGCTGTTGTACCAGACCCGCAGCTGCCCCTGGAAAGGAGCGCTCAGCGTGAAACCAGCGCGGCGGTTCTGGATTTGCGAAAGCAACTTCAGGTTGTAGGCGAGCATGACCACCGTGGAATACCCGCGTGCGATAGAGGCGGTGTTCGAATCGCTGCCATCCAGAATCAGCTGGACCCTGGACTCCTTGCCTGACCGCAGATCACGGGAATAAGCGGGCGGGACGATTATTCCCATCAGGCACATGTCCCGGTCGATCGCACGCTCGATTGCTGAGTAATCCTCGGCCCACTCGACAATCTCGAAGAAGCGCGAGGCCCCGAACTGCTCGACGAGTTCGCGGCTCTCTGCGGTGTGGTCCATGTCGTAGACGATCGTGGGGATGCGGTCGACATCAAGGCTCAGGGCGTAACCGAACAGGACGATCATCAGCAGAGGCAAAGCCAGGGCCATAAGCAGGCTGCGCGGGTCGCGGAGGATATGGAGAAATTCTTTCCTTGAGACGGCTCCGGCGCGGCGCAGGTTCATTGAATGCTACGCTCCTGCTCCTCGATCAGGGAGACAAAGACGTCCTCCATGGACGGGGAAATGAGCTCCAGACGGCGGATCCCGACCTGTCGGCGCGACAGGGCTGCTCTGATCTCCGCCAGCACAGAGTCGGCGTTCCGGGCCTTTATGTGCAAACCCGCTCCAAAGACCGCCACGTCCGCAATGCCCGCCACCCCTTCGAGCGCCCTCATGCTCTCGAGCGAATCTGAAGATTCAAGGTTCAGGATGGAATAGGCACGCATTTGCTCCTTGAGGTCGTCCGGAATGCCGAGCGCGATGATCCTGCCCCGATTCATCAGGGCGAGCCGGTGGCAGTATTCCGCCTCGTCCATGTAATGCGTGCTGACGAACACCGTGTGGCCGGCTGAGGACAGGTCGTAGATCAGAGACCAGAACGAACGGCGGGCGATCGGGTCCACGCCGGATGTCGGCTCGTCCAGAAAGAGAACCGGCGGCTCGTGGAGGATGGCGCAGCCGAGTGCCAGGCGCTGCTTCCAGCCGCCGGCAAGAACCGCGGTCATCGAATCGCGCCTTTTCTCGAGGCCTGCCATATTCAGGACGAATTCCTTTCGCTCGCGGCGTTTCTCGAGGGGGACTCGATAGATGCCG
>JACADW010000064.1 GCA_013388445.1 Acidobacteriota bacterium | reverse complement strand
GGGTCATCGGCGCTCCTCCCAGCTTCCCCACGAGGGGGACTTGTCCAACTGGAAGGATTCGCCGTATGGCCCTCTTTCTACGCCAGAGAAACTGTCAACACCTAAGTGAGATAGCTCATCCTAGAGCCTCCTGTGCGTTCCTACCCTTTGGCCTGCTCCACCAGGCGCTCGATGCCGGGTGCGCGAGAGATTTCTGTACCGATGCACCGAGGTTCGACACACAGGGAAGTAAGTCTACTTTGCGCTGAGAAAAGTCAGACCTAACAACGGTGGAAAGCGTTCTAACGGACCAACTCCTTACAGATTTGAGCGAACAACTGCCCCTCCAGTCCGCCTGCTGATCGTGCGGTCCCGGAAGCAATTGTCCTCAATCCTTTGTACTCGATAACCATGGTCACTTCTACAAGGGTCGCCCCGGAGAGTTCGCGCACCCGAAGGCTCGGCGTGATCCAAACGGCATAGAGGATGTCGAACATCCCCCGGTCAGGATGCACAATATTGCCACGGTTCAGGTCCTCAGCCGCATACCCCAGGGGACCGGATCTGTCAAAGAACACCACGCCCTCGTCTTTCAAGGGCTGACGGACACGAAATATCTGACTCAATCCTGGGTCTGTGAGGGCTAGTATCAGGGCACGCCAGACCTTCTCCCTATCAGCGTGGAAGACGCCACTCCCCCAATTGATTTCGATTCGGGCCGAACGTGTAATCTCAAACGATAGGTTCTGCTCGCCTCTGCGAACCGTAACCTTTGCAACGGTTCCAGGGGTGCCTCCCCTGTCAACAGGAATCGGTATGCCATCGATCTCCATGATTACGTCGCCGGTTCGAAGACCAGCCTCCTGAGCGGGGCTGCCTTGATAGACAACACACACGGTTCGGCCATCCTGCGGCGAGAGCCCGAAGGCGAGGACACCGATGTTTGTCTGGCTTGGGGCACCATACACATCCTCCACCCATGATGCCGGTACGTAGAGTGATACAAATAGCGTGAGCAATCCGCTTCCCATCAGCAGAAAGGTCCGTCTTGTCATTGCGGAGGACTTACCTCCCTCCTAGTCCAGCCTCATCCTCTCTATCGCCGCAGCCTTCTTGTGCGCCTGCTGCAAATCGCTCGCCACGAGAGCGGAGTACCGCAGGGTCGTGCTGAGGCTCTCATGCCCCAGGAGCCTCCGCACCTCATCTATGCCCACTCCATTCCGTAGCCAAGACGTAGCGGCGAAGTGCCGGAACGCGTGGGGATGCAAGCGACGGTGCGGGGCAGGTCTGCCTTTGCGCTCAACCTGTGGAGTATCTGAATCAAGTGGCGCGGCTTCAACGGCTGGCCGTCGTCACTGACACAGAGGTAGTCCTCGGGAGCCAGGACGCGCCGCGTGTTCAGGTAATCGCGGATGGCCCGAGCCGTCGTGGGCGAGACGAACACGACTCGATCCTTCCGCCCCTTCCCGCTCCGCACGAAGAGGCTGCGCTGTGAGGGGTTCCAGTCCTCCACCAGTAGCCGCAGGACCTCTGCTGCCCGCAAACCAGAATCGGCTAGGACCAGGATTAGCATTCGATTGCGCCTGCCGACCGCCGAGTCCCCGCACCGGCGCAGGGCGGCCCTGATCTCCTCCTCCGTGGGCACCTGTGGGAGCGTCTTCGGGGTGCGAACCCTAAAGCCGCGCATCGGGTTCTCAGTAAGCGCACCAATCTCCACAGTCCATCGGAGAAAAGTCTTCAGGCTGCGGTAGGCTTGATGGACGCTGCCGGGGGACAGTCCGCGCTCTTGCAGTCCGGCGAAGAACCGGTGCACGCTTACGACATCGGGCGCATCCTGCTGCACTTCCTGTGTGAACTTCTGGAGCCACCACCGATAGGTGGATAGGGTTGGCTCTGTGCATCCAGAGACACGCTTTGACAATAGAAAAGCCTCGGCAAGTTCACCGAGGCTCTGGCCGTACCGCAGTACCGAGGTACCATTTCCTGAACTCCCATCCATCGGCTCCACCTCCATAGAGCCTCTTCCTAAGAGGCTCGTTTGTGAGGCTCACCGATGCTGAAAACCCGCTCTGGTATTGGCTTGGCGCGCCCGGCCCGATTTGAACGGGCGACCTTTGGCTCCGCAGGCCAACGCTCTATCCGCTGAGCTACGGGCGCGTATGCTCATTCTAGCACGGCCCACCGGGGGAACCCCCCTCGTCCCATCTTCACCAGGGTGCGGGTGACCACATCGCGCAGGCACTCGTCCTCCGCGCGGAAGGCCCGGCCGATCAGCAGGTCGATCGTGCCCGGATGCGTGAACTTGGGCGCGCGGCCGAATCCGCCGTTGACCGGGTCGTGGGCGCGGAGGATGTCCTTGAGCGGCCGGTCCACCAGGGAGGGCTCCAGGCCGCTCGGCGCGACCCCCGCCAGAACGGAGCCGATCTGCCGGGCCAACTCGCCGGCGACCCGCACCGCCTCCTCGCGGTTCTCCTGGTAGTATTTCGCCGCGCTGAGGAGCACGCGCTTGAAGGACGGCCGGCCATAGGCGTCGATCGGCGGGAAATACGTGCCCCCGAAGGAGACCTGCCCGTCGGGCGTGAGGAACGCCGTGAGCGGCCACCCGCCCTGTCCCGAGATCGCCTGCACCGCGCTCTGGTAGCGGGCGTCCACGTCTGGGCGTTCGTCCCGGTCAACCTTGATGGCGATGACGTGCCGGTTGATGATGTGACGCAGCTCACCCTGCAGACCGACAACGGCAGCGAGTTCATCGGCCATGTGGCCGCCCAGCAGGCCTCCGCCTTCACCCGCCTCGTCGAGCAGCGCTACGGCGCCCGCCACCTCACCATCCCCGTCCGCGCCCCGCGCTTCGTCTCCAGCGCCCGGCGGCAGGGGCTGGGGATAACTCCTCTCTCACGGAGACCCGGTCAAGGACCGACGGGAGGGGATTCGACCCGGATGACGTTGGAGATGGCCTTGACGACGCCCATCCGGCGCAGCCGGGCCAGGACCCGGCGGACCGAGCGCTCCGGGG
>JACADW010000071.1 GCA_013388445.1 Acidobacteriota bacterium | reverse complement strand
TTCTACTACGCGCGCGCCAGGGACGGATCGGCGCTCCTCCGCCAGGAGGTGATGAAACCCGCCCGACGCACCCTCACCATCAAGGGCGGCGTTGCCACGATCCACCAGCCGGGCGTCAAACAGGCCCAGATTGTGAACCTCGGCAGGAACAAGGACAAGGCGGAATACCTCGCCCTCGGTCTTGGGCAGAGCCCGGCCAGGCTGCGCGAAACCTTCACGATCCGGTACCAAGGGACCGAGAGCGTGGAAAAGGCCTCCTGCTGGATGCTGATCCTGACGCCGAAAAGTTCCGCCGCAGCTGCCTACTTCTCCTCGATCACACTCTGGATAAAGAAGACCAGCGGAATACCGGTGCAGGAAAAGCTGCAGGAGCCGAACGGCGACTACCTGCTGGTGACGTTTTCGAATGAAAGGCTGAACATCCCGCTCCCCGCCTCGAAGTTCGAACAGAAACTGCCGCCGGGAACCGACATCCAGACCTTGCGATAGACCGTACCCTTGGCGGGCGCTCATCAGCGAGCACTGCAATTCCCTGTCTCCTGGCCATCGGGGCGGGTTCTTTACTTGCGCAACGCTGTGCGCGGCTTTGGAAAGGGGAAGGGGATTGCCCATTGTAGATTGCGGACTGCAGATTGGAGGAGGAAGAAGTCAGCGGCTGGCGACCGGAGAATGGTCGCCCGGCGCGCCTGTGACTGAAGCCGGCTGTGACAGGCGCCGCAATTCGGCAGCCCCCTTCTCCTGAGCCGATGCTCTTGCCGGTCTGGGGAGCTCTTTCCAGGTATAATAAATGCGGCCGAAGACCGTCCAGTTCCCCAGCACGGCAAGGATCCACAGGACGGGCTCCATGCGATTGGAGAGGGCGCCTATGATCAGGAGCACAACCCGCTCGGGCCTTTCCATGAAACCGACCTTGCAGGTAGGGATCAGCTATTCCGCGCGGGCTCTCGCGTAGCTGGTCATGATGGCTCCCATGAAGACCACACCGACCAGGACGACATAGCCCAACATGTTCTGCCGGGCGTACCAGACCATGAGTCCCTGAAGGATGATGATGTCGGAATACCGGTCGATGACGGAGTCATAGAAGGCGCCGAAGCGCGTTTCCGTCCGGCTGACGCGTGCGACACCGCCGTCGAGCATGTCGAACATGCCCGCGGCGATCAGTATCAGGCCCCCCCGCAGGAACCTCCCATGTCCGAAATCCCATGCGACGAAGAAGCTGATGACGACGCCGGTGAAGGTGATGACATTGGGATTGATCTTGAACAGGGTCAGGAACCGGACGATCCAATCGAGGATGTACTTCCCTCCGGTCCCAATCAACCTGCTGATCATGGCGTTAGGCTAGACAGAATCCCGAGACCTGTCAAGATCAAAACAGGCGGAAGCGGATCGACAGGTACTTCTTCGGATCCTGCCGTAAATCATAGATGAGCTTGGTGATCTCTGCCGTAGACTCATTCAGGTTGTTGTACAGAGAGGGGTCCTTGAGGAGCTTGCCCATGGTCCCCTCGCCGCGTTCGATCTGGTCGACCAGCGAAGCGAACCTGTCCAGCGCGCGCTTCGTGTTGTCATAGAGCGCGTCGTCCTTCGACAGCCGCCCGAGCGTGCCTTCTCCCCTCTCGATGCGGTCCATCATGAGGTCCGCTTTGCGCAGCGTCTCCTTCGCGTGGTCATAGAGTGAAGGGTCATGCATCAGCTTGGCCATGGTGCCGTTGCCGCTCTGGATTTGCTCGAGCGTCGCGTTGAACTTCTCGAGGGCCTCGGTGAGCCGGCGGTAGAGCGTGGGGTCCGCGACAAGTTTCCCGACGGTCCCTTCGCCCTTGCGCATTTCGTCGAGCAGGGCCGTCGCACTCTGAAATGTCCTGTCGGCCTTCTGCAGGGCATGCTGGAAGTCTGCAAGTGTATTCGAGACGCCTGACCCGACGCGGTCCGCGTTGATCTTAACCGCAATGTCCCTGAACTGCTCGGAGAGCACTCCAAAATTGGCGATGACGTCGTTGGCCCCGGTCATGATCTCCCGGAATCCGGTCGTGCGCACCCCCTCGATCAGGTAGTATCCGTCTTTGATGACCGGGGGAATACCGTAGCTGCCCGGCGAGATCTCGATGAATGAATCTCCGATCAGGCCGCGCGATTCGATGCTGACCTCGGAATCCCTGCTGAGCCGGTTGACGTATTCCTTGCGGACATCGAGTTTGACCTCGACGAGCCGCACCTCGCTCTTGATATCCCGCAACTGGTCATGGAGGTCGGCCAGAGTCTCCCTGTACCTGGGGGCTTTGGGATCGAGGGAATCCAGCTGCCTGTGCACCTCGATGAGTCGGCGCAGCAGCGGTTCATTTCCCGCGTAAACCTCCGGAGGAACGATGGTGACCTCGCGTACCTTGCCGATCTCGATGCCGGCCAGCCAGACCGGCGCGCCGGGTTTGAGTCCGCCGACATCGGGCAGGTAGGTGATTGCAGGCGCGCTTTTTGCGAACCAGTTCACACCCCAGCTCTGCTGCAGGATCAGAGCGGCGGTCAGCAGCAGCGCTATCGTGACGACGATGCCCAACTTGATCTCTGCCAGGACCACCTGTCGCTTACGTTCCATCTTGACACCTCCTTGCGGTGCTCATGTCATGAATTTCCTTATGTACGGAATATCGGAGGACATGAGCTCTTCGAAACGTCCTTCATAGCGGATCGTTCCGTCCTCCAGCATGATGAAATGAACGTTCACAAGGCAGAGGCTGTCTCCGCCTTTGGCAAACCTGACGTTGCCGTCCGAGCCTGCCACCGCGTATTCGGTGGCGAGAATTCCGGCGGCCCTCAGATCGTGCGTGACAAAGACCGTCGTGACCCCTTCCACGTCGCGAAGCTTGATCATGAGCTCCACGATGGTGCGTTTGGTGATGGGGTCCAGGCCGGCGGTCGGTTCGTCATAGAGGATGACCCGCGGCGTGCCGACCAGGGCACGCGCGATGCCGACGCGGCGTTTCATGCCCCCGGAAAGCTCCGCCGGCATCTTGTCGATCGCATCCGCGAGGCCCACGAAACCCAGCAGGCGCGTGACAATCTGCTCGATTTCCGGGTCGGGAATCCTGCCCTCTTCGTAGAGGCGATAGGCGACGTTCTCGCGGACGGAGAGCGAGTCGAAAAGGGCCCCTTCCTG
>JACADW010000089.1 GCA_013388445.1 Acidobacteriota bacterium | reverse complement strand
GTCCAGCCCGTCCAGGAAATAGAGGACTACGGGAAACAGGATTCCGAAGAACGGCGCCAGGACGACAAACAGCGGCCACCGCCAACGCCGCTGAAAAAAGGTCAGCAGGTTGACGCAGCGGCGCGCGAACACCCAGAAGAAACCTCCGACAGGAATGAACAGTTCGGTTTCGAACGGCAGAGACTCGAAGAGGAGACGCACCCCGTAGCGCGTGAAGCGGTGATAGTCGCGAGGCGCCTGGTGCTCCTCCCACAGGAATGGCACAACCAGGTGCAGTTCCGCGCCCGGCTTCATGATCCGGGCGAACTCCCGCAGGACCTGCCCGGGATTGCGCGTGTGCTCCAGGACGACCGTGCAGAGAACGCGATCGATGGCGGAGTCGCAGAGAGGAATTGCCTCCAGGTCGCCCCGGATGTCCAGGCCAGAATAATCCCATCTCGCCTCGCCCTCCCCGGAATCCAGCGCAAGGTAGAGTCCGCTGCTGAAGTACTTCCTGTGCCGGGCTTCCCCGGCGCCGGCATCGAGGACGATGTCGCCCCGGGAGGTCCGCGATGCGGCGAGGCGGACCTCGTTGTCAATGAAGGCCTGAAACGGATCCAGCCAGGCAAGGACGCGGCGCGGCAGGATCCTGTTGCCGAGTGCCAATATCTTCGGGTGCAGCAATCCGTCCCCTCCCGCGAATCGATCGTTCGCGGCCCTACCATACAGCGCAGTCCGGACCCTTCGCAATGGTATCTCTCGCGGGCCGGATTTGCGCGTACCTGTTCCAGGGCCTGCCGGACCCGTGTGGATCCGTGGGGATCCGCGTCCGAATTCTCAGGAAGCCCCCGCGCAATCTGAAACGCAGGATTTCAGCGACCATGCCCTTTCAAGTTAAAACCCGGGGCGACAATATGTCCTGCGATGCGCGTATACCCATGGATGCGAGAGTCTCTCTCAATCCCTGGCGCAAGGGACGGAACTGATAGCCGAGTTCACGGCACGCTTTCCCGGAGTCACAGGCCCAATTCAGGTACATCATGCCCACCGAGGACGGAGTCACGCCCGGGACACAGCCGCGCAGCCTGTCCGCATGCATCTGCGCCCCTGCGAATACCTTCGCAATCCACAGCGGAATGCCCAGCCGCGGCGCCTTCCTCCGCGTCAGCTCGGCGAGCATGCTGAAAAACTCCCGAAGCGGCACGTTTTCACCACCGAGGACGTATTCGCCGCCGCTCGGCGATGTGCACTCGGCAAGCAGATGCCCCCGGACGACGTCGTCGATGTAGGCGAACGACCAGAGTTGGCGCCCATCCCCAAGGAGCCCGGGCATGCGGCCGCAAAGGAAGTCCGACACCAGTCGAGCCACGAGATTTCCCTGTGTCACTGCCCCGGGACCGTAGATCACACCTGGATACAGGATGACGATCGGAAAACCGGCGCCGAGCGCTTTGACCGCCGCGATGCGTGCCAAGAGCTTGCTGTGCTGATAGGGATGCAGCTTCTCTCCGCCGAGCGGGGCGTTTTCGCCGGCTCCCGCGCCTACGGCGGGGCCCAAGGCAAAGAACGATGAGGTGTACACCAGTGTGCGGACTCCCGCCGTCTCGCATGCCCGAATGATGTGACACAACCCATCGAGGTTCGTCTGGTAGAATTCCCCTTCGTCCCGAGCCCAGGCAGCAACCAGCGCAGCGCAATGAAAGACGGTCCGGCAGCCACGAATCTGCGCGGCGAGACGGACCGGATCAGACAGGTCACCCTGAACGACCTCGACCAGAGCAGGTAAACCGGATGCGGGTCTCCTCGCGAGCATGCGAACCTCCCGGCCCTCCGCGGCGAGAGCGCGGACAAGCTGTCCGCCAAGGTACCCTGTGCCTCCTGTGATAAAGATTCGATCCGTCATACCCGCCGATTGCCGGCCCGATCTGCGGAACCGGCATTGCCTTGATGATAAGTTTCAATCCCTGACGGCCAGTTCGCGGGCGGAGATCCTGTACTTTCTTATCAATCCCAGGAATTCGAGCGTGCCGATCCTGCGCGTGCGAAAAACTTCGCGGCGCTTGCGCAGGATCGGTATGATACCGAGCAGGCCGGAGGCATAGGCTCTCACCAGCGCGCCGAGGAGTCTCGCGGCGCTGTGCTCGCGCGCGACACCCCCGGCCAGCCCGCGCCGCCGGATCAGGCTCCACGCATGCCAGAGGAAACGCCAGAGCGTCAGGAACGGGGAAGCCAGCAGGACCGGCCACGGCAACAGCTTGACCGCGACCCACAGGCGGTTGCGCTCGACCAGAAACGCCTTGACCGGGGAGTACTTGCCGAGGCTGCTCGAGTGCCGGTGATACACCCTGGCCGCGGGGGCGTAAGCGCAGCGCCAGCCCCGCCATCTCGCCCGAAGGCCTAGATCGGCATCATCGCCGTAAGCGAAGAACTGCTCGTCGAACAGACCGACGTCGTCAAGCATCCGGCGCAGGTATAGTGCGGCGCAGCCGTCGGGAAAGAGAATCTCCGGCATTCCGTCGAACTGGCCGCGGTCGACTTCGCCCGCCCCGCGCCCCCGGTTCAGTCCGTCGGGGTAAAAGAGATGACCCGCCTTGTCGATCACGTCCGGACGGTCATGAAAGAGGATCTTGGATGCGGCCATGCCGAACTCAGAGTTCCGGACCGACCTGATCAGATACTCGAGCCACCGGTGGTCGGCCACGGCGTCATTGTTCAGCAAGGCGATGTACTCGCCCGATGCGGCTCTTATGCCGGTGTTCACGCCCCGGGCGAACCCGGTATTGACGTCGAATTCGATCAGGCGGTATCCGCTCAAGGCATTGGCGCGCAGCCACTCGCGCGAGCCGTCTGTGGAACCGTTGTCGACCACGATGATCTCGCAAGGCGAATAGGATTGCGCGTGGACGGACTGGATGCAGTCGCGGATGAATGCCATTCCGTTCCAGTTCACGATGACGATGGATGCCAGTCCGGGTAGTGCGTTCACCTTCGGTATCGGCTGACGAGCCTTCTGCGGCAACCCGGCCGGCACGAGCGGCTCGCGGTGGCGCGGCCCGGCCGGCGGCCCGATGACTCAGCGGAAAATAGCCTCGTGGTAGTACCTGCTGACCACTTCGGGCAGGGTCTTCTCAAAGATCCGGAAGCGCGCCCAGCCCAGCCGCTGCAGCACGAAGCGGCAGGCCACGCCCAGCGTTTTGATCCCGTAAACCGTGCTCACTTTGAAATTGACACTCGAAGCTTCGGGGAAGTATCGCGCCTGCACGGGGACCTCGGCGATCCGGAAGCCCATGTAGGCCGCCTGCGCGATCATCTGAGAATCGAACACGAAATCGTCGGCGTTGAGCAGGAATGGAACCATGGTGAGCAAGCGCCGACTGTATGCCCGGAAGCCGCTGTGGCAGTCGGTCAATCTCGTTCCGAACACCTTGTTTTCAAGGAAGGTGAGCACCCGGTTCGCGATGAACTTCCATAGGGGCATTCCGCCCTCGAGCGCCCGCCCGTTGAGGATCCGCGAACCGATGACCATGTCGGCCCCACCCTCCAGGATGGGGCGGACGAGCTCCGGCACCAGGCGGGAGTCGTACTGGTGGTCGGGGTGAAGCATGACGACGACGTCGGCACCATCCTTCAGGGCCTCCAGGTAACAGGTCTTCTGGTTCCCTCCATAGCCTTTGTTTTGAACGTGGATGACCACGGACAGTCCGAGCGCCTTCGCAATCTCAACTGTCTGGTCCTCGCTCACGTCGTCGACGAGGATGATCTTCGTGATCTTGTCTTTCGGCAGGTCGGCGTAGGTCTTTTCGAGGGTCTTGGCCGCGTTGTACGCGGGAAGTACTACTATGATCTTGGGATCGGCCATCATGCTTTCATCCGCGAATGCTCGCCGACGACCCTCCTGCTCCGCCGTCAGATCCTATCCATTCGAAGTACGCTCCTGCAAGATGAAACATCTGCTCCGAAAGTACTTTTTTGAGTCTTGGGGACTTGGCGCCTTAGAGATTATCTCAAAGACTAAAGGACTCGAAGGCTCTAAGAATCAACGAGTTAAGCTATTGTCATGCGTTTGGGTGCGCGCCGAGTGCATCGGCGATTGTCACGAAAACAGAATGACCATGCACGGCAAGCTTGGCCGGGGCACGGGTCTCATGCGACCTATCGCCGCACCGAATCGCCGCGGCGGGCCTCAATCCAGATTGTGGCGCCGCGTCCAACCATGCCCTCAGCCCACGCCAGGGGAATCGAACCCGCCACCAGAATGAAGTAGAGGAACTCAGCCGCAGCCTCCAGAAGAAGGTGCCCTCGCTTCCTGCGCCCCTTGCGCCCGATCGGATCCAGAAACGGCGCGATGCTCGACGCCAGCGCCGCCGGATTGTCTCGGAGGGAAAAGCGAGCAGCCCTCGTGACCCGAAACCCTGTCCGCTCGAGCAGCAAGTTCAAGCCCGCAGGAGAGAAGTTGATCAGATGACGCGGCACATCAAGCCCGTACCACCTCAATCCAAACAGGGTCGCCTGCAGCGAATCGACATTCGGTACCTGTACGATCAGGCTTCCCTCAGGCTTGAGCAGCGAAGACGCGTATTCAATCGCGACGGCCGCATCAGGCAAGTGTTCGAGAACGTGAAACATGCTCACGAAATCGAACTTGTGCCCCGCCCAGGCGTCGCTCCCGATGTCGCCCTGCCGTGCTTCCAGGCCGTAGAGATCCCGGGCGAGGCGTACCGCCGTCGAGGAGACGTCCATCCCGTAGACCCGGTATCCCCGGCGCGACGTCAGATAAATGAACGTCCCGATGCCGCAACCGATGTCGAGCAGCGAAGCGCTCTGCAGGCCGCGCGCCTTCGCACAGCGTTCGAGAAACCGCACGTGGTCCGAGACGACGAACTCGCGGTAGATGCGTTCAAGACGGCCGAGGAGTCGAGCCGTCCGCGGCCGCGACCGTTCCTTCCCCGACCACCAGTAGGAGTCCGGGTAGAAGCGGGCGATCGAAGACCGATCGGGCATCGGGAACTGGAATACACACCTGCAGCGGCCGCACCGGAGCAGGGTGAATGTACCTTCAACCAGGCCGAACAGACGGTCCCTTCCCTCTCCGAAGAGCGAGACCGAGGCGGACGAGCAGACCGGGCATGTCCGCGGGGCCCCGGTCTCCGGGCCTCCCCGCCACGCCGCTGGTTCAACTGGCTGCCGTGACCTGTTCACCCGCGCTTGTTGGCCGGAATGCCGGCCGGATCCGAGATAGCAGGAAATACCTCGGCCTTTCGCCCTGCGAGGCCGAAGCGCTTGCGGAAGAGGAACAGCAGGTTCCTTGCGCCGTCCTTCCATGGCCGGAGCTTGATCTCGCCCATCCGGGTGGAATAATCAATGTAGATCTCCTTGAATCCGATCTCCCGCTTGCGAATCGCTTCGATCTTGATCTCCTCGCTGAAAGCCATGCCGTCGCTGACAAGCTCCATCGAGGCGAGGGCCGAGCGTTCGAAAACCCACATCCCGGACTGCGAGTCGCTCACCCGACGGAAATAGAGCAGCGACGTGGCCGCGCTGAGGAGCTTGTTCCCGACCCAGTGTTTGAAGGACATCGCCCGCCGGTTCCTGAGCGGGAAGCGGGACGCGGAGAGGAAGCGTACGCCCGAGTGCAGGAACGACTCCAGCAGGTAGGATATGGCGTCGACCGGGTAAGAATGGTCGCCGTCCAGGGTCACGATGATGTCGCCCTTGGCCTCGAGCAGGCCGGTCTTGTAGGCGCGGCCGTAACCGCGGATCTTTTCGTGCAGCACCCGGGCGCCGAAATCCCGGGCGACCGCGCCGGTCCGGTCGGTGGAGTCGTTGTCGACGACGACGACTTCGTCCACGAACTGCGGCATCCGAGAGAGGACTTCGCCGATCCCCTTTTCTTCATTGAGGCAGGGAATGACTACTGTTATCCGCCGTCCCTTGTACACGCCGGGGATGATAACAGAAAAAAACCGGCCTCGGCAGAACCATTCACTGCGGAGCTGCGAGCGATTCAGCCTTGGAGTCACAGCCCTGCGTTCAGCCGCGCGCAGGAAGCCGAAGACCGATAGGAAATCATCGAAATGACACCGGGTGTGCAAAGCGACCGGAGTGTAGTATCTTTATTCACGTCTTATTGCAGTTCGCCGGCCAGGGCTGTGGGAGTCATGCATGATTTTCCGGCAGTTCATTATCCGCACTTGGTTTCCACAGAGGTCCGACGCCGGAGGGACTCAGGAGGTACGCAGAGCCATGGCAAAGACAAGCCTCATGACCGCTGCCGGTCTACTCCTCTCGATGATGTCTTCGGTCTCCCTGTTTGGCCAAGCCACCTTTACAGTAGCATCCTCAGTTGCCACAGCGGCTGACATCGGGTTGACGGAGCTGACCGGCCAAATCGACCTCACCGTTTACTCTGGAACCACCGTAGCCGCTCCGTTTTCCATCCGATACTCGGCTCCCATAACCAACAACTCCATGCAGGAGGTGGTGGTCTACGGCACCGGAGGGCTTATACCTGTCGCACCGCACCCGACCTTTGACGCCGTGAACAACGCCATCCTTATCGACGTGCCGGCCGGCGGGGGCTTCGGCAGCCAGATCCGCATCCTGGGTGTGCGTGTCGCCATCCCCGGAATTAACGATAACCGGGTGACTGCTTTCGTAACCGGCCTGTCGGCAGCAGGCAATTCGATTCTTGCAGGCCAGAACATCGTCACCGTGATTGACAGGTTCCTTCCTCCGTTTACCGTCCCTCTCAACACGATGTTTCCGCTGGAATTCAAGAACGGCGTCGCGATCAATACGCAGACCTCCATCTATATACATGAGACATACCCCACTGCCTTCACCGACTCCGTCGGGATTCTCGGTCAGACGGTGCGGACAACCTTTAAGATCAAACCATTCCCCGGAATACCACAAGGCGTAAAACTCATATTTGCTCCCATCGCAGCATCGGCTGAGACACTGGCTGTTTTGAGGACGAAATCAGGGCAGGCGGAGACAGTGCCGAGGGACGACGGCTCTACCGACGTCGAGTATGAGTATGTGTCGGCCATCTATAGCAATGTGACCATCGAATCATTCCGGTTCTTCATCTCGATTGAGGTCGAGCCAACCGCCGGGAGTGGTACTATCAAGTTCCAGGCGACGTTGGTGCCAATCGGCGCGGCAAAGCCTGACGCGACTCACCCTTCGACCGCAATCCCGCGCTACCTGGAACTCACGCTTCCCGACGAGTCGGATCTGCTGATGGGTACGGTGGAACTCGCCTACCCATTCAGAGTGCAACAGGATGCAACGTATACAGGGATTGCTGTGACAAATCCTTTGCCTTACCGCACCAAGATCTCGTTGACAGCCTACGATGCCAACGGCTTGCTGATCTTCGGTGCTGGTGTCACCAATCCCGTGTCTTTCATCCTTCCCAGGAGCGGGCAATTGGCAAAGCTGGCTACCGAGATCTTCGGAACCGGATTCAACGCATCCTCGTTGGGGACTATCCGGCTAGCCGGGAACACGTCGGTTCTCGCCGGATTTTACCTTCAGGGAAGGGAGTCAACCTCGGGGCTCGACGGGGCCACGGCGGACCTCAGTCCGAAGCAGAAGACATTCTTGCCGGTTGTGTCTCACGGCGGGCCATCCCCCGCAACGGAGGTGGAATTCTACAATCCAGGTACGGAACGTGCCACCGCGACTCTGGACCTGTACGACTCCACCGGCCGAAAGGTGTCGGTGGCTTCACAGGAGGTGGTGGGCGGCGGTACGGCTGTTCGCGACTTGCGGGAAATCTTCCCTCAGGTTGACCTTGCTTCCTTCGAAGGAGGTTATATCAGCACGCTATCCGACAAGCCGCTCTCTTTGAAGGAAACCTTCGGAAACTCCCTGGATTTCAATGTCCTGCCGGCGCAGGTTCCGCTCCAGCAGGAGCGGTTTTATTTTGCGCATTTCGCCAGCGGTGGTGGATATGAAACTGAATTGAACCTGATCAACACGGCATCATCCGTTGCGGCATCCGTGACGCTCACGCTCATGGATGCGAGCGGCAGTCCCTTCGGGATAGTATCGAATGCTGCGGAACTGACCATACAGCCGGGCGCTCAGGCGATTCGCACGGTCTCGGCGCTGTTCCCGGACCTCGGAAGCACACTACGCACCGGATACATCCGTGTAGACGTGAGGCCGATAAGCACAGGGTATTACAGCTCCACCCCCCCGATAGTGGGCTCTCTGCGGTTCAGCGCGGCGAGCGGCTACAGTTCTGCTGCACTGCCTCTCGTGATGGCCCCGATGTCGGAGTTCGTCTACTCCCATGTCGCCCAAGCCCTTGGCTATTACACTGGAGTGGCGGTTCTCAATACCGGTTCGACAGCAGCCACTGTGACTGTAAGGGCTTACAGGGAGAACGGGCAGGAAGCGGGCTCGTTTGTCACCGTCCTGCAACCGGGGCAGAAGATTGCAAAGCTGCTCTACGAACTCGTTCCGGCGTCATCGGGCCAGCTTGGAGGATACATCCGGATCCACTCGAGTCAGCCGATATTGAGCTTCTCTCTGTTCGGCACCGACGACGGGCTTTCTCTGAGCGCCATTCCGCCGCAGAACGTCGGCCAGTAAGTGCGGTCCCGGAAGGACACTTGTATCTCGGGACGGCGGTCGAACCCGAACCGCATCCCGACATTTCTCCATTGGGCAACGCAGCCGGATGCGGCACCGCCATCAGGGACTACGCGGGGGCGGCGCCTTTCGCAGTAGTTTCTCAATTTGGGCAGGTGTCGGCTCCGGCCCAGATTTCACAGGCTGGATCGGCGGCTGGACCACAACCGGGATGGTCAGCCCCTGCATGTCTTCCACTGCTGCACCGAAGTGAAGTTCCAGCCGTTCACGATGATTCTTCGACAAGGGCTTGACAAGCTTCACCCTCAGCGTTACGGCCTGTCCCGGTGAAATGGCTGAAGGAAGTGGTGTGATTTCAAAGCCGCCACTCTCGCTGTAGGCTGAATCGATTCGAACTTCCGATGACGAATTGTTACTGACCAGGACATCCTTCTCCTTTTCGCCTGCGCCGAACGCCAGGGCTGGCGGCATGCAAGATACAGCGGCGTAGACCTGGGCGGACAGCCTGAATTGGTATGGTACACTGGCACCTCGATAGCTCACCAGGATGGTGAACTCCTGCTCCACCTTTCCGTGGGGATAATTGGCCGTCAACAACTCCAACTCGATGCTCTGTGGCCCCCCGGGCTTGAGCTGCCTCGACTCCATCCCGCGTACCATCAGGTCGACAGGCGCATTCACAAACTCCAGGTCCATGGATTCGTCACCGGCAAGCTGGTACTTCACTGGCGCGGAGGCAGATCCTGGTTTACGGATGGTCCCGAGGTCAATCTCAGTCCGGTCAAACCGGACACGCTCCAGAATCGTTCTTTTTCGCGCCTCGATCTCCTCAGCACTCGCCGCCGACTGTCCGCCCTTTCCAGAGGAAAAGAGCGCAGGCGATGCCTTCGGGACCACGACGAACCACTCGCCTTTCTGAAAAACCCATCTTTCGGTGACCGGCCAGTTGACCGGGGCTCTCAGAGGAGGAATTGTCCGTTTCACTTCCACGGTTACCAGAACTTCGCGCCCTCCCGCCGCCGGGTCGAGCCGAACAATGCGCGGTTCGGAAAAGGAGGGCATCTGGCGGGCGACAAAATCAGGCCGGCCGGTTTCCTCGACGTAGCTCATTGCCTGCAGCTTCTTGCCCTGAAGCAACAGCTCCCAATAGTTCAATACCCGAGCGACCAGCCTGTCAAGGGATGGTCCGGGCGCTTTACCCTGTGCGTGACATGACGGCCGGGGGAGTGCCAGGATCAGAGTCATGGCAGTCAGTGAGAATATTGTGAGCACGACGGAGCGAAACGGTGTCCCCATTGCGACGATCCTCCCATGGAATTATACAGTGAAGAGACTGCGCCCGGCGGCAAGCCAAGTTTGCTTCCTGTTCAATTCCCGTCGCGAAACTCCGGAATTCTTCATCCTGGACCTCGACGCGTACCTGGACGCGGACGCACAGCAAGTGAACCGCCATTCCATAAGCCTGACATCTGCAAAAGGTTACTCCGCACTTGATCGGCCACGTAGACGCCCAAGTCCAGGTCGAGGTGCGGATCTTCGAATGGTGCATCGACTCGAATGGCGTGTTCTGCGATAGATCCGAGTTGGATAGATCTTCAGGCAGTGGATCGTAGAGCTCTCTGCTCAAGAACCGTCAGATAGCAGGCGGACTTCGCACAATGCTGAATTCTCAAGTCCACGGGTGAGGGATATTTCGCCATACCTCACAAAGAGCGGACGCACAGGGATTTCAAGGGACACAACACACTTGGTTACGTCTTTCCTGGCGATTTTCCGCTGGATGTAACACCAGACACATAAAAAAAGGGGGCTGACTGAAGTCAGCCCCCTTGCGCCGCCATGGTGGACCGCGGCAGCGGTGTCACGAGATGGCTAGTTATCCAGCGCTTCAATGGCGGCCTGCCGGTTATCGGTCAGGATAAGCGCCTGGGCGCCCTGCGTGAAGCCGGCGAAGTCGCTCAGCACATACAGGCAGTGCGCGTTGGTGAAATTGGTCACGACAATGATGTAGCCCTGGAAGTCAACCGGAGCGCCTGCCGCGGCAAGCAACTCGGAGAGCAGCACGGTGTACGTGCTTCCCGAAGGGAGCTTTCCGGTGGAATCCAGGCCTGTCCCTGGAGATGTGCCGCTCGTGGTATAGGTGAGCGGGGTCGGCACCGAGCTTCCACCCTTCGGGAGTTGCGGATACATCCAGAACTTGATCACGCCGGACTGCGGCACAGCGGCATTTGCCGCACCCAGCGCGGTCGTGCCGGGATCCTTGGTCGTGTTGGCGATCGAGAATCCGGTGTTGTATCCGATCGCGTTGACGGCGAACGGAATAAGCAAGGACGTCTGGGATCCAATGATCGTATAGATCGGAACCGGTCCCAGATCAACCTGCATATACCTCGGAATCGGGCTCGCGAGGACTGCACCACCGGAGCCGAAAGCCGCGCCCACAGGGGCCAGCGACACCGAAGCGGAGACCGTTCCAGCAGGCAACGGCAGTGTAGCCGAGCCACTGATGGTGATGTTGATCGGAGAAATCTCCAACGTCTCGATGGCGGTCGGATCCGTCACCTGGACAAGGGGGTCAACATTAGGAACCGGCTGCATCCTGTAATATACACTCAGGTCGGTGCTGGAGCTTGTCTTGGAAACGGCACCCAGCGTCGCTCCGGAACCATCTGATGCGCACGTCTCCCAGGTAACCGTGTCTTCCCCTTGCGTTTCATAACTGAAAGTAGCAGGGAACGTGACTGTCACACCGGCCGTCGGAGCCGCATCGAGGGTAACCTTGATCATGATACTGGTGGTGGTCGTCAGGTCATCGTGGAAGAAGGCCGCAAGATAGCCCTCGTCAACGCTGACAGCAGCAGCATATGGGCCAACGCCGGGCGCGACACCGTTGATGCTCACCGGGTCGGAGTCAATGTTTGCAAGACCCGCAGATATCGAACTGATGACAACCACGTTCGTCTGCCCGGCGGTGATTGCGTTGCCGGTGGACGAAATGCTGGCCGCGAGGCTGGTCAACGCGGTGCCGGCCACAGCCACACGCACGCCGCTAATGGCAAAGGATCCGACACCTGTCACCCCAGCCGGCACATTGATGACCAGCTGGCCGTTCGCGTAACTTGAAGCACCCTCATTTATGCTCAAACCGGCAATCGGATTACCGGCCGGAGGGGCATTTTCGTATACGCCCTGAGCAAAGATGGTTACGAAGTCGCCGATGTCGACCGTGATCGGCACGCCATAGCTGATGGTGATTGTGCCCGCCTGTGACGTTCCGGACACATGAGTGAACGTTACATCACCCGTCTTCTCCGTGTAGCCCGAGGCTGTCACCGTGGTGACCGGGATGCTACCGACGGAGTATGTAGCTTGAGCGAAAGCGGCGGCCGTGAGACCCAAAAACATCACAGCAGCCACGAGAATTGTTTTCTTCATTGATCAACTCCTTGAAGGAAGAATCGTGAGGGTGATCCCCACTGGTACTTGTTTATCCACTGAGATACGTGCAACCTTGGACTGCAAGGACGCTTTTAGAAGGCCGCATGCTCGGTCCAGCTGTCACCGACCATACGCACGTCCCCTCGGGCACGCGCTCTCCACACGCGTGGAGAGCGCAATCTATCAGCGCCCTCCAAAGCCTGTCAAGGGGTTTTTAAGACCTCAAGACAGTCGAACACGTTCATTTTCAAGCCGATGGAACATGTTCGTGCATACAGATGCATGAGCCGCCAAAAGGTGGCTAGAAAATTGAGCCTCAAAAGGGAGCTCGCGGGAAGAACCACCCGTCCGGCAGCACTCGCCTGGGGAGACGGCCTCAAGCCCGTCCTCCCCCGACCGGCGGTGCCTGCCAGGCGTCCCACCCGGCGGGGCGGTCGGGCGCATGAATCCCCTCAACGGGCCGTCCGGTGTATGAATCCTATTAAGATTGCGACATTGTGACGGTCCGCTCATCTGTATAATTGCCGGTCGATGGACGAAGACCGGACGGTAGGCAGGCTGGTAAGGGAAGCGCAGGGCGGTGATCGGGCGGCAATCCAATGGATTTACGAAGAGTTCGCCCCCCGCATCCACAACTTCCTGTACCGCATGCTCGGATCACGGGAGGAAGCCGAGGACGTCACGCAGCAGACGTTCCTGATCGTCATCAGACGGCTCGGCAGTCTCAGGGATGCAGGACAGCTGGAATCGTGGATTTACAGGATAGCGCGCAACGAGGTTTACCAGAAGTTCCGGCGGAAGAAGATCGTACGCGAGGAGAGTGAGCATCCCGGCAGCGCCGAGAGCCCGGCACTCACGGAGGAACGTCTCCATGCCAATCCCGAAAGGCTCCTCTTGACCCGTGAGCTTCGGGAAGTTTTGCAGACGACGCTCCTCGGTCTCCCCCTCAAGCTGCGAGAGGCTTTCGTCCTGGGCGTCGTCGAGGAAATGGGCTACAGGGACGTCAGCCGGATCACCGGTCGCTCGGTGCTGTCGGTGAAAACCGACATCTACCGCGCGCGGATGAGTCTGAAAAAGGAACTCAGGAAGTACCTGAGGCCCGTTGGGAAAGCAGGAACAGGGCAGTAACGATGAAGCGGCACATTCCGGAAGATCGGATTTCAGCCTGGGTCGACCGCCAGCTCGACCCGGAAGCCATGGCGCAGGTTGACGCGCATTTGCGTTCCTGCGCCGAATGCCGGTCACTGGCTGAAGAGATGTCCGCGATCACCGAGGCCTATCGCTCTGCCGAGCCGCTGGATTTGCCCCCGCACCTGTGGGCAAGAATCGCCTCGGGCATGAATGAGCCTCCCACCCATGGACGGTGGAGCCGATGGTTGCAGCCGCTGCTGGCTCGGCCTTCCTGGGTTTCTGTCCCCGCTCCGGCCCTGGTCCTAATGGTGTTCATAGTAGGTACGGTTTTGTTCGTCGAGTTCAGGTCGGCCAGCCGGTTCGAACAGCGGGCCCTGTCCCAGATCGAGGCCGCGCATCAGGCAATGGCCTCACTCGACGCAGAGAAACATAACCCCTTCCATTTGCCGGCACCCGATGATGCGAAAGTGAATCCGTTTGCTCGAAGCAGTGTTGATCCCCTCGTCAACCCATTCAGCGCGGCGCAACAGATCCGGCAACAGGAGAGGCAGCCATGAAATCACTCCGCATATCAAGACGGCTATGCCGGTGCTGCCTGTGCCTTCTCTTGCTCGCCTTTGCAGGCATGGCACCGGCCGGCTTCGTTTCTGCCGCCCTCGCCGTCCAGTCGCCGGGCCAGCAAACCCAGGATTCCGTCGAAGTCATGCTCTCGATCGCCGAGTCCCAGTACGAAATCGTCAAGCTCGTGATAAAGCAGGGAAACTACGACCGGGTCCTGCCGGAGATGAGGAAGATTTACGGGCTCAACCTCCCGGCGCGTTACGAGCAGGCAGTGGCCGAGTCGGCCAGCCTGGTCGCCCACCTGCTGGTTGAGAGCAGACAGTTCAGCTTGGCACACGATGTATTGAAGGAGGCACTGGCACGGATGAAGGACGGCAGAAACGAAGCCTCGCTCCTCAAAATCCAGGCCTACGTGTTCAAATCGGAGGGCAAGCTGCAGGAAGCGCTGGAAACGCTGGAGAGGGCGGTTTCCATCGAAAAGCGGCTAATCCGGCCCTAGGCTCAGGCCGATATGTTGGCTGTGGGCCCGGCGCCTAGGAAACGCGGGGCTTACCGTTTTTTTGTTTGCCACCCCCTTCTGATTCGTGTATAAGAGCTTCGTTCTTTTTGGTTTAAAGCCCGAGATGCCTACGCGCCGCAGGTCAAGATCCAGTTCGAGACGCAGGGCGAAGGCCGCGCTGGTCGTCGTGCTCGCCGCGATCGGACTGGCATTTGGCGGATACCGGACGTTCCACAGGGCTATTC
>JACADW010000081.1 GCA_013388445.1 Acidobacteriota bacterium | reverse complement strand
GCTGGTCGGCGTGCACACCCGCGGCGTGCCGCTCGGGAGCGACGCCAGCCTGGCAGAGATCGCCACTGTCACGCCGGGCTTTTCGGGGGCGGACTTGAAGAATCTAGTCAACGAGGCGGCGCTGATGGCGGCCCGCCGCAATCAGGATGAGGTTCGCCAGAAGGACTTGCAGGACGCGCTGGAGAAGATTGTGCTCGGCCCCGAGCGCCCGCTACTCTTGAGCCGCGCCGACAAGGAACGCATTGCCTATCACGAAGGCGGACACACCATCCTGGGCCTGGTCGTGCCCGGCGCCGATCCGGTGAACCGCGTGACCATCGTGCCGCGCGGGCAGGCTCTCGGCGTCACCTATCAACGCCCCGACAGCGACCGCTACAACTACCCGGAAGCATACCTGCGCGCGAGAATCGTCGGAGTGCTGGGCGGTCGCGCCGCTGAAGAGATCGTCTACGGCTCCAGGACAACCGGGGCGGAAAACGACATCGAGCAGGCTACAGATCTGGCCCGTCGAATGGTTACGCGCTGGGGCATGAGCGAGCGGCTTGGGCTGGTGCAACTCGCACCGAGGGAGAACCTATACTTGAGCAGCTCGAACCCTTACGTGGGAACCAGGGCGTTCAGCGAAAAGACTGCGGAGGCCATTGATTCGGAGGTGCATAGGATCATCGGCGAGTGCCACGAGGAGGCCAGGAGTCTGCTGAGCAAGTACCGAAAGCAGCTCGACGCCCTTGTCGAAGCCTTGCTCGCGCGCGAGAGTCTCGACGAGCAGGACATCCTGGAGGTCACGGGCCTCCGGCCTGGGCCTGCTGTGGAGAGAGGATAGGAGTTTTAAGGCGCTGTCAATAAATAAAAACTATACAACTGCGGCCAGTTTACTTGATAGTAGTTTGGTTTTCCCCTGCCGAAGCAGGATAGCATGGGCGGGCGGGGCAATCTCCTGAAATCTTCCGGAATTCTCCCGTGAGGCCGGTTGGGAAGCAGCGTTTTCCGGCGGCCGCGGCTGCCAATGTGCCAAAAGGGTGGCGAGAAAAGTCCGCCGAGCTTTGTGGCTTCTTCTCCCCACTTCTATGGAGATGATACGGTGGTTTGCGATCCGCCCGGGAGACACGATCCCAGGAGCCTGCGACCACTCTGATCGGTGGAAGTAAAGAGACGCCGCTCTGACCGTGTTCCAGATCAGACAGAGCGGGTGGCGGTTGCAGGTGAAATGCGGGCGCCGCGCAGGGCCGGGAAAAACGCCGCCAGCTGGCCGACGATCCACATTCCCAGGATTCCCGCTGCGAGCAGGCGCCAGTCCATCTTTTCGCCGCTCACGAAATTCACGAGCAGGAAGTTGAGGGCATAGGTAAGAACGACGCCGAAGGCAATTCCCGCGGAGGTGACGATCCAGTTTTCCATCATGAAGTAGCGAAGGATATCCAACTTCCGCGCGCCGACCGCGCGGCGCGTCCCGATATGATGAGTCCGCTCGGTGACGGAGAAGGACGTGATCCCGACGATTCCCAAAGAGGTGACAAAGATCAGCAGAACAATGACGGCGCCCAGCAATGTGATGATGTTCAGCTGCGCATCGAAGGTATCCGCCTTGATATCAGCCAAAGTTGCAGCCGTGACGTTTCGTCCGTTGTTCAGCTTGAGCATTTCCGGTTCGATCAACCTGAATACCGCATCGATCTGACCGGGCTGAGTCCGGATCAGGTAGCGCACTCCCCAATTGAAGCTCCCCGGTTTGCCGGGCACGAGAGTCACATGATTCACGAAGGGCCATCCCGGCCAGGAACCGTGCATGTGCTCAAGAATCCCGACGATCGTATGAGGATTGTCCGGCGTTCTCCCCTGGATCTGCTTCCCGAGTGCCTTCCCATCCGGAAAGAGCTTGTCCGCGAACGCCTTTGTCACAATTACATTCTTCGACTCCGATTCGTTGATGTCGGAGAGAACGAAATTCCTGCCGGCGATGAGCCGCACTCCCAGAGCGTCCAGTGCGCCCTGCCCCGTATAGAAGAAACCCGTGGGCAGCGTATGGGCCGTCGACCCCAGCGGCTTGTATCCCGACGAGCTTCCGGAACCGCTCAGAGGGATGGCGCTGATTGCCTCGGCCGCCCGAACTCCGGGCAAAGATCGCAGCAGCTCAACATCCGCTTTGCGGGCATTGTCGAGGTACGCTTCCTCCTTGAAGTCCGGTGAGAAAGGATGGCTTACGACCGTTATGATGTTTCCCTCATCGATGCCGGTGGGCCGGTCCATGTCACGCCTCATCTTCGCCATCATGTTGACACAGTTCACAACGACGGCGAGGGTCAACGCGACCTCGATTGTGATCAGGACGAACCGGGTCTTGCTTCGGCCAAGTGCCCTGATGATCGGTCCTATTTCCACCTCAGCACCCCTCTGTCATGAAACCTACGAGGAAGTAATATGCTTCGGGTACACATGGACCTGGACAATCCAACCCAGGCCGGACCTTGGCAAGCAAGCTTTCAGGAAAACGGCCCCGGTCTGGGTTGAGGGCCAAGTCCAAGTCCGGCCACGAATGCTTATTGCTTTCGTAGTATCGCACTCCGTCACTGTTCTCTCAGGTAAACGGCCGGCGCTATAGAACAGATTCGCCAGGCCGGATAGAAACCCGATATCAGGCCGGCAACAAGAGCCATGAGGACGGAGACCGCCAGCATGTTGCCGTCGAGGTGAAAATCGGACATGCCCTTGAAGAGACGGTTGACTGCCTCCAGTCCAAGCATGGCGAGCAGGATGCCCAGGGCAGCCCCCAGTAATGCGATTACCTCGCATTCAATGAGGTGCTGGAGGAAGACGGAGGCTCTGCTCGCCCCCATGGCCCGGCGTACGCTCACTTCAGGGGCTCTCGCAAAAAACTTGCCCAGCAGGATTCCTATCAGGTTGAGCGCACAGATGACCAGGAACAGAATCGAAATGATCGCCAGGCTGGTGGCCTCCTCTGGAACGACCTCCTGATCCTCCAGCCATTCCATGACCGACAGGAGCCGATTGTTCATGGGGCGCTGCATCCGGCCAATGGCCTTCTGCTGATCGACATAGGATTTCAGAAAGTCGTTGTAAGCCTGCTTCTGTGCCGGGGTGTCGAGCTGAACCCAAAACTGGATCCAGATGCACTCCGAGTCGAGGTAAGCCAGGAAATCATCCCAATCGACGCTCTTCCAGCAGGAGGTGTTGCCGGCGCTGCGCACCATGAAGAAGCGTACGAACTCAAAGGGGAGGTAAACGGACTCCGGCTCATCGAAGGCGCCGTTGTGGGTATCGTAAAACTTGGGTAAGGGGCGCCACGGCTTCAGCACACCCACAACCTTGAAGTCTCGATCTTCGATTCTTACGAGGTTTCCCACGCTGTTCTGAGCGCCAAAGAGTTTCTGATTCGTCTTTTGATCGAGGACAACGACGGGTTCCGGACCCCGGTCGGACCTTTCATCCCAGCCGCCTCCATACTCGAATGGCACGTCGAACAGGCGGAAGAAATCGCCAAAACACATACGAGCATCCACCTTGTAGGGTCGCCCGATCTTCGGGTCTGGATGGATGTAGAGTGAGGCCTTGAAGCTGCCTCCCTGGTAGGTAGGAATGTCGGACCTCATCAAGCCGACCATGTCCCTGTAAGTGATCTGGATGGGCGGTTTGTCCGGCTCGCTGTCGTTCCAGGGACGATTCGGATCCCAGCTGTCGATCTCGACGTAATGGAGGACGCTGCTCTTATGAGGGATCGGATCGAGCGAGAGAACATAGTGCCCCGTCACAAAAGTCGTCGACACGCCGATGCCCAGTCCGATCGCGCCAATCATCAACGCCGACAGGATCGGGGTTCTCCTGAGGCTCTTGAACGCCATGCGCAGGTGATAGGTTAGCATGGAACCTGCTCAGTCGGCCGCTTGGGCCGAAGCGAGATCCGCGCCTGTGCCTGCCTCCGGCGGGGCGGAAACAGTGCGGCCGTCCAGAAGGTAAACGGTACGCCTGGCGCGCGCCGCAAGCCTCGGGTCATGTGTCACCATCACGATGGTTGTGCCCTCTCGATTGATCTGTTCGAGCAGAAAAAGGATCTCTCCCGCCATCGCGGAATCCAGGTTGCCCGTGGGCTCGTCGGCCAGTATCAATCGCGGCCGGCCGGCAAGAGCGCGTGCTATGGCCACGCGCTGCTGCTGCCCGCCGGAGAGTTGAGATGGATAGTGTTTCCGGCGCGCGCTGAGCCCGACCTTCTCAAGGACTTCCTCGATGATCCGACGCCTTTCTCCTGCCCCCAGCCCGCGGTAGCGCAGCGGCACGTCCACGTTGTCGAAGACGTTGAGGTCCGGGATTAGATTGAAGCTCTGAAAGATGAAGCCGATCTTCTGATTCCGTATTCGGGACATTGCAGAATCGTGCAATCCCGAGACATCCACTCCATCGAGCAGATAAATGCCGCTGTCGAAGGTGTCCAGGAGGCCGGCCACATTCAAGAAAGTCGTCTTGCCGCAGCCCGACGGGCCCATGAGCGCCACAAACTCTCCGGCCTGCACTTCAAGATCGATCTCGCTGAGCGCGTGTGTCTCGACGGAGTCGGTGCGGTAGATCTTGCTGACACGGTTCATGGTCAACATGCGGTCGACCTCCTTCTTGTGCGGCCCGTACCGGGACGAAGGAACTACTTCCTCAACAAGATGAGTTTTGCCCCATCGTATCGAGTCATGTCGGAAAGTACGATCTTTTCGCCCTCCGCAAGGCCCGAGCTTATCTCAACCTCGGTCACGCTCACGGCTCCGGCAGTGATGGCGCGGAGCCTGGCCATGCCCTCTTCAACAACGTAGACCTGACGTCCCCCAAGGGTTTCGAGGAACGGGCCCCTGGGAACCTTGACGACATTCCGCCGGGAATCGAGCAACAGCCGCGTGTCTACCCGCTGGTTCTGCTTCAGGCCCGAGGGGGGCTGGTCGCTGAATGCGACGACTCCCTTGAACTGGCTGGCTTCGACTTCGGGAGAGATGGACTTCACTTTCCCTGCATATTCACGCCCTTCGTAGAGAATGGCAACGGGGGTGCCGGGTGCGATTTCGTTCGTATAGTTCTCCGGGACGAGCACCTCCACTTCGAATTTCGAAAGGTCCACCACGCTGAAAAGCGACTGGTTGGCCTGCACGGCGTCCTTGTCCTTGACGTCCACGCGCGCCACGAGGCCGTCTACGGGCGACAGGACGGCAAGCTCCTCAACCTTGCGGCTCACGTCTTCAACGACGAGCTCTTGCCGTTCCAGCTCCAGTTCCCTGGTGCGGATCTCGAACCCTGCATTCTCCTTGGCCAGGCGGATGTTCTCGCGAGCATGGGCCAGCTCCAGGCGCGCGATCTCCAGATCATCACGCGCCTTCTCGAAATCGATCGAACTGGCCAGTCCTTCCTCCCGGAGCTTCCGGGCCCGTTCCATCGCTTTCTCGCTCGCCTGGACCTTGAGCTCGAGGAGTGTCACCTGCTGTCTGTTCTGGAGTTGTTTCTGCTCGCTGGAGATCTTGAGCCGCTCGAGATCGGAGCGCATCGAGGACAGGACGGAACGTTCCTGCTCGAGCCGGTTACGGACCTCAGGGCTTTCGATGCGGGCCATGACGTCCCGTTTCCTGACCACATCGCCGGGCTTTACCAGAAGGGTCACGACCCCTTGGGCGGGACTTATGAGCGTGGGACGGTCGGCTGCGACGATTCTGCCCTGGACGGACACATCGCGCAACAGGTCACCACGGACAGCCTGCCCCAGGCGCAGGCGGCCGATCTCAACCGATCGCTCCGCCGAAGCCCAGCGATTGAGTGAGGGGTAGAGAAAGAATCCCGCCGCTGCGAGGATCCCGGCGATCCCAATCAGGCTGATTCTCCCCGTGGTCAGTCTCCGGCGGCGAACCACCCTGTCCATGGAAGTACCGTCCTGCTGCACCTGTGCCTCCAGAGAGCGGTCACAATGGTACAGCTGGTATTACGGGCCGCAGTCCGCAAAAGTTCCATTTCCTCCTTTGCTCCGCACTTGAGGAAATAGATCTGTGCCGGCGGCTTACGCCAAATCGCGCGGAAAGGCCTCCAACAATGCGTATCTATCACCACCTTGGCATACCCACAAACGAGTCAAAACCCGGGGAGGTCTGTCTGGAGCAACATCGAGTCTACGTGTCCGGATTTGAGACAAGCCCCTATGGAATCGAATGGATGCGTTTCGAGCCCGAGTGTCCGCTTCCCGAGTTGGTCAAGAGAATCCCGCATGTCGCTTTCCGTGTGGACCAGCTCGAGCTGGAACTTGAGAACAAGGAAGTCCTGATCGCCCCGAACAGCCCTTCTGAAGGCGTGCGTGTCGCTTTCATAGTAGACAACGGTGCTCCGGTCGAGTTCATCGAGCTTCTGGAATCGAAACCCGGCGGCAAGCCCGGTGCGTGAAGCAGGAAGGCATTTTTCGCCAAGCCGGCATGCGGCCTGGCCGGGCATCCGGAATTCAATACCCCTCCGGACACCCCCGCCGGCAGCACGATTCGTGCGCTGCAACGCAGCGGCCTAGATCATGCAGGTCAGATCTTGAACTTGCAGTGACTTGCTTATCCGGCTGGCTCCACGCCGCACGACTGCTGCAAGGAGCTGGCAAGAGATGTGACATTGGGCCGAATGTGACCTGCAACCCTTACTTTGGTATACCCGAGCATTTGGAGCAGCGGCCACGCGATTTCGACGGGCGCGATAGAAACCTCAGAATAAGCTCGGGCAATCCACAGTAAGTCCTAAGGACATTCTGTGAGTCCGTGGCGTCTAAATAGGTATGAGAGACTCCGCGGTTTACCGGGTGTCTTTGCGGGCGGAAGGCGAGCCGCTGGAACCTAAGAAAGGCGTTATGAGAGCTCCTAAACAGCGACAAGGTATTTTAAATCAAGACATTGCAGTCGGGCTGCGGAACCGCGACCCGTACCTATTGGGGCGTCTCATCGAGATGTTCGGCCCCAGTCTCCTCCGATACCTCCTCCTGCTGACCGGAAACCGTCACACGGCGGAAGATATCTTCCAGGAAAACTGGATTCGGGTGCTCGAAAAGGGATATCTGTTCAACGGCGAGTATGGATTCCATGCCTGGCTCTTCAGCATCGCCCGGCACCTCTTCATCGACCTGTCCAGACAGAAGAGGACGATGAGCCTGGACGAGATGACGGACGAGGGTGAACTCCACGAGTTACCAAAGCGGGATGTCAACTCGCCGCTCGACGTTCTCTGCCGGGAGGAGCAGGAGACCAATCTGAGAGCTCACGCTCGACGACTGCCCCGCCCACACCGTGAGGTCTTCCTTCTCCGGTACGACCACGAGATGAAGCTGGGCGAGATCGCAGAGGCCACCCGGGTGCCTCTATCCACCGTCAAGAGCAGGCTCTACAGGGCTGCTACGGTGCTACAGGGAAGGCTCTCGCAGACAGAAGACACTTTCCGTCAGGCTCGCAGGTCCGGAAAGGGGATCTCTATTCTCCAGCCTGCCGACGGTCGGAGATGCCTTTCCACCGCTTGAGCGTTTCGTGGCAGCCCGCATCTCTGAACTGGTCCACACGCGTTAGGAAGACAGCGACTGGAATCCCCGCTTCTTCAGGTCCATCCAGATGATCCACGCGGACAGAAACCCGACCAGCAGGATAAGAGAACCCGACAGGTATCCGCCGAAAAGCAACTCGCCCAGGCCGAAAAGGAACGAGTAGACCACAACCACGCCCAATCCCCAATCGAGGAAAAGACGGCCAAAACCGCTATCTCCTTTGACACTAGGAGCCTTGGCGGCGATATGCCTCCAGCCGGCACCTCCCGGATGCGTGCGCCGGAAGAAATCCACCAGTTTCTTCTCCTCGACAGGCCGGGTGGCAAAGGTGACAATCAGCCAGACCACGGTGGTTCCGAACACTGTCGGGTAGAGAGTCATCGGAGGCAGGATGCCGAAGCCGTACCTCGCTATGGGGTAGATCACGAGAGGCGCGATCATCACAGATATCTCGGACCAGGCGTTGATACGCCACCAGAACCACCGGAGGATCAGCACGGCTCCCATGCCCGCACTGGCGTTGATGACGAATTCCCATGCGCCGGATATTCGTGTGAGGAAATACTTCGTGACCAGGAGGGAAAAGACGGTCATCAGCACGACGCCCATTCGCGAAACAAGGACGTAGTGTTTCTCGGAGGCGTCCGACCGGATGAACCGCCGATAGAAGTCATTGACGATGTAGGATGTGCCCCAGTTGAGCTGTGACGCGAGAGTGGACATGTAGGCGGCGAGGAATACGGCAATCAGGAGCCCAAGCAGACCGGTGGGCAGGTAGCGAAGCATGAGCTTGGGATACATCACCCCCGGATCGACCGTGTTCTCGTACTTCTCGTACATGGCCTTGAATTCAGGCGTCTGCAGTGCCGGGTCGCCGCTCTTGTGGAGAGCCGGACTCGCATACGCGGCCGCCACCCGCTCATACAGCGCCGGGTCTTCCGCGCGGATCAAGTCCACGTTCTCGACTCTCGGCAGGAGGACGAGGGCCACCAGGGCAACAAGGATCCAGGGCCAGGGCCGCAGCGTATAGTGCGCTATCGTGAACCAGAGGGTGGCAAAGAGGCCGTGCTTCTCGTCCTTTGCCGACATGATGCGCTGAGCTACGTAGCCCCCGCCGCCCGGGTCCGAACCCGGATACCACGCAGACCACCACTGCAGCCCGATGTAGGCAATGAATGCCCCGACGGGAATCGCGAGCGCCCCGCCCGTTACACCCTCTGCGCTCACGTTTCCGACCCTGGGCAAAAAATCGAGGACCTGCGGTGCCAGCTTCGCCTTCAGTGAAGCCAGCCCGCCGATCTGAGGCAGCCGCACTACAATGACGGCGAGTATGATGCAGCCGACCATGGCAAAAACGAACTGGAAGCTGTCCGTGCGCGCGGTGCCGACCAGGCCTGATGCCGAGGCATATACGGCCAGCAGGCTGGCCGATATCACCACGAGAAGAAACGGATCCACCTCGGGGATGGTCACCTTGAAGATCTTCTCCATCGCCTTGTTTACCCATCCCAGCACGATGGCGTTCATGAACAGCCCGAGGTATATGGCGCGGAACCCGCGGAGGACGGCGGCAGCGCTCCCTGAATAGCGCAGCTCCACGAACTCCACGTCGGTCATGATGCCGGCCCGGCGCCAGAGCCTGGCGAAAAAAAAGACCGTCAGCATCCCCCCGATGGCGAGGTTCCACCAGAGCCAGTTACCGGCTATCCCGTTGCGCGCGACCAGTTCGGTCACCGCCAGGGGCGTGTCGGCGGCAAATGTAGTCGCCACCATGGCCGTGCCCGCGATGTACCATGGCATGTCCCGCCCCGAAAGGAAGAACTGGCCCGTATCCTTTCCTGCCTTCTTGGAGTAATAGGCGGCAATGCTGAAGACCACCACAAAGAACGCGACAATGACTACGATGTCCAGCCAGTGAAAGCTCTGCATAGTACCCGTTCCATGCGTGTAAGGTTGACAATGACCAGTGTCGACGGCTTTTTCTATATTGCAGGCGTCCGGAAGGCAAGCGCAAAAGGAGGCGCGGGACCGATTTGCACCGCCCAAGCTCCCGGATGCATCCTCGGATAATCGGCAGAAACAGCGGAGAGATATCAGGCAGAGGTCGCGTACTTTGTTCAAAAGAACGCAGGCCGGGGCGTCGCAGCCGATCGACTGCTGGGGTGGACACATCCGTCCCCTACGCCTGCACTAGTCTGCTCAGCTCCCAAGGCGCATCAACTGCGAACCGTCCGAAGTAGCCCTTGACGCCGAGGTCCGTGTCATCCCAGATGCGGTCAAAGTCGGCTCCGACGTACCTGCTGTTCACCGTGGTGGCCAGAGTAGATTCCGTCAAAGGGATGAAAGGACCGTACCATAATACGGCACCCTTCATCGCATCATCTGGGAGTCGGGCTTTGCGCATCCAGACATGGACAAAGTCGCCCGCGCATATCTTCATGCGTCATTGGGTACGCCGCGGCGCATGAACGATTCTCCTAAAAACAGGTTGCCAACCGGCTGCCGGATGGCACCCAGGGAGCCAAGCGAGCATGCGCACCACCGTGGCTCCGGCGCACAGGCAGATGGGGCCTATAGAATCGTGCCCTTCTATTCGTGGCCGCCAGCAAGCATCTCGTAGGCTTCGTGTACCATCCTCAGGGCCTCAAGGATTGCCAGGTCGTCTTTGGCGGCCACGGCTTCTTCGAGCGTAGTCACGGCATCCAGGAGGTTCTTCGCGCCCGGGGCTTTGGGTTTGTCCGTGGACTGGGCAGAGCTGAGGATGAGCTTGGCGCGGACCTTCAGTCTGGGGGTCGCGGTCTTGATGGCCGCCGCATCCTTGTTTGGATAGGCATCGTGCCAGAGCGGGTGGAGCAAATCATGAAAGGCGTCAAGAAGGTCTTCCAGCGAGGTCAAGGCGCCGTTCAAATTACGATATGCAACATGGACCGTGTCGAATGCCGTCTTGATAGCCGCGTCGATGGCGTTTGCCTCCGTTTGCGCCACCAGGTTTTCAACGCCTTTCGACAGGTCCGTAGCGCGGGCCGATATTTCGGCACAGCGTTTGACCATCCTGGCCGGCAAGCCGGCCGCCATGATGCCGTCGCGCAGCTTTGCCAATTCCCCGGCTCTGGCCCGGACCGGGCCGAAGTCGCCCTTTTCCGCAGGGCCGTGCACCAGTTCGCTCAGCACGTCATGAAAGCTCTTCAGCGCCTGCTTCAGGCTTTCGTCCTCTCTCGTCTTGAAGATGCAGTCCTGCGCACATGCAGGTACACCCGAGAGCATGAAAAGGAAACTCACGACAACCAGCGATGCCATTCTGTGCATGAAATGCTCCTTACGGCTGATACCGAACGCAGCATAGTGTGCCAGAACCGCCGGTGATCGCCAACCCTGCGGCTCCGGATTCCAGGCTGCGGATCTCTAGGCGCCGAACCATCGGCTGATGAAGAACCCGCTCTCAGGGACCCGTGTTCGCTGTCGCTCCTGGAGGAGGATACCCTTTGGCTGCATCATCCAGAACCAGCACCCAATCCAGGTGCTCTCCTGGATCTGGAGGCGCGAACTCACGGTCTCCGATGTTGGAGAACTCACCCATGGCGGTCGCCTTTCCATTTCGCGGATTGAACCACCAGGCTTGCACACGCGATCCGGAAATCACGCTCATGCGCACCTTGAACCTGCGGCCCACCGGTGCGTAGACCATGGCGTATGTGCCATCGACATCTCTCGTGGCAAGGAAACGGTACCTTCCCGCACCCGGGACCGATGTCTTGACATCCGCATCGACAAGGACGGATTCATCGGGCACGCGGGTGAGGAAGGGGCGCGATCCCAGGAGTCGCCGCCCGAACTGCATCTGCGCCGCGCCCGGCTGATCGATCGCTTCATGCCACGGCATGAGCGGACCGTTTACCGGCTTGCGATCCGGCTGCCACATCTGCCAGACCGAGTGATGGCCGTACGTGTGGCCGAAGGCACCACCAAACAGGTCCCAGTAAAGCGGCCTGCGCACATCGGCTGCGATCGAGTGCCCCATCTCCTTCGGCCTGAAGGAAACCGGGTGATCCTCGTAGATCGGCTCGCCGTCGATCACGGGCTTCGCCGGCATGCGATCATAATCCGCGCGGGTGGCGGCATAGCGGTCATATTCAGCCACGTGTCCGTTCTGCCGCATGTTGAAGTCCAGCCACTCCTCCTCGTGAAACCACTCGGCGGAGCCGCGACCGCCTGTCGGGTGAAACGTGATCAGGTGCTCGCCGCCGTCGCCCCGCCGCAAGCCACGGGCCATGGCGCGTATGATCTCCTTGTGACCATCGGTCTCGATGGGGCGATCGCCGCCGAGGATCCAGATGATCGGCCTGCCGCGATAGCGCCGGCCCAGCCATTCACCGTAGGCCTCGGCGTTCTGCGGAGTGAATATCTCCGGCCCGACCCCCCATTTCTTGTTCCACTTGTCTCCCCAGGTCGGTAGGAAGCCGATAAAAAGACCGAGCTGCTCCGCCTTGTTCACGACATAATCCACGTGGTCCCAGTAGTCGTTGCCCGGACCTTCCACCGCCGCCGGTCTGGCCGGATCGTTGTCTACGAGCGGCCTATGCCCATAGGCATTGGGGACGTTGAGGCCGTCGAGCTCGGCGAGAGCCACGGCCTGGATCACTGTGAAGCCCTTGCGGGCGCGGTTCTCGAGGTATCGAGTCGCCTCCTCTCTGTTGAGGCGGTGGAAGAGTTCCCACGCCGTGTCGCCCAGATAAAAGAACGGCTTGTCGTCGTCGTTGACAAGAAAGCGCCGGTTTTCGCTCACACGCAGACGCGGCACGGGGGCGCAGACCGCCACGCAGGCCGCCAGTGTGCTCACGACTGACAGCGAGAGAACGGAGATCTTGAAACTAGTCATGAGTCTGTTCCTCCACGCGTTCTTTCAGACAGTTAGAGCGGCTCCGCCGCCGTCAGAGACAGGACCGGCAACGGGTGACGTGTCGTGCCTCTGCCCACCCAAGCTACGGCGAGTGCGCGAGCCGCCATCGAGATTCATGTCCTCGTGGTTGATCGCCGCGAGCGTGGCATACATAGCCTTATGACTGCGGCTCACTTTCTTGAAACCTCGTCCAGGGCTTCCTGCCTTTCGAGCCAGCGGTTGAAAAGCCACATCGACAGCGCCGACACGAACCCGATCGCCATGAGGATAATCCAGCCCAGCGCATTCTGGCTCGGCTCAAGTTCCAGTAGTCCGTCCGGACGCCTGCTTGCGCCGCGGGCCATGACCTCGTTGAAAATCAGCGCGCCCACTGGACCTCCGGCCAGCGAACCGAAGGCGAGCGGCAGATTGGCATAGCCGAGAAAGAGACCTTCCTGACCCTTGGGCGCCATCGATCCCACGTACTCGTACATCCGCGCCGACGTGAAGAGTTCCGCAAAGGCTCCAAGCGCGATCGAAACCACCACAATCAAGGACCCGACCGGGATCAGCACGGCGAAGGGCGCACGCAGATCACTTCCCGTAAAGACAGGAATCATGTTGAGCGCCATGGCCGCTCCGATGATTACGGTGCCGACGATCATCGAGCGGATGGGCCTCATCTTGCCGAAGATCTTCGTTACCAGCAGTTGGAAACACACAATGACCAGCGGATTCGCCATCGTATAGATATCCATGGCGGGCTTCGCCTCCACGACGGTCTTCAGGTAGAGCGGCAGCGCCACATATACCTGGTTGTAAAGGAAGAAGAAGCCGCAGGAGACCAGAAGGAAGAGGAAGAATCGCAGGTTGAAAATCACCGTCACCATCCCGGTCAGAATTTCCGGCACGGATTTGCGCGGCTTTCCGTGTATGCCGCTCCCCGGCGCAGTTTCGGGACCTCGATACAGGACCATGACGACCAGAAAGGCGAGCATAGCCATGGATGCGGCCACGGCAAAGATCGCGGACAGAGCGGCGCCCGGGCGGGTGCGGACGAAAAAGGCCACGATGCGCCCGAAAAGGGAACCGACATTCACCACGACATAGAAAATGGCGAAGGCCAGCGTGGCCCGGGCACCCGCGGTCTTTTGGGCCGTGCCAAGGATGCAAGGCTTGACAAAGGACCCACCGAAACCGATCAGCAGGATGCCGATGACTGCGGGAATAACCACGTTCATGCCGGCAGTGACCTCGCGCTCAATCATCGGAGCGAGCGTTCCGCCGCCGAGCCAGACCGGGTAGCCCAGCAGGAAATACCCGATCGTGAGCAGCACGAAGGCCCACAGGAGCGCCCGGCGAAAACCCACCTGGTCGGCCACAGTCCCGGACAGAATGGGAAGGAAGTAGATAAGAAACCAGAGCAGCGTGTTGAGGATGGCCGGCCAATAGGTGCCGAGGCCAAGCTGGCCCAGATAAATCACCACGAAGCTGGCCATCGAATAATAGGCAGCACGCTCGAAGAGCTCGGTAAGGTTCGCGTACCAGAATACCGGCGGGAATTTCGCTCGGACTTGCTCGTCCATATCTTCCTCTCAACAGTCGGGGCATCGCCGAAGAGTCATCGGAGTCAGCAGCATGATCGGTCGCGCGCATCTCTCACGGGGCCGGAAGCAGGCCTTCGTGTCGCACCACCCACCGACCGTCATCGGGAAACCCGGGGGCGTGCTTTTTCGGGCCGCCATCCCAGCCGGCGGCCATCATGGCAACCGCGTAGAGCAGCCCGCCGTTGCCGGGCAGGTAGATCGTGAGGCCGGGGCGCTGGTGGTTGTGGCCGTTCAGACGATAATGGTTCTTGGGCGTGTCCATCAGAAGCGCGTCCACCGCCCTCTCCGGCTCGCCCAGGCGCGCGGCGCACATGGCCACCATCGGGTAGTCCCAACCCCATGTGCTCGCCCAATCCCAATGATCCCAAATCCAGTGGAGCGTGCGGCGCATCGTTTCCCGGTCCACTCCCGGACCGGGCAGTACCCCGAGAGCCGCAGTCACCGAGGGGCGATCCCTGAAGTAGCGCCTGTCCGAATAAGATTCGGGAGCGCTCTCGGCGAAGAGATACATCCCATCTCGGACCGCAGGCTTCGCGAGATACGCAAGCACCCGGTCCCATCCAGGTTCCCGGCCCATGCCCAGCCGCTCGCACCACCGCTGAGCCGTCTCCAGTCGCCAGCGCCAGTACGTCAGCTCATACGTGGGGTTGAAGGTTCTCTCCTTGGGAAACACTTCCTGCGCGCACTGCAGCGGCGGGCCGAGCACATAGCGCTGCGCGGCCTCGTCCCATGCGGCATAAGACGCCATGAATCTGGCGGTCTCGAATATGACTTCTTTGTCCCTCTCCACGGCGGCGCGGTCACCGCGGGCGCGATAGCAGAGCTCGGCGTAATAGATCGGATGCAGCTGCTGCCAGATGAGAAACGGCCCGACGCTTGACGGAGATTCGTTTCCGCTCGGGTCGGTCATCTTCGGCCAGCGGGCGCCCGAGTAGCCCTGCCGTTCCTCCACCGAGTCTTTGATCCTCATCGGATCTCCAGTCGGGCCGGATCGTGGCATCCGGATGTTTTGGTTGACATCGTGCGAGACCCCGCTCCTCGGCCACGGAAAGCGCTAGAGGATCTTCTTGAGCCCCTGCAATGCTTGCCGCGTGCGCTTCTGGTTTTCCACGAGGGCGAAACGCACGCAGCCCTCACCATGAGTCCCGAAACCGATTCCTGGAGCGAGGGCGACCTTGGCCTCCTCGAGCGCGAACTTGCAGAATTCGAGCGAGCCCATCTCCCGAAACTTCTCCGGGATTCTGGCCCAAACAAACATCGTTCCCGCCGGTTTGTCACACGGCCAGCCGATGCGGTTCAGCCCGTCCACCAGACAATCTCTCCGCGCCTGATATACGGCAACCGTCTCCTCAACGCAGGACCGGGGGCTGTTCAGAGCTATGATGCTCGCTATCTGGATCGGCTGAAAGATGCCATAGTCGAGATAGGACT
>JACADW010000160.1 GCA_013388445.1 Acidobacteriota bacterium | reverse complement strand
GTCCAGGTCCGCAATGGTGACGCTGGCAATGCGGCCCGAATCAGAGGGAAGAGCCGCTGTTCCGAGAAGACGGATGTGACGATTGCCGCCAGCACCAGGCCTATCAGGAGCCAGCTCGTGGCCGGCGGCGGCGCGACAGGGGCCGTGCTGAACGTTGCCGGGAGGAGGAAGATGAAGATCCTGGGCCAGGCGTTGCTCAGCCACGCCGGCCATGCCGGCATCATGTCCAGGAATGGCCCTTTCGATTGTCTGTCCGGTCTTGCAGCCAGCCTTGCGAGGCGCCGGCGCTGAAGCCGTTTTTGTTTCTTCTGGCTGGGAGTGGACTCAAAAGCAGGGCTGATCTGCGCGGGGCGAAGATGCGGGTCCTCGTTGTTCAAGACGGCCGGCATTCCGTCGCGGTCTCTCATGCCGGGTCTTTCCCGCTCGTCGCGCAGCATCTCTGGATTCTCACGAATAGCTGCGTGCCGCCCGAACCAGGGCGCATGTGTTGTCGGGCGGCGCGGTCGGGCCGTTTCCGTTCAGTGCACACCGGATTCGCTGGTATCCGTTCATGTTTCCGGTTACAGGGCCTGCGACCGGAAGAGCGCAGAGAACAGCTCCTGGAGCAGGACGGGCCGTTGGCTCAGAAGGTCGAAGAGGTCCTCACGATCAATGCGCAAGGCCGTTCCGAACGCTGTGGCGCGCGCCCTCCTGCCGAGAGAAACACCCGCCAGAGTCTCGCACACGCCGATAGCGTCACCGGGACCGGCCGCAAGAGGCGGATCGTGGTCGGCGGATTCCAGGGCGAGGCTGCCCGAAAGCAGCACATAAAGCGCGGGGTGATCGGTTTCACTGAAGAGCATGGAACCTGGTGCGAAACATATCTCTTCGGCGATCGAGGCGAGGTTGAGGGCCTCCTCCGCGCTGAGATGGGAAAAGAGGGCGATCTGCTGGAGGGACAGCACCTTGTCAATCGGCTTGAGCGGTGCCTGCCCGGCGGGGGAAGGAGCTCTGCCGCGGCCCGTGATCACTGGGCTACCCGAGGTGCCTGATCCGCAGTCGCAGAGCATCCTGAACAGCCCGCGCACGAGGTCGGTGTTGTCGGAAAGCATGGTCCAATAGTCGTCGCTGTTCAGAGCCAGGCAGACGACGGTCCCGATAGCCCGGATAAACTCAGCAATGGGACGGGCTTCCAGCACCTCGCGAAATCCGAGCGCCGCCGGCGGCTTGACCTCGACTGATTCCTTCCCTTTCGCCAGCCGGCTCACCCGGCCCTCGAGCAGGAACTGAAGATATTCGGGGATGGCATTTTCCTGGAAAAGCAGGCTTCTCTCTTCGTAGCGCAGCTGCTGCCCGGCCCGCGCGATCCTGAACAGTTCATCGACCGTTACAGAGGCGAACATCGGCAGAGCGCGCAACCGCTCTACGAGCTCCACCGCCGGGAGGGGTTCGCGCCAGAGAAGACGCCGCTTATCCTCGTGCAGGCGGAAGGCGGCGAGAACCCAGGAGACCGCCTCGAAAACGCACCAGTCCCGCACGTCCCGAGTGGCAAGCACCCGCTCGAGTTCTCCGGCGAAGCCGGACAGTCGCTGCTGCCATATGAAATAAATCGCGGAAGCGGACAGGACCGGATCCTTGTCATGGATGAGCCGGAGAATGGCTGCCTCCGCACCGCCCGGACGCCGCCACACGGCGGCATGCCGGGATGCCGAGTCGGAGGCAGTGGCCTCTTCGATGACGGGCAGCAGTTTTCTCCTTAATTCGCCCTTAAGAGTGTTGTCCAGGTATTCGAGTGCACCTGCCCGGCCACGTGTGCCATCATGTTCGATAGCCCAGCGAGCGGCAGCTATATCCTCCCACGGGTAGACGAGTCCCAGCAGTCGATAAATGCGATCCAGCGCACGCTGAACCTTCTCGGCCAGCGCGCGGGCGAGGAGCGCATCCTCAGGCATGCGGCGCTCTGCGCGGAGGTGGGCGGCTATGGAGTGGCGGGTGAGAAGGCGCTCGCACTCTCGCAGGGCATCTGCCTCTATGGGCTCTGCCGGAAACTTCAACTCGCTCCGGTTTCGCCTGAGTCTCTCGAGCGCGGCGATTGCCTTGAAGCGGAGGAAGCCGTCCGGATCCCCGAGGGCTTCGATCAGGGCTTCCACCGCCCTCTGGCAGGGAATCAGGGCGATGGTGGCGGGGATATGGCGCCTCACCCAGATGTCTTCATCCTGGTCCAGCATGAAGTGGCGCAGGATAGGGAGCGCAGGTTCGCCGTGTTCCACCAGTGCCTCGCGCGCGCTGCTTTTCAGCCTGCGATCCCGCAGCAGCGAAATCAGGGTGGGGACGAAAATGAAGTCCGCGGGACCAAGCTGCCGCACGCTGTGCATGGCCTCGGCTGCGACATCGGGGGTGCTGTCGTGCAGCAGCGGGATGAGCAGCCGGCGGAAGTGCGGCTCGGACGTATAGCGGATTGCAACGGCGAACTCCTTCTTGAGCCGGGCTGCCGAATCGCGGCTGTCGGCCACCAGGCCCGTCAGCATGTTTTCCGCGGCGCGCACGTCTTCCTCAAGGGAGCTCCCGGCGAGGATCATTGCCGACGTCATCGCGATGCGCGGGTAGTCATCATGAAGCAGAGGCCTGACCAGCTCGGCGGACTGCTGGCCCCGCATTCTCGCCACCGCCGCAACCGCTGCGGCGCGCACCTCGGGACTCTCGTCACCCAGCATCGTCTGTACTGCGGGAAGCCATCGCGAGGAGATTTCCGGCTGTGCGCCGGCCATCAGTTCGAGGACCCGGAGCCGGACTGCGGGGGACTCGTGGTGAAGGAGGAGGGGAGTGACAAGATTCTTCTTGTCCAGCGATTCGAGGAGGTCGATGGCGTAGAGAACGCGGCCTTCCTCGGGGCTCGCCAGCTCCTGGATGAGGGTTTCGACGGTCGAAAGATCCGCGAACGCCAGCCTGATTTCGGATGGCTTGATTTCGCCGGTTTCGATGCTGTGCCGGAACGCCTCCTGATAGGCACGCTTTGCTTTGAGGGCCATGAATATCCACAGACCGGTCATGAGTACCGTGACGTAGCTCAGCTGCTGCCAGTTCAGTCCGAGACCCCATGAAGAGATCAGGAAGAGCAGGAGTACGGCCCCTATTCCCTTCGCGAAACGATCCACGGTAACGTCGACGAACGGTTTTGCCTCGAGCTTCGAGTCGGCAGGGAGCGGCATATAGAGGATCTCGCGCGTGGTTTTGTCGACGGTGTAGCGCAGGGACTGGTCCAGCACCCGCGCCACCGCCGGAGCCCAGAGAGTGGCATAAAAAAGGATGATCAATCCGGTTGTGCCGAGGCTTACGGGCAGGAGCACCAGCGCGAAGCCGATGCCGAGATAGCGATGGATCCGGCTGGTAACGGCGATCTGGATGAGGAAGCCGAACAGCGAGGTCCAGAAAGCCACTGTGGCCAGGAACGCCGTTATCTCGTCGGTGTTTGCCTGGCCCTTGGTGGCTTCGGTGGCCATGTTCAGCTGCTGCTCGACAAACGCTGCGCCGATGGCCGCGAAACTGATCACCAGGGCGATCAGCCGCAGATGCCGGGACTGGCGGAGAAGTTCGAAGGCTCTTTTCCACCCGACGCCTTTCACCTCGCTTCCCACCGCCAGCGCGAGATCGGCGGTCTGCGACTCTCTCGTGACGACGAACGATACGATCACGAGGCAAAGCAACATCGTGGCAGCGCTCAGGAGCAACAGGTTTTCGGCCCCGACCTCTTTCGCCAGCAGCCTGGTCAGGCCTGATCCCAGGGCCCCGCCGAGTGAGGCGCCGCCGCCGATGAAGCCAAAGAGCCGCTTGGCCTGGCGCGGGTCATAGATGACGTTGGCGAAGGTCCAGAACTGGCTGATCAACAGAATGCCGAGGATGAGGCCGAAGAGGTAGAAGAGCGCCGAGACCCATTCCTCCCCGGTGCGGAACAGAAACCAGAAGGTGACGAGCACGCCGGCTATGCCTGCCTGTGTGACGGGGATGGACCACCGCCGGGGGAGCCTGCTTACAAGCCAGGCGTAACCGGCCATGATCACCCCTATCAGAAGTCCCGCGACCAGCTGGACATAGGGCAGGTTCTCCGCTCCCAGATCCGTGATGAATTTCGAGCGCGTGACGGGCTTGATGATGTTGTGCGACGTCATTGCCAGAAAGGAGTAGAGGAACATGAGGAGGGCGGTCGTGCCCTCCCTGCCGCGGATCTGGCCGATCGCGCCCAGCACGGATTGGAGCATGTTTTTGCGCATAGGCGACCTGGAATCTCCAGGATTCTACCGCAAGACTTTCCGGAATCGTAAGGAGATCAGAATGAGTAACGGGGGCGCAGGACAGTGGGGGATGTGCTGCGCAAGCGGTGCGCAATGTGCCCCGGGAAGCTTTCTGCAAGAGATTCGGGCCGCAGCTCCTCCTGTTTCGGGCGGCGGATCGCCTGCGACCACCTTTCTGTTTGAACAGCGGGTCTTGCCGCAGCCTTGGAGTGTGTGAGCTGAAGGCCGACGTAATCCGTGCCATACTCTCCCCTGACCTGATTATGTGACGAAGCGCACAGAGAATGGGCGCTCTGCGGTGCCATCGTAGAAAGGGAGGGTGTCTCTGAGTGGAGTGGTCGGAATGACCTACCGATCTTGCCCCATCAGGACTCCGGCAACCGAGGGGCTCCTCGGCTATTGGGGCGAGGGAGAATCGGGTTTCACTGGATCATTGCCTGTTGGCGGTTGCGATACCCTCTCGGCCGACTCTGAATACCATCCGAACCGAGATCGGGTATCGGGTTTCCGCTGGTGTGGGGAGGCGCAAGTATTGCGAACCAGGCCTTTGTGAGTTAGGCTTCTTGGCGACCCAAACGAAAAACCAGGAGACAATATGTCAAGCAAGGGATTGGTACTCGTAGTGTGTGCTGCTGCGCTGGTGCTCTCCGCCGCCTGTTCCAAGGCTCCGGACGACAACACCATCGCCAACGATATAAAAGCGAAGATCTTCTCCAATCCGGACCTGAAGACGCTGGCCGTGGACGTCACGGTGAAAGACGGCGTGGTCACGCTCGCCGGCGAAGTCCCCAGTGCTGAGGCGCAACTCGCCCTTTACAAGCTTGCACAGGCGACGCCCGGCGTGCAGAAGGTTGAGGACAAGCTGACCCTCCCGGGGCAACTGGCGGCTGAGGCGCCTCCGGTCACCGAGCAGCAAGCGGCGGCGCCCGCTCCCGCCGCCCCTTCCGCTCAGCCGGCAGCCGGCACGGCGCCGCGGGCTTCAGCCCCATCGAGGCCCGCCGTGCAACCCGCCGCCCCGCCCGAGAGAGGTGCAGCGCCGCCTGCGGGTCCGGTAACTTCTGTGGCTCCCTCTGCCCCTTCAGCCCCGGCAGCCACCCAGCCGGTGACGGTCGAGATTCCGGCGGGCACACGCTTCTCCCTAAGAATGACGGATGCCATCGACTCGGCGAAGAACAAGACGGGTGAGCTCTTCCTCGCGGTGCTCGACGAACCCGTCCCTCTCAAGGGGACCGACGTCATACCCAAAGGCACGGATATATATGTCAAGCTGGCCGAAGCGAAGAGCGCCGGGCGGATCTCGGGCTCGAGCGAACTCGAGTTGCAGCTCAACAAAATGGAGTTCCAGGGGAAGACCTATCCTCTCGTCAGCAACTCTTACGAGGAGAAGGGCAAGTCCAGGGGAAAGGAAACAGCCACCAGAGTCGGGATCGGCGCCGGCGTGGGTGCCGCCATCGGGGCGATTGCAGGCGGCGGCAAGGGCGCTGCCATCGGTGCGGCCATCGGCGGCGGGGGTGCCACGGCCCTGCAGGTATTCACGCGGGGAAAACAGGTGAAGGTGCCTTCCGAGACGCTGTTGGACTTTCAACTGCAGGCTCCGGTTGCAGTGACCTATCTGCCGGCATCTCAGGCCGTGAGAACCACGAAGTGAGCATCCGGCACGCTGATTGACCGCCGGCAAACATCGAGCATAG
>JACADW010000057.1 GCA_013388445.1 Acidobacteriota bacterium | reverse complement strand
CGACGACGTTGTGACCGGCCCAGCGCACGACGGACGACTCGTCCGTCCCGACGAAGCCGGCCTCGTGCGCGCGGCGCAGCGCTTGCCTCAAAACCCCTGCACGGAAGCACTGCGGTGTCTGGATGGCGTGGAGCTCTCCCCGCGGCGGTGTCGCGAGGATGCGGCCCTTCGAGGAAACACGCTGAATCGTCTCGGCCGCGGGCAGCGACGGGACGGCTCCCCCTTCATGCCACGCCGCGTCCAGCACTCGGCGCATCATCTCCGGCTCGCAAAGCGGCCTGACCGCATCGTGGACGAGGATGAGGTCGGCGTCGGGCACGGCGTACTCGAGCGCCCTGCGCACCGATTCCTGGCGCGTGGCGCCGCCCTTCACGCAGCGGACCGGGATGTCGCAGGTCCGTCTGTCGATCAGCTTGCGGGCAGCCCGGACGTGCCCGGCAGGCAGAGGGATGATTACCTGGACAATGCTCGGCAGGGCGAGGACGCGCTCGAGCGTCCAGAGGAGGACCGGCCGCCCGGCAAGTTTGAGAAACTGCTTGGGCACGCCCGACTTCATGCGCGAGCCGGTTCCCCCCGCGGCGATGATCGCGACCACGGTCGGCGCTCGCCCGATGCCGGACGACTCCCCTGCGGCACCTCCGTGTTTCGGGAATTCAGCGTTCGTCCTCGTGCGAAACGGCATATACACTCACGCAACGGGCCTGAGAGTATCTCCTCGAACACCGTTGCACGGCGCGGTTGCCCTGTTGGATTCGGAATGCAGAAGCTTCGGATCCCCGCGCGCCGGATAGTGCCGCATTCCGGACCGAAGCGGCCGGTACGCGCGGATCTCAATGAGCGAGGCCACTTGACCAGCGCTTGATGTGACTCCGCTCGAGGTCGTATCAGCCGCGCTCCGCAGCGCCGGTTCTCTCGCCGGGACGCCGGTCCGCGCGCTGGTTGCCACCCTCCACCTCCTCGGGGAAACGTCCGAAGATCATCTTTCCCGCCGTGGTCTGGAGAACGGAGGTCACCTGCGTCTGGATGGTCTTGCCGATCATCCTGCGCGCGTTGTCGACAACGACCATCGTACCGTCGTCCAGGTAGGCGACGCCCTGGTTGTATTCCTTGCCTTCCTTGAGGATGAAGACCTTCATGGTCTCGCCGGGCAACACAACGGGCTTGAGTGCGTTGGCGAGCTCATTGATGTTGAGCACCTCGACGCCGCGCAGCTGGGAGACCTTGTTCAGGTTGAAGTCGTTGGTGACGATTTTTGCCCCGAGCTCCTTGGCGAGTTCGATCAGCTTCAGGTCCACCTCTTTCACATCCGGATAGTCCTTCTCCACGACCTGCACGGTGATTCCCGGTGCGGACTTCACCTTCTCCAGGATGTCGAGGCCGCGCCGGCCGCGGTTGCGCTTGATCGAGTCGGCGCTGTCGGCGATCTGCTGCAGCTCGCGCAATACGAAGTGCGGGACGACCAGTGTCCCTTCAAGGAAGCCGGTCTTGCAGATGTCAGCGATCCGCCCGTCGATGACCACGCTCGTGTCGAGTATCTTTTGGGACTTTCTCGCCGAGCGGTCCGTCAGGAACACTCCGAGCGCGGAAAGGTCCAGGTACTCGCCTTTGCTGGCGCCGGACACAAGCCCGACGTAGGACATCAGGATGAGCACAAGGACCTGGGCGAATGTGGCCTGCGCAGCCTCAAGCGGCATGCGGCCGATCACCAGACTGATGAGGCTCGCGCCTGCAATGCCAAGGATCGACCCGAGTGCGGCGCCGATGAGGGATTTCAGCGATGCCCGCCGTATCCTGAGTTCGGCGAGGACGATGAGCGCGGCCAGCGCCGCGCCAACGGCAAACGTCAATGGCGTATTGAGGTCGAAAGGCCGCACAAAATAGGCGCTTATCAAAACGGCCGCGACTAATAAAATGCGGATAATCCAGAGATCCATCGATCTCCTCCTTAACCGTGATCCGATTATGATCAGAATATGGATAAAGCAGCCCCCAGCCGCCGAGGAGCACATGGACCCAGGGAAATGGTTTCAGGAGTAACGATGACCGGACTTTCAAGAGGTCCTCCCCCACTTCAATCCCCTTCAACATTACGAACAATAGGCGCCCCGGGTCTGATGCTGGTTTCATCGGCCGGTGGACTATCACTGATGCCAATCTAGCACATCCAGGATCATTATTCGAGAGCAAGCCGTCGGTTCACCTTCGCGGCAGAGTCGCGGCGCATGGATGGATTCCGCGCACCCTTTCTCTCCACCAACATTTCAAGTGAAGCCCAAGAAGACCAGCGAGGGAAGGAGCCCGTCGCCAGTTCCGGATTTCGCGTGCGCCCGATGGCCGATCCTTCAGCCGCCCTGACGGTTCAGTCGATTCGATGCGACCGGACGATTACGCGAGAAGTCCGGGAATCCCTTCACGAATACCATCGCGCAGGACGGCTCGACAGCCGGAACCCGGCCGGCGGGCGCTCAGGAATTCGAAGCGGCCAAGCCGCTCGGTCAGGTTCTGAAGATCAAGTCGGACAGGTCTGAAACGGTCCGTACGGGTAGGAGCTCGACGCCCTGCACGTTTTCCAGAAGCGGGAGGTTTCCCGCCGGGAGCACGCAAGCCTCGAAGCCCATCGTCGCCGCCTCGCGCAGGCGCAGGTGCACCTGGCTGACCGGTCTGGCCTCTCCGGACAGGCCCAGTTCCCCGAGCAAAACAGTCCTCGGCGTGACAGCCCGATTCCGGAAACTGCTCATGACCGCGGCAAAAACCGCCAGGTCGGCGGCCGGTTCGTCGACCTCGATGCCGCCGGCGGCATTGATATAGATGTCGCATCCCGCCATGGGAATGCCAAGCCGTTTTTCCATCATGGCAACAAGAACCGACACCCGGTTGTATTCGACGCCGGTGGCGGTCCGGCGCGCGGTCCCGTACTGCGTGGCCACCACGAGCGCCTGGATTTCGACAAGGATCGGCCGGGTTCCCTCCAGGGCGCAGCAGACCGCGCTTCCGGGCGAGGTCGCACCTGATTCCGAGAGAAAGAGGTTTGAGGGGTTGCGCACCGGCATGAGGCCGGCTGCGGTCATCTCGAAGATGCCGACCTCGTTGGCGGCGCCGAACCGGTTCTTGACAGCCCGGACGATGCGGTGATTGTGATGGCGCTCGCCCTCGAAGTAGAGCACCGCGTCGACGATGTGTTCGAGGGCCTTCGGACCCGCGAGGCTGCCGTCCTTCGTGACGTGCCCGATCAGGAAGACCGTGATCCCTTCCGACTTTGCCAGGTTCAGCAATTGGCCGGCGACGTGCCGGACCTGGCTGATGCTCCCCGGAGTGGAATCGAGCGTATCCGAGTAGGTGGTCTGCACCGAGTCGATTATCAGGTCCGTCGGCCGCACGTCCTCGGCTGCGGCCAGGATCCTTTCCAGGTTCGACTCCGGCAGGACGTAGATGTCGGCGGCGCCAGCCGCGCCTCCCTTCTCCAGGCGGTCGGCACGCATCTTGATCTGCTGTGCCGATTCCTCGCCCGAGACGTAGAGGACGCGCCGTCCCGCCTCCTGCAGGCCCTGGGCCACCTGCAGCAACAGCGTGGACTTTCCGACTCCCGGTTCGCCACCCAGCAGGACCAGTGATCCGGGGACAACACCTCCCCCCAGGACGCGGTTGAATTCGGCGTTGGAGGTCACCACGCGCGGGGCGTCCTCGGCGGAGACCGCGCCGAGAGGGGTGGCTTCGACTTTCTCTCGCCGGACACGGGACTTGTCACCCGGCGCCGCGATCCTCCTTTCCTCGACCAGAGAATTCCAGCTTCCGCAGTCCGGGCAGCGCCCCAGCCACTTGGCCGAAACGTATCCGCAGGACTGGCAGGTGTAGGATGCGATGGATTTCGTCATGCTGTCCGGGAGGGACCGCGGTCACAGGAGCCGCCGCCCGGCACCCGAATAAGTGTACGGCAACTGCCCGTTATTTCACCCGGCAAATCCAGGGGGGCTCATGTGCCGGCGAGCGATCAAGCCATGAGAACAGAGAGCGTGTGGAAGCAAGGCAGGTCGTGGCGGCCGGACGCAAAGCAGGGCGCGGCTGCCAGGCTCGACCGATCCGGCCAGGCTGAGGAGGTTTCCCTGTCGGGCTCCATCGCACAGCCGGAGCTGTCGGGCCGTCCATGCCTTATTGGCGTCCTGTTTTCGGATCAGATTGTGCCGGTTTCATGATTCCAGGCGCAACCTACGGGCGCTTGTTGTCGCGGATGAACTGCTCGAGCTTCTTGCGGTCCTTGTAGTCGGGGACCTTGCCGAGGAACATCTCCGTTTCGGAAACAGCCTTTTCCTTCAGTCCCGCTGCACTGCGGAGGGCCGCGAGCCGGAATCGCCTTTGAACCGTCCGAGCGAGGCGTCTGCCGACTGCTCCATCCGCAACATAACCCGGACAAGCCGGAACCAAAGTAGATTCTGCCGTCCGGTAATGCTGTCGAATCATGTGAGTGCCATCAGCTCTCAGTCATCAGCATTCGCCAACTCGCCGCTGCGACGGGCTGACCACAGCAAGCTTGGGTGCGAAGCTCGCCGAGCTGCCAGCTCGCTTTGGAGCTGAGGGCTGAATGCTGATAGCCGACAGCACCGGCGCAAATTGGCTACATCCCATAATGCACGTCTTGCCAGAAACGGCAATCACCTGATCTCTAAGCGCCTAAAGCCCCCCTTGGACGCTCACAGCCCGTTTCGTTCGGAGAGGGTCACGGAGGGATCGGGGCTGAACTAACGCTTACCAAGGGCCGGCCTGCCCTCTATCCCCGAGAACCTCGCAGCATGATGTGCCAAGTCATCAGGCTTCAGTCCCCGACCCTTGCGTCCTCGAGATACAGAAGGCGAAACCCGCAGGGCGTGCCCCCAACTCCCGTTGAAAAAGCTGTTGGCAAGTCGCGATTCGTTTTTTAGAATTCAAAAATCACGGGCAAAGAAGCCTGGTTTGAGCGCCGTTCCAACCGCTTGCACCTGGCCAAGTGGCGAGGGGCCGGGCCGCTTCCTCAGGCTCATCGCGGCAATTGCAGCACCCCACGGGGTGTTTGTTTTTATTTCTGTCGGGGGATTAGCCTTCGACGCAGATACTGGAGGAACCGGAATGAACCGAAATCTGCTAAGTCTCAAGAACTTCAGGCTGCTCCTGGTCTTCGCAGCTCTGGCGTTCCTCGCGCTCCCGGCACAAGCCCAAGTCACGTCGTTGACCGGCAGGGTGCTCGACCAGGGAGGAGCAGTGATTCCCGGAGCGACGGTGACGCTCACAAGTTCCACGGGCGCCGTCCGCACGGACGTTACCGACACCATGGGGGTCTACCGCTTCAACCAGCTGCAGCCCGGGAGATACGGTGTCAAGGCGGAGGTGCAAGGGTTCAAGACCGCAGTAGCCGAAAACCTGAACCTGCTCGTGGACACGCCGATGGTCCTGGACCTGAAGCTCGAGGTTGGCGGCATCACCGAAACCATCACGGTGGAAGCCAGCGCGATCCGGCTCAACACTTCGGACGCCACGCTGGGCAATGCCTTCGAGTCGACGCAGGTGATCCAGCTCCCGCTCGAATCTCGCAACGTCGCCGGTCTGCTCAGCCTTCAGGCGGCGGTGACGCCGGACGGCTACGTCAGTGGTGCCCGCAGCGATCAGTCCAACCTGACGCTGGACGGCATCGACGTCAACGAACAACAGACGGGGGAGGCCTTCACGACGGTGATCCGCGTCAACCCGGACTCACTGCAGGAGTTCCGGGTGACAACGAGCACGATCACTGCCAGCCAGGGACGTTCCTCCGGCGGCCAGGTCTCGCTGGTAACCAAGAGCGGCACCAATGACTGGCATGGATCGCTCTACGAATACCACCGCAACACCGTCACCACCGCCAACGACTTTTTCAACAACCGGTCCGGTGTGAAGCGGCCGAAGCTGATCCGGAACCTCTTCGGCGGATCACTCGGCGGCCCGATCGTGAAAGACCGCGCCTTCTTCTTTTACAACTACGAGGGACGGCGCGATGCCAAGCAGCAGAGCGTGCTGCGCACGGTCCCGCTGGCCTCGCTGGGGCAGGGGATCGTGAAGTACAAGAACACCTCCGGCGGCATTACATCCCTGTCCGGCGCGTCCTTCAACGAGCTCTTCCCGATCGGCATGAATCCGGCTGCGCTGGCGGTGCTGGCTGAGGCCGCCAGGAAATACCCTGCTAACGATACGGGCACCGGCGACGGATTGAACATCAGCGGTTTTCGGTTCAACTCGCCGCTCCCGGTGAGCCAGAACGGCCACACAGCCCGCCTGGATTTCAACCTGACCCAGGACGGCCACCATAGGGTTTTCCTGCGCGGCAACTACCAGCATGACCTGGTGGCGGGCACTTCCTACTGGCCGGATACACCTGGGACGTCCACCTGGAGCCATCCGATCGGGTACATGGCGCAGTATGACTGGATGGCCAGCGGCAACATGATCAACACGTTCCGCTTCGGCGTCACCCGGCAAGCTTTCTCGCAGCAGGGCGACTCGAATCAAAACTCCATCGGCTTCCGGTTCGTGTACTGGCCTTACAATTTCAGCCGCACGCTCAGCCGGACCACGCCGGTCTATAACTTCGTTGATGACGTGAGCTGGAGGAAGGGCGGCCATACCCTTCAGTTCGGCACCAACATCCGTCTGATCCGGAACGAGCGGGTTTCTTATGCCAATTCCTACGATGCCGCCGTCGCCAACCCGTCCTTCTACGAGGATTCCGGAGCGGTACTGTCGGATCCTATCGCCGATGCGGCGGGAAGCGTTTCCAACTTGCAGGCTGCCGTTTGCGCCGTGATCGGCCGGTACTCTCAATACTCGGGCAACTTTAACTTCAGTCGCGACGGCAGCATCCTGGCAGTAGGTGAGGGAGTAGCGCGTAATTTTGCAACCGAGGAATACGAGTTCTATCTCCAGGATTCCTGGCGCGCGCGTCCCGACCTCACTCTGACCATGGGGCTGCGCTGGGGACTGAACCGGCCCGTATACGAGTCGAACGGATTGCAGGTCAAGCCTACCACCAGTTTGGGAGAATATTTCGAAAAGCGGATCGCATCCGCCAACAATGTCATTCCTTACAACGACACGATTTCGGTCGATCTTGCCGGCCCTGTGAACAACAAGCCGGGGTACTACGATTTCCGGAAGAACGACTTCTCGCCCAGGGTCGGATTCGCCTGGCAGCCAACCTTCGAGAACAAGTTACTCCGGACGATCTTCGGGACCGGTCAGAAGTCCGTGTTCCGCGGCGGCTTCTCGATGTCGTACGACCGCATCGGCAGCGCCCTCGCCGTCTCGTTCGATTTGAACAACACGCTCGGTTTCTCCTCGAGCCAGACGATCGCAGCCAACACTTACAACCTTACAGACCGCCCTGCCCCTCTTTTCACCGGCTTCGGTCAGCAGATTCGCACCCTGCCGGGAATTGAAATCCCCGGCAAGCTGACGTTCCCACTGACTACGCCGGCCGACGAAGACCAGCGCATTGAGACTTCGCTGGACGACACGTTGACCAGTCCTGTCAACTACGCCTGGAACTTCTCGATCGGACGCGAGCTTGGCAGGGGCCTGACGGTAGAGGCCTCTTACATCGGCCGCGCGGCGCGCAATCTGCTCGCCACGCGCGATATCATGCAGTTAAACAACATCGTGGATCCGAAGTCGAAGATGGACTGGTATACCGCGGCCGGGATCCTTTATGACCTGCGCTGGAAAGACGTTCCGATAGAGCAGGTGCAGCCGATCCCGTATTTCGAGAACCTGTTCCCGAATTACCGCCGCCGCAACTATCCGACGGCGACGCAGAGCATTTACAGCCGCGTGTCGCGCGACGGAGTGGACCTTCCCGACTGGACCTACCTGCAGCTGGTTATCGATGACCGGGGCATCTACCCGAACATGTTCTTCCATCCGCAATATGCAGCGCTCTCGGTCTGGAGCACGGTGGCATACTCCGATTACCACGCCGGGACACTCACGGCACGGGAGCGGTTCGGCGACAGCCTCACCCTTGACTTTAACTACACCTTCAGCAAGTCGATCGACAACGCATCGGGACTGCAGACAGACGATGAATACGGAGCTGCCTTCATCGAGAACGCTCTGCGTCCGGACGATAACAAAGCGGTGTCGGACTTCGACATGACCCACATCATCAATGCCAATTCCATCTGGCGGCTTCCGTTCGGGAAGGGGCGCCGTTTCCTGGGCGGCATCAGCTCTGCGGCCGACGCCATCCTGGGCGGCTGGCAGGTAGGGAGCATCTTCCGCTGGAACAGCGGCCAGCCCACAAGCGCGCCCTTCGACGCAGAGATCTGGGCCACCAACTGGAACGCGCAGAGCTGGGGCTCCCGCATCCGCGAGATCAAGGAGTCGCCGACCAAATCGGGCGACCACCCGAACTTCTTCCAAGATCCGCTTTACGCCTACCAGAGCTTCCGGAACGCGCGCGCGGGGGAGACGGGCGAGCGCAACATCTTCCGGATTCCCTCCTACGTCTCTCTGGACTTTCAGCTCGCCAAGGAGTGGAAGATGCCCTATGCCGAGGGGCACAAGGTGCAGTTCCGCTGGGAGGTTTTCAACCTGACCAATACGCAGCGGCTGGCCGGACCCAACCGGACCCGCGCCGGATTCGGGCTCGCCATAGACCCGCATCTCTACGAGCCGGCCGAGGATTTCGGCCGCATCATATCGATCCAGGGAAACCCGCGCGTCATGCAGTTTGCGCTGCGCTACGACTTCTGAGTCGAAACGCGAGATAAACCAAAAGCCCCGGCAGGCGGACTTCCAGCTGCCTAGCCGGGGCTTCTTTATTGAGGTTTTTCAAGTCTCTGCGTCTTGGAGTTCATGGTGCATGAACTCGAAGGCTCAAATCAGCGCTTCTTGTTGGCCTCGATATACTTGCGCAGCTTGTCCCGGTCCGGGTGATCCGGCCTCTTGGGGAGGAATTGCTCGTACTCGGCCGCGGCGCGGTCCTTCATCCCGGCCGCGTTGTAGAGTGCCGCCAGCCGCAGGTGAGCGTCCGCCTTGCCCGAAGGGTCGAGTCGGATCGCCTCGTTCAGATGCACGACCGCTTTCGATCCCTTCTTCACCTGCAGATATGACTCTCCCAGGAGATAGTGCGCGTCCGCCGACTGAGGCTGGCTCTTGACAGCCAGGTCGAGCGCCTCGATCGCACGCTCGTAGTCTTTCTGGGCCATGAGGACCTTGCCGAGGTTGAGCTGCGCCGGCTGAAATTCAGGCTTTAGCGCCAGTGCGCTGCGATAGGCCCTCTCGGCGTCACCCAGCTTTTCCTGGTTGAAACGCGTGGTCCCGAGTTCGGTCCAGGCCTCGTAGTCCTTCGGGTCCTTCTTCACAACATGATCGAAGAGAGATGCAGCGATGCCATAGTCTTCTCGCGCCAGGGCCTCCTGGGCTTGCGCAAAGAGGCTTTGGTTGGAAGCCGAGCGGGCATAGGTGAATGGCAAGGCCGGGCCCAGACGGGCTGCGGCGTCGGGCGTCCACTCCAGGATGATATCCTTTCGGATGTCCGTGAACCGGGATTCCTGTAACAGGAGCGGTATACGGACCATTTCGTTTCCTTCGACCTCCACGATCAGGTTGTACTCCCCGTTGGGGACATCCATGAAGCTGTACCGGCCGCCGTTCGGGACCGGCTGCCGCCGGGGCTGGCCCCATGGAACACTGGCGAGCACCACGGTGTAGCTGTGCGGTACCCTGCCCCCAGCCTTCGATTCATCCGCCTTGAGGTCGCCAAAGAGCGTATGCCCGCTCCTGCCCTGGGCAGCCAGCTCGCCTGCACAATTGAGAGTCAGCGTCGTGACAAAAACAAGAACCGCCTGCGTTTTCATTAGGACTCTCCTTGTCGGACTGTATCGTACATCAGTTCTTGTTGCGGTCTCAGTCCGACATTGATGCCGGGTGCTGACCGCAAACGAGATACGGCGAAGCCAGATGGCGTGGCTCACCCGCAATCCGCAGACGGCAAGTGGATTGGGATTCGCGGGACGCGGGGGCTTATTCCGCACAGGATTTCGTAAGGAATGGTGCCGAGCGCGTCCGCCCAGGAGGCGGCGTCGACGCGGCAGTTTGCGGATGAGCCGAGCAGGATCACCTCATCGCCCACGCGGGCATCCGGAACCTCGGTAACGTCGACGGTGATCATATCCATCGAGATTGTCCCGAGTACCTCCGCACAACGGCCCTTCACGATGACCTTGGCCTTCCCGCCGAGCGACCTCCGGTAGCCGTCCGCATATCCGACCGGCACGGTGGCCACATCTGTTTTCCGCCGGGCAATGAACCGGCGGTTATAGCCCACAGACTCCCCGGCCGAGATTGTCTGGATGCGCGCGACTCTGGATTTGAAGGTCAGGACCGGTCTGAGTTCAGCGGGGCACCGCTCGGGAGACGGCGGGTAGCCGTAGAGAGCAATCCCGGGGCGCGCCGTCCATCCCCTCAGTTCCTCCCAGTACAAGAGACCGGCGCTGTTGGCCAGGTGTATCTCGCCCGGATCGATGCCGGCTTCCCGGATCCGGCCCAGACCCTGGCGGAACCTCCTGATCTGCTCCAGCGTGAACTCGCGGTCTTCCTCCTCGGCGCATGCGAGATGCGAGAACGTTCCGGTCACGCGGATATGCGCCGCATCGCGCAGAGCTTCAAGAAGGGACGCCAGGCTGTGCCAAGACGCGCCAAGACGGTTCATGCCCGTATCGATCTTGATGTGGGCCGAAACCTGAACGGATCGGGAAGACGCGGCCTTTTCGAGCCGGCGCACCATGTCTGGTGAAAAGACCGTCGCGGTGAAAGCTCGCGAGACAACTTCGTCCTCCTGGCCGGGGAAGGCCCCCTCGAGCACGAGGATTTCCCCGGATATTCCGGCATCGCGGAGCGCGATCCCCTCCTCTACGAGCGCGACCGCAAAAGCCGTGGTCCCGGCCCTTGCCAGGGCCATGGAAACGGAGGCGGCGCCATGGCCATAGGCGTCTGCTTTTACGACGGGGATCAGCCGGGACCTGCCCCGGAGGAGTGATGCAAGAGTTCGATAATTGCGCGTGAGGGCGTCCAGATCTATTTCAGCCCATGTGGGGCGGCCGGACATGGAGGAATCAGCCTTCCTGCCAGAGGTTCGCGAACTTGGTGTACTGCTTGATGAAGGCGACCTGGAACGAACCGAGGGGGCCGTTCCTCTGCTTGCCGACGATGATCTCGGCGACGCCGGCGTTTTCCTCCGTAGGGTTGAAGAGTTCCTCGCGGTAGATGAACAGGACCACATCCGCGTCCTGCTCGATCGAGCCGGACTCGCGCAGGTCGGAAAGCTGCGGCCGGTGGTCTCCGCGCCGGGCTTCCACGGCGCGGCTGAGCTGCGAGATGGCGACGACCGGCACGTTGAGTTCCTTGGCCAGCGCTTTCAGGCCGCGGGAGATCTGAGAGATCTCCTGTGTGCGGTTTTCGACGCGCTGTACGCCGGCGGTCATCAACTGCAGATAGTCCACGATGATCAGGTCCAGGCGGTGCTCCATGGCCAGACGGCGCGCCTTGGAACGCATTTCGACGATCGTTATGGACGCCGAGTCATCCAGGAAGATCCGTGCCTGCGACAGCGACCCCGCCGCGCGTCCGAGCCGGCTCCAATCCTCCCGGTTGAGGTAGCCTGTGTTGACCTTGTGCAGATCGAGTTCGCCCTCGGCGCAGAGCAGCCGCTTGACCAGCGCCTCCTTGCTCATTTCGAGGCTGAAGATTCCGACCGTCAACTGCTTCCTGAGCGCCGCGTGCAGCGCCACGTTGAGGCACAGGCTTGTCTTGCCGAGGCCGGGCCTGGCGGCCACGACGATCAGATCCGCCGGCTGCAATCCGGCCGTCATCTTGTCGAGTTCCGTAAAACCGGTTTCAACACCGGTCACGAGGGACTTCCGGTTGGCCACCTCTTCGATATGCTTGTAGACCGAGCTGACGAGCGGGTCGATGGGGGCGAACCCGGAGCGGAATTGCTGAGTGGAAATCTCGAAGACCGCCTTCTCGACATCGTTGAGGATCTCCTCGGCGGTTTCCTCTCCTCCGTAGCTGCGGGCCATGGTCTCATTGGAGACCTGGATCAGGCGGCGGAGGGTCGCCTTCTCTTTTACGATCCGTGCATAGTGCTCGATGTTCACGGCGCGGGGCAGTCCGTCGGTCAGACCTGCCAGGTAGGCGGGGCCCCCGGCATTTTCGAGATCGTTCGTGCGCTGAAGCTCGTTTTTCAGGGTGATGAGATCGATCGCGCGCTGGCTGATCGAGAGCGCGTACATCTTCTCGAAGATCTTCCGGTGGCTTTCGAGGTAGAAGTCCTCTTTGCGGAGAATCTCGAGGACTGGAAAGATCGACTTGTCGTCCAGCAGGATCGCTCCCAGGACGGACCGTTCCGCCTCCAGGTTGTTGGGAAGGGTCCTTTCAAGCGAGAAATCGGTTCCCATCTCTCTTACCACGCCGGAGACGAGCAGCCCCGCCAGGACACTAGACAGCGGCTTCCGGCTCCTCCTCTACCGCAATGCGCACAGGGACCGTGACCTCCCGGTGCAGCCGGATCGGGACCTGGTAGTCACCGATGCTCTTGATCGGCTCCTCGAGCTGGATCTTGCGCTTGTCCACCTCGACCTTGTGGTGAGCCAGGGCGTCGGCGATGTCGATGGCCGTGACAGAACCGTAGAGCGATCCTCCCTCTCCCACCTTCTTGCGGATCGTGATCTGAAGCTTGACGATCTCTTTGGCCAGCAGCGTCGCCGCTTCCTTGTCCCGCTGGTCGCGGCGCGCGGCCGCCAAGCGCTCGACTTCCATGACCTTGACGTTACCCGGTGTCGCCTCGACCGCCATTTTCTTCGGAATCAGGTAATTCCGCCCGTATCCGGGAGCCACCTTGACGACGTCGCCGGCTTTTCCCAGCTTGTCGACATCCTGCCTGAGTATGACTTTCATTGTTGTTCCCCCTGCATCCGCTCAGTCGGAGATGACCGGAATGATGGCCAGATGCCGTGCACGCTTGATGGCCTCGGACAGCTGGCGCTGGTGGACCGAGCAGACGCCACTGATCCGCCGGGGCAGGATCTTTCCGCGCTCGGGGATGAAGTGGGAGAGCAGCTTACCATCCTTGTAATCGATGTAGGTGATCTTCTCGGCGAAGAACTTGCAGATTCGCTTGCGCCGGATCGAGAATCGCTTTGGAGCAGGCATGATCATTATCCTCTTCTAGAACTGGTCATTCACGAGCGGTGCCGAACGAGCGTTGGAGCATACCGCAGGCCGCGCGCCGCAAGATCAGAGTTGAGCGGCCTCGGGTGCCGGTTCGACATGGGCAGCCGGCCCGGGACGCCGGGATGCCTTCTTCTGCCGCGCCGCTTTGATCTTCTCCGAACGTTTCTGGTCCTCGTCGATACGCACGGAAAGGAAGCGGATGACGTGGTCGGTCACCCGGAAGCGACGCTCGAGCTCGGCGATGACCGCCCCGTCCCCCTCGAGGGTCAGCACGACGTAATAGCCGTCCCTGAATCTCTTGATCTTGTAGGCGAGGGACTTCTTGCCCCAATTGTCGACCTTGAGCACCTTGCCGTTCTTCCCTTCGACCACGCCCTGGAGCAGCGCGATGAAAGAATCAAGCTCCTCGTTCGTCAGCGTGGGAGCCGCAACGAACACCACTTCATATAGTCTCACCAGTTGTTCTCCTTTGACCTCAGTTGCGTCCGGCCTGACAGGACGGACCTACCGGGTGTTGAACATCGTCATGGCCTGTTCAACGCCATCGCACACGATAACCCCGACCGCTGACGCCGCCCGTCCGATCATTTCCTCGAGCCCTTCCCGGCGACTGTCGGGAAAATCCGAAAGCACGAACGCCGTCTTGTCCTCCGGCATCGTTTCCTCGGCAATGCCGAGCCTGATCCGCAGGAACTCGGCGCTCCCAAGGGAATCGATCACCGAATCCAGCCCGCGGTGCCCCCCTGCGGAGCCCCCTCTGCGTATCCGAATCCTGCCGAAGGGGAGGTTCAGGTCATCCAGAATCAGAATCAGAGCGTCGGGGGGGCTTCCCAGCTCGCCGAGGAGCAGCCTGACAGCATGCCCGCTCAGGTTCATGTAGGTGAGCGGTTTTGCCAGCAGCACCCGCTGGCCGCCGATCCTGGCCTCGGACACCAGCGACTGCTCCCTGAGTTCCCAGGATCCGGCTCCCGCTCTTTTCGCCAGTTCGTCGACAACCATGAAACCTGCGTTATGGCGTGTTCTGTCGTACTGGGCTCCGGGGTTGCCGAGTCCTACTGCCAATCTGGGAATCATGGTCGGCCCCGAACCCGGGCTACTCCTCCTCCTTCTTCTTTTCCTCCTCGGCGCCTTCTTCAGCGACCTTGCCCTTCTTGATCACCTCGGGTTCTGCGGCCTCAGCCGGCGCCTCTTCGGGTGCAGCTTCCTTGAGCGGCGGTACAATTGTGACGATCACGACCTCGGGATCCGTCAAGACCTTGATCTTCGGATCAACGGTGATGTTCTTGACCCGCACATAGTCGTTGATCTGGAGGTGGCTCACGTCAACCGGGATGGAACCCGGAATGTCGCCGGGCAGGCACTCGATATCTATGGAGCGGGTGACGAAGTCCATGAGACCGCCCGCCTTCACGCCTTCGGCGTCGCCCACAAGTTCGACATCCACGGAAATCTCGAGCAGGCGGTCCATCGCAATCTGCATGAAGTCCGCATGGATCAGCTTCCCGTGCACGGGATCGAGCTGGTAGTCCTTCACCATCGCATTCGCACGCGCGCCTCCGTCGACGCTCACGGAGAAAATGGTGTTCTGTCCGCTGTCCGAATAGAAGATCTCGGCGACCGCGCGAGGATCAACGGAGATCGCGACGGGCTCCGTGCCGCGACCGTAGAGAACGGCCGGGATCATGCCGGCCTTCCTGAGGCGCAGGTTTGCGTTCTTGCCCCCCGGGATTCGCTTCCTGGCTTCTATCAGAATCTGAGACATGGGATTCGCTCCTCGCTTTCACACAAACAGGTCGCTGACGCTGGTTTCGTCATGGATGCTGCGGATCGCCTTGGCCAGCAGGCCGGCGACGCTCAACACGGTCATGTTGGGCAGCATTTTCGACGCGCAGATCGGAACCGTGTTGGTCAGGATGATCTCGTCCAGGGGTGCATAGCGCAGCTGCCCGATGGCCGGGCCGCTGAGAACTCCATGCGTGGCGCACGCCAGGATCCGGTTCGCCTTCTTCTTCCTGAGCGCGTTCGCCGTGTTGACCAGGGTTCCGGCGGTATCGACCATGTCGTCCACGATCAGGACGTTCCGGCCGCTGACATGTCCGATCACATGCATGACCTCCGCGTGGTTGGGCGCGTCGCGGCGCTTGTCGACGATGGCGAGGTCTGCGTTGAGGCGCTTGGCAAAGGCCCTGGCGCGCTCGACGCCACCGGCGTCGGGGCTGACAAGCGTCAAGTCGGGCAGGCGGAGCTTCCGGATGTACTCGATCAGGACGGGAGCCGCAAAGAGGTGATCCACCGGGATATTGAAAAAGCCCTGGATTTGACCGGCGTGCAGGTCCATGGTGAGGATCCGGTCGACCCCGGCTGCGGTCAGCAGATCCGCCACCAGCTTCGATGATATGGGAACCCGCGGCTTGTCCTTGCGGTCCTGCCGGGCATACCCGTAGTAAGGGATGACGGCCGTTATCCGCGACGCCGAGGAACGCTTGAAAGCGTCCACCATCAGCAAGAGCTCCATCACGTTGTCGTTGACGGGCGAGCAGGTGGGCTGGATGACGAAAACGTCCTTGCCGCGTACATTTTCCAGGATCTGGAAATAGAGCTCACCGTCGCTGAAATGGGTAATGCACGCCTCTCCCAGCGGCCGGCCCAGATGCCTGCAAATCTCCTTGGCCAATTCCGGGTTGGCATTCGCCGAGAATACTTTCAACTCGGCATCCACAGTCTGAAATCCGGTTCTCATATTCCGAGCAAGTGCCCCGGGAATTCCTGGATTGGCTGGGGCGGGAGGATTCGAACCTCCGAATGCAGGTTCCAAAGACCTGTGTCTTACCGCTTGACGACGCCCCAGCAGTGCCAATTGCCGGATGAAGATTGACGAGCACGGCGCATGCCCGGCTCCGGGCCGCAGGCGCCGGCCCGCAATCCTCATTCCGAAGGCCCAAACAATCGTTGGAAGTACCCGGAACGACAGAGGGTCTTCGCCGGAAACACCCGCCACGCTTCTCGCTCTATGGCGCTCGAAGCTGCGAGAGCCGACTCTTCCGTCCGGAAGAATCCGAAGACAGATGATCCGCTGCCCGAAAGCAGGGCTGCAGTCGCTCCATGCTCCGTCAGGAAATCCCGTGCCTCCCTGACGGCACCATGTGCGGCCGGAACCACCCGTTCAAAGTCGTTGAAGACCCCGTCAAGGAAAACGGATCCAGCCTCAAGCAGACTGCAGAAGGTCCAAATCTTATCCCTCGAAGCCTCCGGTGTCAATCTCCGGTCCAGCATGGCGTAAGCCTCGGCCGTCGGGATTGACATACCGGGATAGATGACAACCACGTTGCAGGTGGGGAGATCCGGCAGCGGATACACTTCGTCTCCCCGGCCGATCCCGAGCGCCGTGCCGCCGCTGAGGAAGAACGGCACATCCGCACCCAAACCTGCGGCCAGGGCACGCAGACGGGCCGGCGGCACGTCCACACCCCAGAGGCGGATCAGACCGAGCAACGCAGCCGCCGCGTTGCTGCTGCCGCCTCCGAGCCCCGATCCCCGCGGGATCTTCTTGCGCAGCGTGATGCGCGCCCCCGCCCCGGGGTATTCCCGCCGCAGGCGCGTCGCGGCCCGCCAGACCAGGTTTTCAGCCAGGGGCACGTCCTCCAGACCCTCGCACTCCAGCTCGAGCGCTGACGAGGGGCGGATTTCGAGGATGTCATGGAGATCTATGGTCTGCAGGACGGTTCGGATCTCATGGTATCCGTCCTCGCGCGGTCCAAGAACCGCCAGCGCAAGGTTGATCTTTGCGAACGAGCGAACCAGGACGCAGGAGGTCATGCGCACGATTCCTCATCAGAACCCGGTACTGCCCGACCGCGGGTCGGCGCTGTTCGGGAAAGGCAGCCCTGCGCCGGACTGCTGGACCGACGGCAGGAATATCGGTCCAAATCGCCCCGCGGCAAGAAGCCGAATAGGAACACACCCGGAGCCTGCTGCACAAACGTGTCGTCTCCGTGCGGGAATCAGACAAACGGGAATCCTGGGAGACTGCGTGACTCGGAAAAGCCTCTTGTTCGGGCGACTTCACTTCCGTCGTCAGCGAGGTTCAAAGCGCAAGGGGTCGGAATGACCGCACCTTCGCTTTGCCCCCCAAGTCGGCTCGCTTCGCTCGCCAACTTGACTAGCGGCGTTCCTGCCTGCGCAGCAGCTCCTGAACGTTGTGAAACTTCTCGCGCACCTTCTCGATCTCTTCGGGTTCCGTCCCGACCTCGACTGACTTGCTCCAGAAATCGCGGGCCTTCGCCAGGTCGCCGGTCTTGAAATAGAGGTCGCCCAGATGATCGTAGATGACCGGATCGTTATTCACGATCTCTGCCGCCCTGAGAAGATACTTCTCGGCTTTCTCCAGGTCATTGAGCTTGAAGTAGGCCCAGCCGAGCGAGTCCAGGTAGGCGCCGTTGTTCGGCTCGACCTCGAGAGCCTGCTCGACGTACCGCACCGCCTCCTCGAGCCGCACCCCGCGGTCGGCGAGCATGTAGCCGATGTAGTTCAGAACAATCGCGTTCCTCGGATTCTCCTTCAGGAGCTCCTTGAAGATGGTCTCTGCGCGGTCGTATTCCTTCTGCCGCTCATAGACCGTTGCGAGCTGGAACTTGAGCCTTTCCGCATCGATCTTGCGCTCCGCGGCACGCCGCAGGATCCTTTCCGCCTCGGCGAACTTCCTGGCCTGCAGATAGATCTGGCTCAGGTTCACGTAGAGATCCGTGTTGTCGGGATGCGCCTGCAGCGTGCGGTTCAGGAGCTCCGCACCCTCCTTTGTCTTGCCGGCATCCGCCAGGGCACGGGCGTAGACGAGGGCAAGATTGACGTCGTCGGGGTGCTTCTCGACCTGCTGCTTTCCGAGGCTGACCGCCTTGTCCATCTGCCGGTTGACGCGGTAGGCGTTGATGAGCAGGAACTGTAGTTGGGTGTTGCCGGGATCTTCTCCGGCCATGTCCTCGTAGAGTGCGACGGCTTTGCCTGTTTCGCCCATGTCCTGGTAGGCCGCGGCGAGGTGGCGCTGGAACACCAGGCGATTGGCTTTGTATTCTTCGGATCCTCCCTCAGTCCCGGAAAGCAGCTTCGCGAATATCTTTGAGGCTTCGGTGGGGTTGCCGCTCTGCTCATAGGCCGATCCGAGGTGGAACTCGGCCTCGAGACTCTTGGGATTGCTCTGGAGCACGGATTTCAGGACGGCGATCGCCTTGTCGTATTGTCTCCTGCCGATCAGTGCGCGTCCCAGGAGGGTCTGCACGTCCTTGTCCTGCGGGGCGCTCTTTGCGAGCTCCTCGAGAATGGCTGCCGCTTCGTCGAATTCACCCGAATCGACCAGCGCAGCACCGAGCTGCTTTCTCACAGCCGGGTTGCCGTCACTTAGTTCGAGGACCTTCCTGTAGACCGGGATGGCTTCCTTGTGTCTCTCCTGGCGGGAGTACAGGGTTGCCAGCAGCATGAGGGTCTCCGCCGAATCGGGGCGCCTCTGCAGAGCTTTCTGGAGGTACTCGACTGCCTTGGCGTAGTCGTTTGCGCGCTCGTAACTTCTCGCGATGGCGAGGTACCCGGCATCCGCCCCGGGCACGAGGTCCTGGAACTTCTCATAGGCCCGGATGCCCTTTTCGGTCTCGCCGACCTCGAAGTAGGCACCGCCAAGTGCGTAGTATGCCCGCTCATCTTCCGGGGCGACTTCGCGCATCAGCTCGAGTTCCTCGATCGCCTTTCTAAGCGCTTCATTGCGCGCGGCACGATCGCGCGGCTGGGAGCGGAAGTACAGGTTGGCGAGAATCCAGTGAGGCTCTGGATTCTTCGGGTCGATCCGCACCGCCTCCTGGGCCTCCTCCACCGCCTCACGCAGCCTGCCCATACGCTCGAGGATGTTCGCCATGTCGATCCGGACCGTGGCGCTGGTGTTGTCGTACTTGAGGGCGTTCCTGATCTCGGTGAGAGCCCGCGACAGGTCACCCTGGTCCTCAAACCATTTGGAGAGGGCATAGTGATAGTAGCTTCTTGCGCGGTCCTGAGGAGTGCCTGCGGCAAGCTCCTTGTCCAGATCGATGGCCTTCGACGGCGCCGGCTGGCCGGCGGCGACAGAGAGCAGGCTGCACAGAAACCAGCACAAGGACAGATAAAAAAACCCGCCTACGCGGGCAGAGCTCCGTGCCATGGTCTTGAGATTCCCCGTTTTACGCAACGTACTCTTAAATTATCGCACAGTTGCGCGCGGATTGCCATGGCGGTTGGCGAGCAGCATGGAGCCGCAGAAGCTGCGCGGCAGCCACTCTGCGCGGCAGCGACCGGAGGGGCATATTTTTTCGCTCAAAACCGCAACTCACAGTTAAAGAGGTTGGAGCGGCAGCAAGCAAGCTGCCGCAACTTCATCCTTGGAGGATCCCATGAAAATGAGAAGAGTGTCCTGGGCGATCGTTCTCGGCATCGCCCTGATCCTGGCCCCCGCCGTTGCACTGGCACAGAAGGGCGCCGGGTCAACCGGCGAGAAGATAAACCTCAACACGGCAACGGTCGAGCAGCTCCAGGCGCTGCCCGGCGTCGGCCCGGCAACCGCAAAGAGCATTGTCGAGTACCGCAACAAGATAGGAAAGTTCAACAAGATCGAGGAGGTATTGAACGTCAAGGGGATCGGCGAGAAGAAGTTCCAGCGCATCAAGGACCGCCTGACCCTCTAGCCAGGAGCTTCGCGCCCTGAAATCCCCGCGCGCCGGCCAGGCCGTCCGGAGCTGGTGGGTCTTTCGGCGCGCGGGGACTTGACGAAGCAGAATCCGGAACTTTGAAATCGGAATCCAGGCGGTCGGACCTTTGCGCAACTGCGTTGCAGGGCAGAGAACTCAGATTCGACACACCGTGGCCCGGCTCGTGCGGACCGTTCGCCGCCAGAAAGGGACGGTTCAGCTCCGAGGTAGGCTGAATATGCTGACTCCCCTGAATGTTTGCGACCTTTCATTTGCGTCGGGATTGACGGCGTTTGCCACAATCGGCCGAGCCGGCGCCTGATTCGTCCGGCGCGGAGATTGCGGGAGTCCTCTCTCCGGAGCGTCTCAACGGCGAGCGATCAGTCGAAGATGACGTGGGGGTGTATGCGGACCCAGTGCGCAGGCTGAGCGACGGGCGATGCGAAAGTGTGCAGGCGACGCGCGATCGCCACCAGGTCGCCGCCCTCGTCCAGCAGCCGGTATTCCTTCGCTTCAAAGGCGCCGGTCAGAAGATTCAGGTCCATCCCGTGTATGAGCCTCTCACGGTCGGCATCCGTCACGACAATCGACGGTATCTCCTGCAACAGATCCCGCATGGGAAGAATGTGACCGAGGAAGAATTCGCGTGGATGATACTCCCCGCCCTCCGTCAACGAGACGGCGCTCTCGAGCGGGAACTCCCCGCTCCGTGTCCGGCGCAGCTGGACGAGGTGGGCTCCACACCCGTAATCCCGTCCGATGTCGTGGGCCAGGCTGCGCGCATAGGTCCCCGCGGCGCAGACCAGCTCGAATTCAACCTCGGTGCCGCGCACGTCCAGGAGAGTCAGCGAGCGGATGCAGCCCTCCTTTACGGCCGGCTCCATCGGAATCCCTTTCCTGGCATAGCGATACATCGGCTTGCCCTGGACCTTCCTCGCGGAGAACGGCGGTACAGTCTGCTGGACCACGCCGAGGTATCGGCCAAAGACCTCCCCCAGACGCCCACGATCGAGCACCGGGCAGGTGTCTTCGCCGAGCGGGTCTCCTTCGAGGTCGAAGGTCGTGGTGGCAAAGCCGAAGCGCATGACGCCTCGATAGTACTTGTCCGACGAGAGGAAGTAATTCGTCAGGCGCGTGGCGCGGCCGACGGTCAGGGGCAAGACGCCGGTCGCGAAGGGATCGAGCGTCCCTGTATGGCCGACCTTCCTGACACGGATGATGTTGCGCACCTTGGCCACGACGTCGTGCGATGTCCATCCTGCCGGTTTGTCTATGACGAGAACGCCGTCCATCAGTGTCCTTCCTTGATCTCATCGAGGAGCCTGTCGATCCGGTCGCCGTAGTCCTGCGAGGTATCGGTACGGAAGACCAGCTCCGGCAGGAACTTCATGCGGACGCGCTGGCCGAGTTCGTGGCGGATCCAGCCGGCCGCATGCCGCAGGGCTTTCAACGTTTCTGCTTTCTCCTTTTCCGTGCCCATGCAAGTCACATAGACCCACGCATGCCGCAGGTCGGGGCTCACTTCGACTTCGGTCACCGTGACCATCCCGATCCTCGGATCCTTCAGTCCACGGAACAGCATCATGCTGATTTCCTGCTGGATCTGCAGGGCCAGCCTTTGCGGTCGTCGATAGGTAGCCATCCGCCTGATCCCCTCGTTGTCAAATCACTGCCATTCCGGGCAGGAAGTGCAGCGTGACATGTAATCGACCTGTGTCGGAGCCGTCAGAATTCGGCCCTCAGCTCAAAGCGAGCCGGCAGCCTGCATAGCTTCCGGCCGACGATTGCCGAGGCGAGGCTCCGGCAGCAACGAGAAGGTGAAAGCCGACGACTGACGGCACTCGCATAGATCCACAAAACTACCGGACGGCAGAATCTGCTTTTCCGGCTCGTCGGGGTCAGGGTTCGATGAAGGAAACCCGGCAGTCGACCAGAAGGTCACCCAGGACATCTTCCGCCTCTTTCACGAACAGCTGGGTCGCGCGTTCGAGCGTCGCATTGTCGGCGCCGACCGTCACGGCCGCCAGCTTCGCGCGCTGCCAGAGGTCCTGGTGGTCGATTTCGGCGATTGAGAAGTGCGTTTTCGCCCGCAGCCGGTCCTGCGCCTTGCGCAGAATCATCCGCTTCTCCTTGAGTGAATGGGAGTACGGAAGAAAAAGTTCCAGGGCACAGTATGCGATAGGCATGCCGGACATCTCACGGGAAGGGCTCGCCGCCGCGGGCAGGCGCAGCCGGCGCCTTCGGCTGACAAGCCGGTGCTATCGGACAATGCAGTCGTGCGCGCTCGGGCCCACGGTCAATCCTGCACGCGCGGTTCGAGGGATGGTCGCAGGAGGAGCTCGATCTCACGATTGTGTCCGACAGAAGCCGCTGAGCGCACCGTGCCTCAGCGAACCGATGGTTACACCAGCGAAGTGGGCTGGATTCTCTCGATCGTGTAGGCCTCGATGATGTCTCCGACCTTGACGTCGGAAAAGCCTTCAAATCCGATTCCGCACTCAAAACCCGACTTGACTTCCGCGACGTCGTCCTTGAAGCGCCTCAGAGATGCGATCTTCCCTTCGTGGACGACCACGTTGTCACGCAGGAGCCGCACCTCGGCGTTGCGCCTGATGATGCCGTCGACCACGTGCGATCCTGCAACGAACCCGTACTTCGGGACGCGGAACGTATCGCGGACTTCGGCGCGGCCGAGGTACTTCTCCTGTGTCTTGTACTCCAGCAGGCCGATCATCGCGTTCTTGATATCGTTTGCAACGTTGTAGATCACCGTGTAATGGCGGATCTCGACTCCCTCGACGGCGGCCAGCTCCTGCGCCTTCCGCTCGGGCCGCACGTTGAAGCCGATGATGATGGCGTTGGAAGCCGAAGCGAGAAGCACATCGGTCTCGGTCACGGCACCGGCTCCGCTGTGGAGTATCCGGACCTTGACCTTCTCGGTGCTCAGCTTGTTCAGGACATCCGCAAGCACCTCGACCGATCCCTGAACGTCGCACTTCAGGATCAGCGGCAGTTCCTTGACTTTGCCCTCCTGCATCTGCTGGTAGAGTGCCTGCAGAGAGACCCGGGCGGTAGGCTGCAGCGACCTCTCGCGCAGCTTGGCCTGGCGGTATTCCGCCACCTGCCGAGCCTTGGCGGCATCCTCGAAAACCTGGAACGTGTCGCCGGCGCGGGGCAGATCCTGCAGCCCCTGGATTTCCACCGGGACCGACGGGCCTGCGGATTCGAGATGGTCGCCGCGCTCGTTGAGGAGTGCACGGACCCGCCCGCTCACCGCACCGGCGACAAAAGCCTCGCCGACCCGCAGCATGCCGTTTTGCACCAGCACCGTGGCCACGCAGCCCCTGCCGCGATCCAGCTTCGCTTCGAGAACCACACCGGAAGCCAGGCGCTTCGGGTTGGCCTTGAAATCCTTCATGTCGGCGACCAGAAGGATCATCTCGAGCAGCAGATCGATATTGGTCTTCATCTTGGCCGAGACCGGCACCGTCACGACATCGCCGCCCCAGTCTTCGGCAAGCAGGCCCTGGTCGGCCAGCGCCTGCTTGACACGTTCGATCTGCGCACCGGGTTTGTCGATCTTGTTGATCGCCACGACGATCGGGACGCCGGCAGCCCGGGCGTGGTGCATGGCCTCGATCGTCTGCGGCATGACTCCGTCGTCGGCGGCGACCACCAGCACCACGATGTCCGTAGCCTGGGCGCCGCGCGCGCGCATCAGCGGGAAGGCCTCGTGGCCCGGCGTATCCAGGAACGTGATTGAACGGCCGTTGACGCTCACGCTGTAAGCGCCGATGTGCTGAGTGATCCCGCCGGCCTCCGCAGCGGTGACATTGGTCTCGCGAATTGCGTCCAGGAGCGACGTCTTGCCGTGGTCCACGTGTCCCATAACGGTGACCACCGGAGGGCGAGGCACGTAGTCTTCCGGCCTGTCCTGGATCTCCTGCTTCAGCTCGGCCTCCTGCTCGAACGTGATGACATCGGCGCGGTAGCCGAACTCGGCGCAGATCTCCTTGGCCACGTCCACGTCGAGAGCCTGATTGACGGAAGCCACGATTCCCTTGGCCAGAAGCTTCGCGATGATGAACTTGGACTTCACGTCCATTTTCTCGGCAAGTTCCTTCAGCGTCACCCCCTCCGTGATGGAGATGGGTTTGAAGTCCTCGGGCCGGATCGGCGCCCTCGGCATCTCGATGACCCGGGCCACCCTTTCGACAGCAGGTTCCGCCTTGCCGACTTTCTTGCGCCGTATGATCCTTGTCGGGCCCAGCGGCCGCATGAGTCCCGCACGGTCTTCGCGGAGCCCTCTGAGAATGCGGTCCGTGGCGTCAGGTGTCACGACCTTTTCGGCGCTGGTTCGCATCAGGACCTTGGTCTTGGCCTTGGGCAGGACGATCTTCCTGGGGACGGTTCCCGGCAGTCCGATGGCCTCAGGCCCGCGCGCAGGCTCCGGCTGGACTTCCACAGCCGGGGCGGGTGGTGCGGCAGCCTCCTCGACCGGTGCGGGAACGGGTTCGAGCATTTCAGGGGGAGCCTCCGGAGAGACCACTTCACGCTCGGGCGCCGGCGGAGGAGGCGCCTCGACGACTGCCGGGGCGCTCGCGGCAACCTCGGGAACTTCTTCGACCCGCGGGACCTCGACAACATGAGGCAGGACTACCTCGACAAGCTCGGATGTCGCCCGGTCGAAGTGCTTCCGGCCCTTGCGGGGAGCCAGGGACGGCTTCGGGAGCACCTCTTCAACCTTAGGGGGCTCCTGAATCTTGGCCTTGCCGGGCTTGGCCGCGGCTTTCCTGGCCTTCTTGGCCGGCGGGGCAGGTGCTTCTTCAACGGCTGGAGCAGGAGGCGCGGCAGCCTCCGGTTTGGCTGCGGCTTTCTTGGCCGCTTTGGCGGCTTTTTTCTCCGCCTTCTTGGCGGCCTCCTGCCTCTCTTTCTCCTCTTCGGCGATCCTCGCCGCCTCGGCATCCCGGGCGGCCTGGATCTTCTTGCGGATCGTCTCCGCGAAACTCAAATCTATGGTTGCGGAAGGCGAAAAAACGTAGAGCCCGAGCCTCTTCAGTTCGCCCAGGACCACCTGGTTCTGAACCGAGCACTCGGCAGCCAATTCCGCAACTGTGATCTTTTCCATTGAAAGAGCGACCTCTTTGGCTCAGTGGCCGATCGAAAATCTTAGAACAGACGCTCGGCATAATGCAACCGTACCGGCCTTACCGGGGCGGCGCTTCATTTCTGCTCTTCGGGTGGCTCCGCTCCTGCCTCGGACTCAGCCGGCGGCATCGGTTCGGCCTGCGACTCTCCAGTCTCCCCTTTGGGCCGAGCGGCCTCCCCTTCTTCGGCCGGTTTCGCCGGCTGTTCCTGAACGGAAGGCTCCGCGTACGTCGCGACCGCTCGAATCGCGGTGGGGAGCTCGACCCCTTCGGGCACTTCGATCTCAACCTCCTCGAACAGGTCGCGCGCGGCATCCATGATCTTGGCAGCGGTCTTCTCGCCTATTCCCGGTATCTCCTGGAGCTTCTCAATTCCCATCTCGATGATGCGCTCGACGGTCTCGATGCCCGCCTCACGCAGTTTCTCTATCAGCCTGTCACTGATCCCTTCCAGATCCGTCAATGGCGTGGTGGAGGAGGTGAGAGATTCCATCACGCTCAGCACCTCCGCCTTCTTCTGCTCCTCGCTCTTGACATCGATCTGCCAGCCGATGAGCTTTGAAGCCAGGCGGACGTTCTGACCCTTCTTGCCGATTGCGAGGGACTGCTGTTTCTCCTCGACGATAACCTCCATACGCTTTTCGTTGGCGTCCAGAATCAGCACCTTGGAGATCTTGGCGGGGTTAAGGG
>JACADW010000358.1 GCA_013388445.1 Acidobacteriota bacterium | reverse complement strand
GCAGCCCCGCCTCGCGCAGCAGGGCGGCCCGCCGCAGGGTATCCCGGTAGTAGGAGTTGCCGCCGTCCACGATGACGTCGCCGCGGGCCAGCACGGGGATCAGCGCATCCAGCGTCTGGTCCACCGCCTCTCCGGCCGGGATCATCAGCCAGACCACGCGCGGGGATCGGAGTTTCTCGGCCAGCGATGGCAGCGTCGTGACTCCCTCCGCTCCCAGATTCAGGCGCAGGATCCGTTCCAGCCCTGCCGGCCGGCGTGTGTACCCGACCACGCGGTGCCCCCCACGCAGCAGGCGCTCGGCCATGTTCCCGCCCATACGCCCCAGTCCGATCATCCCCAGCTCCATGACCTGACTCCTTCCCTAAGTCTTCCCCTGAGCTCTCTATCGCATCGCGACCGTGCTGGCCACCGGCCGCCCCGTTCCCTTCCCACGGCCGGGCGTCATGACCTGCCGCGTGCGACCGGTTCAAGGCGACCAGGACAGCCGGCGCAGGCCGTCGGGATCGCGGATGACGATGTGCCGGCGGTCGAAGGCGATGAGCCCGTCCTCGCGGAACCGGCTGAGGACGGAGGTGACGGTCTCCCGCGTCGCCCCGATCATAGCCGCCATGTCCTGATGGGTGAGTCGTAGCGCCAGCCGCCAGCCCTCCAGGGTGTGTCGGCCGTACTCTTCGGACAAACGCAGGAGCAGGGAGGCCAGCCGGCCGGGGACGTTGCGGAAGGCGAGGTCGGCGATCTCCTCCTCCGCCGCCCGGAGCCGTGCGGCGAGGTGTCGGATAACCCGCAGCATCAGGTCCGGCTGGCGGCGGATCAGCGCGAGGAAGTCCTCCCCGCGGATCCCGCAGACCAGCGTGTCCTCGAAGGCCTCCACGTGCACCTGTTCTCGGCCCGCCACCACGGCCAGTGCCCCGAAGAGATCGCCGGGTTCCAGCAGGGTCAGGATCTGCTCCTTCCCGTCGGGAGAGTAACGGGACACTTTGACACGACCCCCCTTGATCACGTAGACCATCTCCGGGGGCTCGTCCGGCTGGAGGATGACGCGGCCGCGGTTGACCTCGCGCATGGTGGTGCGGTCGGCGATGGCGCGCATCTCTGCTTCATCCACGCGCGCGAAGAAGTCGACCCGGCGCAAGTACCAGACCTTGTCGGTGCGGGCGACGGGGGTCATCTGTGTGCTGGCAACGTCGCGGCGCGGGGCCCGATTCCCGCCGAGAATGCTGCAGCCCCGCAAGGACGCACCCTGCGGGGCCGCAGGGAGATCAGCGCGAGGGCGGCAAGGGTCTAGCGGGCCCGAGCCCTTGCGTGCTGGCTGGCCTTCTCATAGGTCTCGGCGACTTTGGACCAGTTCACAACGTTCCACCAGGCCTTCAGGTAGTCGCCACGCCGGTTCTGGTACTTCAGGTAGTAGGCGTGTTCCCAGACGTCCACGCCCAGGACGGGCATGAGGCCGTCCATGACGGGGTTGTCCTGGTTGGCTGTGCTGAGGACCTTGAGCCTTCCGCCGCTGTCCATGGCCAGCCAGGCCCACCCCGAACCGAAACGGGTCATCCCGGCCTGGGTCAGGGCCTCCTTGAACGTGTCCACGGAGCCGAACTCCGCGGTGATCGCCTGGGTCAGTGCGCCGGATGGTTCCTTAGCTCCCCCGGGGGTCATCCACTGCCAGAAGAGGGTGTGGTTGTAGTGGCCGCCGCCGTTGTTGCGCACGGCGGTCTGGATCTCCGGGGGCAGCGAGGACAGCGTGCGGAGGAGCTCCTCGACGTCCTTCCCCTGGAAGGCGGGGTGTTTCTCCAGGGCCGCGTTGAGGTTGTTGACGTAGGCGCCGTGGTGTTTGTCGTGGTGAATCTCCATCGTCTGGGCGTCGATGTACGGCTCAAGGGCGTTGAACGGATAGCCAAGATCGGGAAGCCGGAACGGATACGGCATGCGGGGATCCTCCTTCGAAATGAGAAGTGACGAGTCCAGTTTCGCCCGGCGTCCCTCGGGCTGTCAAGTCGCGAGGAAGATCGCCACCGTCAGCGCCGCCGAGGTGAGGCACCACACACAGAGCGCGCGGAGCACCGCAAACTGCAGGTACGTCAGGTAGGCATAGAGGAGCAGGGCCACGACCGTCGCCGTGCGGAGCAGCATCCAGGCCGTCGGGAAGGGCGCAAGCACCAGCGGAACGAGGGTGGCTACACCGAAGTATCCGACCCCGAGCGCCCCGTTGGGAATCCCGAGCAGCCAGCCGTAAGGACTGCGGATGACCCGGGCGCACCCGTCCCCCAGGCAGAGCACCGGGCCCGAGGTGACCTGCTTGTACCAGACGTACGCGCTGACGGCCACCCCAAGCAGACCCAGGACGAGGACAGGACTGTTCATCAGGATGGCAGCCGTGCCCGCCGGGGACGGCGCAGGAGAGCGGCAAAGCGGCGGGCATCCTCCCACATGGCGATGTTGTTGAACAGCACATGGACCTCCCCGGCACAACGCCCGGCTAACGTCTGCAGATCCTCGTCGCTGTACCGTGAGCGGTACCCGTCACGACCGTGCAGGCGATAGTAGCGCGGCCGCCCGTGAAGGGATTCGGCCACGAAGGGGTCCACCACGTGGATCATGTGCAGGTCACGACAGAGGCTGCGTATCAGGTCGGGCGGCCAGGCGCCGCGCGGCTCCCAGGCGAAGCGCAGGCCGGCACGTTCCGCACGCTCGAAGAAGCGGCGCAGGTTCCCGACGTGGCGGTCGGTGGGGGCAAAGTTCGCCGGACACTGGAAGAGTACGACGCGGGCGCGCAGGATCGCGGCGATCTC
>JACADW010000107.1 GCA_013388445.1 Acidobacteriota bacterium | reverse complement strand
CGCCCCCACCACAGTCTCGGCGGTCCCTGATCCCCAGGGCAAAAGGTACCCGACCCTGGCCGCAACGAGCGAGGCCGATCCGGAATCCGGCGCAGGTGCGAGCGCTACGGTACGCACATTCACGGCGCTGGACGCAGCCAGCACCTGGACGTCGTAGACCTGAGGAAGGCTCCACGCGGTGACGTCGTAGATCTGGTCCGGCAGCCGTTTCTTGCGCCGGCGTTCCTGCTCCTTCAGGAAATCATCGGGCTGAGGGGTGTGGGGATCCATCAATGTCCGCAGGAGTCTTCCCGCAGGCTGGGCCACAGGCAGAATGAAGGTGCCTTCCGGGGCAGTCGCTTCCCCGACCTTGACTGGTTCGAGCGACCTGCGCGCTTCAATTCCCTGCGCGGCAACAAGGCGCGCGAGCCGCTCGCTCCGCGCCGGGTCGGGGCCGGGTAGCAGGAGGTAGGCCCGGACAGGCCCCTGCTCCCCCTCCCTCACTGCGCTGCGTCGATATTCCATGAATTCGCGCAGGAAGCGTACGCGATTGCGCGCAACAGTCTCGGCGGTCGTCAGGCCGGCGGTGAAGTGGCGCAAAACTCCGTCAGCAAAGGTCAGGAGGGTCTCGTCGCTGCGCCGATAGACGAGCCCCCGAGCGGAAGCCATCTCATAGGTCATCCCGACCGAGCCGTGAAAGCTTGGCCAGGACTCGCCGTATCCGGGGTAGAAGGAATCGAAGATCTCGCGCGTGAAATATGCGAACCCTTTCTCGTCGAACCGCCTCGCGTTTGCGCGGCCCAGAAGGTCGAACAGCGCCACCTGTTCCTTGGAGATATGCGGATTGAGCGGATCCGCCGGAGGAGCGAAGAAGTAAGTCGAATCGCCGCCCATCTCATGAAGGTCGGCAACGACTTGCGGGAACCACTCGAGGTATATCCGGATCCTGCCGCGCGTCTCCGGCTGAGTGAGCGCGAACCAGTCACGGTTCATGTCGAACAGGTAGTGGTTGGAGCGGCCGCCCGGCCAGGGCTCGTCGTGCTCGGCCGCGCCGGGTTCGGGATCGGGCGAGGATGCGCGGCCCAGCAGCGTCGAATTGAGGAAACGGGCTCGGCCGTCCGGGTTTTGAAGCGGATCGATCAGAACAATGGATTCCTTCAGGATCGCTTCGACCGCCGGGTCCTGACGGGCTGCCAGCAGATGGTAGGCAAGGGCGATGGCGGCATCCGGTGATGAGATTTCGTTGCCGTGGACGGCATGCATGAGCCAGGTCACAACCGGCAGTTCCTTCAGCAGGCGCTCTGCGTCCGCATTCGAGGTCCTGCGAGGATCCGCGAGCTGCTGCAGCCCAGCCTTGATCTTCGGAAGCTCGCGCATGCGCTCCGGGGAGCCGATCGCCATCACGTGCAGGGGCCTCCCCTACCAGCTTCTGGCATATTCGACAAGATTGGTTCGGTCCGGCGCGGCTGCCGAGAGGGCTTTGAGGTAAGCCACGATGCCCTCCGGCGAGGTTATCTCGCCGCCGGATTCGTGTCCCACGACCTGCTTGAGTTTCGGTATTGTCGGGTCGTACTGCGTCTCCGCCGGCAGGACCGCAACGGCCTGCGCAGCGATCACCATAAAGAGTCCCAAGAGCATGCGGTTCACTCCTTCAGTCGCTTGTTGATCGGAAGCGTAAGCTAAGCATAGGCAATGCATTTGTCTCTAATCAAGCTGAATTGTCCCGAATGCGGAGGCGCGGCAAAGCTGGGGAGGTCATGCATGTTCGGCGCGAAACGGGCGCCCGGGACCCGTTGTCGCAGACCTCCGGACCCCGCTCCAAAACCAGGATGCCAAGCAGGCGCCAGCGGCCCGGCAGCGCCACTGGACATCCGGATGGAGCCTGATGGGCAAAACTCATCAGCGAGGCCAGCTTGGTCGCGCCTGGCAGTCGCGGCTCACTGCCGCGTCCTGCTTCGCCCGGGGACATTCTCATACGCTTGGGGGCGTGTCGTGCCTGCGAAGAACTGTTGCCGGGATGATGGCGGCGAGGAAAGCTGGCTGAGGCCGCCTTCGGGCTCAGCATCCGACTTTGCCGCGGAGATGGTTCCAACTGCCGATCCGTGGAGAATCGCGCCAACTGGCACCCTACAACCAGCGGCACCCTCCCACACCGAGTTGTTCAAAAATCCGCGCAAGAAATCCAAGATTTTGTGTCTTTTCGGCCTTTCCCCCCGCTTCAGCTCATCGCGAGAGTCCTATAATCTATTGTCATAAAAAGACTTAAGTAGCCAATCCTGCTGTGCCGGCGTCTGGCATGTGACGTGCGTCTCAAAAACATGTAATTTCCCGTGATCCGAGTTCGGGTCCCGAATTGGTTTGCGTCGTTCAGGAGTTATTCGCGGTCCCTTCCCGCGATGCCAGGGATCTCTAGGATGACGCAATGCCAATCCGGGACCGAGCTTGGTTTGTGACTCGCTGCGGCGCGCCAATCCCCTGAACGCTTCGGAAGTTAAACAACTGTCTGTAAATGAATTGTTGCCATCAGGCTTTTTCTGTTCGCCTGAAAGGGCCGAGGGCTAAGCCGAAGTTCCCCGGCGGACTGAGCTGATTTTCCTATCAAGTTCTTGAGCACTCAGGGTTTGAGGAGATTTTTGGTTATGAATATGTTCCCATGTAATTAATAAAATAATGCTTGACAAT
>JACADW010000159.1 GCA_013388445.1 Acidobacteriota bacterium | reverse complement strand
TTGTCAAGCATTATTTTATTAATTACATGGGAACATATTCATAACCAAAAATCTCCTCAAACCCTGAGTGCTCAAGAACTTGATAGGAAAATCAGCTCAGTCCGCCGGGGAACTTCGGTTAGCGGATTGAACCCCTTCTGCGGGATCCGAAGTCACCGGGTGCGGACGTTCCTAACGCGGACGAGGCTGCGCCGAAGGTGGTCTTCTGCATCGACGACCTGGAAGTCAGCATCATTCGACCGGCAGGAGGCCGTTAAGTCCAGGCGCCCCTGGTAAGGCTTGCCGCTCTGATCCTCTCAGCGTCCCATCGGGGAGGAGCGCGCTGCCGATCATCTTGGCGCAGGCTCCCGAGAAGTTCCTCGCCTGCCTGTCCTTGGTGGGCGGCGGAAGAGGAGGTGTCGCAGGAGGTCTTAGCGTCGACTCTCAAGAGAGTCGCCGGTAAGTTGTGCGGATGACTACGGGTTGATGAACAAGAGTTTAAGCGGATGCTTCAGCAGGAGGACCCGCATGAGTCGTCGGTTTCATTGGTTTCGGCACGATGGGCCGGCACCTGCCGTCGCGGCTTGTAAGCCCGGGATTTACCTTGACCGCACATGATATGAGGCACGGGGGGTTGCGCCGCTGGTGGCAATGGGTGCCGCCCCTGCGGACTCCCCGCGCCGGGTCGCGGAGGAGTGCGAGATCATCTGCGGCTGCCTCGCGGGCCCTGGGGAGATGGATTCTGTCGCCATCGGCCGGGACGGGATTCTCAAGGGGAGCGAGACTCCGGGACTGATCTTACGCCGGTGGAGGCGTACGGCCCGCGCTGCGCAGAAATGGTAGCATTGGGGAATGTAGTCGCTGCCGTTGACGAGAAACGGGAGCCGGGAGCTCCCTGGTGCTGGTGCTCCGAGACGGATCGGAAGGGCCCCTGCAGCCGCGCGGAATGCCGCCCCGGCGCCTTATGCACGCCCCTTTGCCAGCGTCAGAAGACGAACTTCAGGCTGATCTGCATCGTGCGCGGGCTGGTAACCCCGGTGATGCGCCCGAAAAGCGGGCGCGTAACGTCCACCTCAGGACTTCCCAGGTTCGGGTGGTTGAGGAAGTTGAACATTTCCGCGCGCACATCGAATGCCATCTCTTCGCGAATTCGGAAACTCTTGACAATGGAGATGTCGATGTTCCAGTAGCCGGGGGCCCGGAGGGCATTCTTTCCCATGTTGCCCGGCCGCAGCGGGCCGCCCTTGCCTTCCGGCACGCGAATGAAGGTTGCGGGATTGAGGTACCACTGCGAGTAGTATCCGGGATCGGGCGCTGAATAATAGGGATCCCCGTCGCTACGGTCCGGCCGGGAGAACTCGTAGGCGCTGCGTTGCACGACGTTCAGGGGCCGCCCAGAGTTTGCCCGGAGGATTCCTGCGAATCGCCAGCCTCCCACAACCCAGCCTGTGGCCCGCCGCAGGGTTGTCGATGTGCCGAGCCAGTTCCCGAAGGGGGTGTCGTAGATGAGATCGGCGCTGGCAACATGGGTCCGGTCGTTGTCGGTCGGTCCCAGATCCGCTTGGTAGTTGTTCTCGTCCTGGACGCGGGTGTTGTTGCCGGCCCAAAAGTCACCCTGGGCGATGGCCATCGCCTTGCTCCAGGTGTAGTTGAAGTTGAACGAGTAGCGGTTCGAAAGGCGCTTCCTGACCGATGCCTGGAGTGCGTGGTAGTAACTGAAATCGCTCGGATCGTCGTAGCCGAACGTCAGCACCGCCGGAAAGGGCCGCTCACCGGTCACGCGATCCGGGTAATTTGCGTTGTGAGCCATGGTGATCTTGTTGGCCCTGTTCCCGACATAGCCCAACTGAACCACAAGCGTAGGCCTGATTTCCTGCTGAACATCGAGCATCCACTGGAGCGTGTATGGATTCGGGCTGTCTTGTTCCCAAACTCTGTAGCCGCGAGGGACGTCCTGCTTGGACATGATGTCGAGCACTTGCTGGTTGCTGATCGGGTATTTGAGACCCAGGCGCGCGATGTCCGATCCTGTGAAGTCAAAGCGGAACGGGATAGACTCATCCACGTAGACCAAGCTCGAGAAGTTGCGGAGGTTGTGGGGAGCGACGGTCACGCCGAAGCCCGAACGAATAACGGTCTTCTGTCCTTTGCCGAGCCCCCAGGACAAACCCACGCGCGGTAGGAAGTTGTTCTTGTCGGTCTTGTATATCGAGTCAGGTGGCAGGAAAACGGCCGGCACCTTCAACGCGTTGGCAATGGTCCCGGGATTATAGAGCTTGTCGTCTTTCTCCTTGAAGGTCGAGTAGTACTCGTACCGCAGACCCAGATTCAAGACCACGTTGGGGCGTAAACGGAAGTCGTCCTGCAGGAAGAAGCCGAGGTCCCAAGCCCGGCCGTAATACCGCGGCTGGCCGAAGGTGTAACGCGCGCGCTCCGGCTTGTTGGCGTAAAAATCATTCAGGTTCGCGTACCGATAGATTGGGACCTCCTCGTCGTACCGGCCAGGTGTGGCTGCGTGGTACGCGCCGCCGAGCTTCAGGGTGTGCCGTCCCTTGGTGGTCGCCATCACCTCCTCGATAGTGTAGGTGTGACCCGCGAGGATCAGGCTCTCCCCGTCGACCGAGATCGTAACATCGCGCCGGATATCGATACCGGGAAAGCGGTAGTCCGAATGGATCTTGTCCTCGCGGTGGGTGTCGTTGAAGTTCAGGCCGAGGCGCGCCTCACTCGTCCAGCGGGAACGGGAGTGGGTCCAGGTGAGATTGGCCGACCTTGTCGTGCCGGTGTATACGCGGGGGTTGGTCGGCGGCGTCCGAGGAGTGACCTGATCGGGGTTGCCGGCGGTGAAGCGCCCCGCAAGGGTGTTGTTGGGGTTGATCTGCCAGTCTCCCCGGCCTACGAAATGGTTGTCGTTCTGTCTCAGGTTGGTCACATATCGGGCCGTGCTGGAATTGGCGCCGGCGACGTAAGGATCCGTGGGATTCATCCACAGGTCGAGCACCTCCTTGTAGTCGGGCACCGCGGCCACCGCCTTGGCCTTCATCTCCGGGGTCGGCACCGTTATCACGCCGATACTGCTCGAATGGTTGCGGTAGCCTTCGTACGTGAAGAAGAAGAACAGCTTGTCCTTGATAATCGGGCCTCCGACGGAGCCGCCGAACTGGTTGTAGCGGATCGGAGTCTTCTTGCAGGTCACTCCCTTGGAGGGATCCGGCACGCAGGTGCCGATGGGCGCCGGACGCAGGTTCTGCGGCGTCCAGCCGTTCCAGGCATTCAGCACCTCGTTCTGGAAAGTCTCGAAGAGGGAACCGTGGAAATTGTTGGTTCCGGTCTTGCTGATGACGTTGATGTTGCCGCTGAAGGTCCGCCCGATCTCGGCGGACATCACCCCCTTGGAGACCGAGACTTCCTGAATTGCTTCCTGGCTCATCACGTTGATGATGTTGAAACCCTGGAACTGAGACACGGAGGGAGTCTCCGGGTCGCCCGCCGCGTCGACGCCGTCGACAGAAATGCTCATACCTCCGGGCGCGAGCCCGTTGACCGTGAAGAGCCCCTGCTTGTCGAACCGGACGCCATTCTGCAGATCGAGCAGCGCCGTGAAATCGCGCTTTCCCTGCGGCAACTCGTTCAACTGGAGGCGCGAAAAACGGTCCACCAGTTGCACCGCGGCACTCTGCAGGATCGGGGCTTCGGCCGTTACGGTCGTCACTTCCGTCAGACCCCCCACTTCGAGCGTGACCGGAAATCGGATCTGCTGGTTCGCCGAGAGCTCGATGCCCCTCTGGACGTAGGTCTTGAAACCCCGTACCTCGACCCTCATCTCGTAGCGGCCGACAGGAACGAAAGCGGCCGTGAATTCGCCGAACTCGTTCGAAGTGGCGGAAACCTGTCCGCCAGTGAGCTCATTGGTCAGCGTTACGGTGGCGCCCGGTATGACAGCTCCCGTCGCGTCCTTGACAGTGCCATAAAGGTTGGCCGTTGTTCGCTGGCTGTAGGCGAGCTTGTTTCCGAGAAGCATCAGAATACAAAAGAATCCGACGACGGAGACTCTTCTCAACATGACTCTCCTCCACGATTGCTGGCACGGATGAAGGTCTTCGAGGGCTGTGCGACGGAAGCGGGATGCATCAGGCCCTTTACCTGAACTTTAAGATCGCCGGCTGCAATTATCGGCATGGCGGGAAAATTGTCAACAACTATTCCCGAATGTCCTCAGCCGATCGGGGCAGGGCAGGTTGCCGTTGTTTGAAACGTGCGAGCGGGTGGCGGTCTTCTAATAGGATTACGGCGCACGCGATTGGCCCGTGTTCTCGGGCTCGTTCTCGACGAACGGGCCGTTCGTCGCACGATTCGCGAAGCCCGTCCCTCGTGGGCCGGACCGCCGGTCTGGCACTGGCTGGGCATTCCATTTTCGGAAGAGTCGCTCATGGGCCTTTGGCCTACCCAAGGACGCATGAAAGTATGCCCCGGCCCAGCGGGGCGGGTCCTGCGCGCAGAATGACCGGAAAGCCCCAACCGCACCTGCCTGGCCGCCCACGGTCGTTTTGCCTCCTGTTTTCGAAGCAGATCATCGTGCGGACATTCCGGCGCGCGCCGAGCCCCACGGCGAGGCCCCGCTATTTCCCTTCGCGCTTCTGATCATGCTCGTGTGCTCCTAAATCGGCTGTTTTGGAGATCCCGCCGTGCAGCGGCCGAGGCGTCCGGTAGCAGTCAGTGGCGGCCGCATCGAGATTCGTTCCGCTGTCGATACAGGGCGATCCCGGTCCGAGTCGGTAGGTCGGGGGGACGCTGAATCCAAACGACGCCTGCATCGCGGCCTCGCCTGGAAGGGAACCCCAAACGCTCAGCGTGTGTGTCCCATTGTCCTTCACAACGCTCCAGGACTCACCGAGCTGAATGGGCCGGCCTGCAAGCGCCTGAGGTCTCAGTCTGCGGGATGAAGTCAACCCGGTAGTAAAGGAGGCCTCGTCGTACTTGGCCGCGACTGCGGTTGCCGCGAATCCGTCGTCCACAAATCCCGGGTCCACGTCGAAACTACCCGTGCCGCGATAAGACCCTCTGACATTGCAGTACGCGATGGACACTCCCGTGCGGATCGTGAGCGTGCCGCGGAGGATGTTATTCACCAGCGCAACTGGAGCGAGACCTTCCATCTTCTCGATGATTCCGAGATCGTCGAGGATCGTATTGTTGCGCAACACAAGTTCCGAGCGCTGCAGGTGCACCCCGCCGGGATTCCTGGCGATGATGTTGTTTTCCAGCAGGGCACGGGACTGCATCGTGAAGCGCATCGCGCCCGACACCTGCCCCGCTGGTCCGCCGCCGCGATGCTCGTTGCCGACAAACAGGTTGCGGAGCACTCTGACCAGGAAATCCTCCGGGGGTGGAAGCGGATCCAAAGTCCGGCCATACCGGTGTTCCTGGCCGCCTAGGAAGAGCCCGCCACCCTCGTTTCCCACGATCAAATTCCCTTCGATGAGGGGTGACGACCAGAGTGCGACAAAGATCCCGCCGGAGTCGTTATTGTTCAGCGCCCGGTTTTGCACGATGACATTGTGTTTGATTTCCGGGTCAGAGTATTCGAATACAGATATCGCGCCGCCGTCGCTGCTACGCTTGGGGTCGGCCAGCCCACTCAGGTTTCCGACGAGTATGTTGGCCGATACCGCGGGGGATGCTCTCAAGTGACAGGCGAGTGCTCCGCCTCGGCCGATTTCCGTGCTGTTGCCGGCGAAGAGATTCTGCTCGATTCTGGGGGACGCGCCGTTGATGCAGGCAACCGCACCTCCATCGTTCGCAAGCTCGTGCAGGTTTGCAGGAGACTACGGAGATGGTCCGAGGGCGCGGTTCGCGGCGAAGACGTTGCTGATCAACACTGGCGAGACCATTTCGCAGAGGATCCCGGCCCCGCCGGACGTCGAAACCGTCCAGTCTTGCGTTGTCTGCACCAGGGACAACACGGCGCTGGTCTTCCCCGTCAAAAACTGTGCGGTTCTGAAAGATATCGCGCTCCCAGCGCTCCGGCTCGAAACCGCCGAATAGATCCACCCAGGGCTTCATCTGGACCGTGGTTCCTGCGTAAGTCCCGCCGGCCACAAAAAGCGCTGCACGTCGCGAGGAGCCGGCCGCGGTGAGCTGATTCAGAGCGTGAGTTATGGATCCCCATGGCTTCCGCGGTGAGCCGTCCCCGAGCGAGTCCGAACCGGTGGATCGAGAGACGTAACGCACGATCTTGCAGTCCGAGGTCCTGACCGCCGCGTTCCTTGGGCCCGCTTGGATGGCCCCGGCCATTTCGTCCCTGGCGAACCATGCCGCATCTGCGAATCCGGCTTGCGCGCAGAAGACCAAGGCTGGAAGCAGTGCACGGGCGTTCAACACCACTGCGAAACCTGTTGGCGGCTTCATTGTGCTCCTCCTGTGCAGGATCTGGCGCCGTGCGCCGCCGCAGCCACCGGGTTTGTCGGCGAGCTGCGATCTGCACACGCAGTGCGGCGGGATTTCAGGGAATACACTGGCAAAGGCACCTGGGCAGCGGGCGATTCGTCCCGCTGATGCCTACCCCGGGACTTCCGCTTTGCGCCGATCCAGCCGGCTGTGGATCGTCAGGCTGCGGGCAGGCGCCTCGTGCCTGAAGAAAAGGCTGGCTGCATATCCCACCACAAACAGGACGATATGGCTGTAAACCCCCAGCATCAGGATCAGGATGCAGACCAGCCCGCCCGCAAGGAAGAGGAAGCCCTGCACCACGTCCGTCCAGACCCCGGCCTCGATGCCTCCGATCAGCGTGTAGATGAGCGTCGCCAGCGAGACAACCACTGAGTATGGGCGCGGTAATTGAGGGAGGAGGGCACATTCCCGATCAAGAAAAGCGATAGAAAGCAGGCAGGCCCC
>JACADW010000131.1 GCA_013388445.1 Acidobacteriota bacterium | reverse complement strand
GTCCCCATGGCACCCCGTTCCATAATTATCCAGGCCTCGGGATGGTACCAAAGCGAAAAATCCCGGGGGTCTGGGGGCTGGCCCCCAGCTTTGTATCCACTTAGAACCCGGAATTCCCGGAAGTAAACCTCGACGCTGGGAGCCACCGTCGAGGGATCCAGGCCGATACCGTTAGCCTGGAAATACACTCCGATCTCGTCGGTTCCCTTGAAACTGGCTTCAAAAGAAGGGACGACCTTCAGGTTGCCGATCACGAACGGTGTCATCTCCGACGGCATTGCCAGCAGGCGCGAGAGGTGCTGGGTGACCGTGAGCGGGCTTACTTCAAGCTCAGTGCCGCCAGGTTTGGAAACGGGAATTCGCAGGGAGAAGGTCTTTATTCCGATGTTTTGCTCGGAGTTCTTGACGAACATCTCGAACTTGAAATGACCTGCCGGGAGACGTAAAAAACGCTGGTAGATCGAGTGCTGCCGGCCGGCCTGCGGGAATTCTTCCAGAGTGTAGTGGGACCTGATCGTGTCGTCGAACTCGTAATAAAGCCGACCGTCGAGCCCCATGACTCTCACATACACATCGACGGTTGCAGTGTAGATGCCGCTTTCGAGCCCATAAGTCAGATGCCGATTTTCGACCTGGAGGGAGATCGGAACCAGGAACTGGTTCTCGCCCAGCCGGTAGTAGGCCGAATGAGCAGCCACGGGCAGAGTAGATGGGAAACTGATCCGGCTCGTCACGATTTCACGCAGTTTCGGGTTCTTGAGCTGCGGCGGCTTTTCGAGCCGGATCATCTGGTCCACACGGTACCAGATCTGGTCCTGCAGCCGCTTGTAGTTGAACCAATCCTGCTGTTGCTCGAGATCGGGGTTGGAGGGATTTCCCATGAAGCGCCTGCTGATTCGGTCGCCCCGCGACATTTTGCCGTCCATCTCTTGTTCGGTGGGGCCCAGCGGCGTCCGGAGAAAAGCGTCCTTCTCTTCCGCGTCCAGCGCCAATCGGTAATCGCCGCTCAGAGTCGAATCGACGAATTCGACTTCAATGTCGCTCCCGATGCCCTCCAGTTGCCGGTACCACCAGCGCTCGAAAGGATAGACCGACGTCACGCCGCCGCCTTCCCACGACTTGCGCATGTAACGGCCGCCGGCGTGGGTTTCGGTGCGGTCCGGGGGGCCAAACCTGATGTAGAAGCGGCCGCGGTCGGTTCGCCAGCCCGGCTTGCCCGAACGATACCGCTCATTCACATACTGCAGGCGGCGATAATGCTCTTCTTTGAGTTCATTAATCGGGGTGCCGGAATCCGGATCGCGGCGCGCCCAGAACTGCTCGATGAACTGGTCCTTTTCCTCCTCTGTTTTCAGCTTCTGGAAAACGTCCTTTTCCTCTGAGCTGATAATGTAGACGACGTCCTCCTCCAGCCACTTCCTGTAGTAGTCGATTCGCTGCTCGCTATGGCCCGCCTTCTGGCCGGCCAGGCCGGTGGTCTCGGCGAAAAACGCCATGGCTGCCAGGAGCAACAATCCTCTCTGATTTTTCCGACTTCTCAAACTGGTTCTCCGCCCCCGCTGGAGCAGGGTGTGACAATTATATCAAGGAATTCACACGAACCATCTTATATTTCATATGTAAAATCTCAATTGTTTGGATCAAAAATCTCCGTCTATCGTCGGCCGAACATTTGTAGCCGCAACGAGAATGCCGGAAAACGAGCCTCCAGCACTTGATTATCCGCCCATGTCCATCCGTTCCACAATACAAGCCGATCAGGAAATGATTGACGGCGCTGATGTATGGTGGAAAGGTCGATAGGAGCCCGAAAGGCGAACCAACCTTTGTTCTCCGCATTACGCCGTAACCATTTCGGTCGTCCTGCCGGCATTCCAGGGCGCTCAGCACATTGCGTGGAAATATCGACCGGTTGCACAATAGCTGTAGCAAGATCCCGGGCATTGTGTTAAAATTTGAAATGTTAGATGCAAAAGCAGAGGGGACTGCCATGATCACCGAGGCGTTGCCTCAGTACAAGAGAGAGCGAGCCAGCGATGCCGTCTATCAGATTATTCGCGAGCGGATCCTGACGCATTTTTTCCCTCCGGGAATGCGGCTGAACCTTCGCGAGGTCGCGGAAAAGATCGGCGTCAGCATGACTCCGGTGAAAGATGCCGTCAACCGGCTGGAGAACGAGGGTTTGATCGAGGTTCGCCCGCAGAGCGGCACCTATGTAACCCAGATAGTCGCGGATGAAGTGGCCGAGATATTCGAAATCCGAATGGCGCTGGAGTGCTTTGCAGCTGAACGGGCTGTGAATTATGTCGATCGCGCGTCAATCGAGAAACTGCGCCGAATCCTGGACGAGCTGGAGCAGCCGACGCCGGATGAACAGGCGCGGTCCGCCTACGTGAACCGCGATTTCGAATTCCACACGCAAATTGTGGCGCTTTCAAACAACAAGACACTGCTCGAGTTTTACCACGGCGTTGATGCAAGGATCAAAGTGGCTCGGATGCTATACAGCAACGAGCGTTGGACCAGGAGGGTGAAACAGGCGAGCTCCGAGCACAACGAGATCCTCGAGAGACTGCAAGCCAAGGATGGCGAGGGATTGGTGAAAGCCCTGCGCCGCCACCTAGAACGGGTTTCCAGGGCTTTGGTCGAAGACCTCCGCCAACTGGCTGAGCAGGAGTGCTGGCCATCCCAGCCTCGGAATGGTCCAGCCATGGAGCGAACCTCTTCCTCATAGCCCGGGCCGCGCTACCGGGGGCCGAGCCGGTAGGCTACAGGCGGGACCTGTCCCTCGCCAAAACGTGGGCCTCATTGATTCCGTTGACCTTCCCGGTTGTGCGACGCGACACTTCCGACCATGATGGCGACCATCCTGCGTCTGTTCGCGCTCGTCCTGACCGCCCACAGGGTGCGGTCGGAGTTGGCCCTCGAAAACCTCGCCCTCCGTCAGCAGCTTGTGATCCTTCGTCGACAGCACCGGAGGCCGAGACTTCGGAAGTTGGATCGAGTCTTCCGGCTACGCATAGGAAGGACAAGCTGCCGAGTTTGCGCAGCGTCCCGCAAGAGCGTCTCCCTGCGTGCGACTCCCTCAGGTTCCGATAACTCGCCATTATGTCAACTTCCCGGCCTATGCCCCAGCCTGGCGGCATTGTATGGCCAAACCGGGGTCCCGGATCCGGCTTTTTCTACACACCTGTCTTGTTGCAGGGCAGATTAGCCGCCCCGATCGATCATCTGGGCACACCCGCCCCTAAGGCCGGAGCGGATCGGTCGCTCGGCTACCATGCATGCGCCGTGTCTGGAGCCGCAGCCGGAGGGGCCGTGGGCGGGGCCCTCGCGGGAAGGCCAAGGCAGGCCAAAATCTTCTCGATCGCAGCCGGCGGATTGATGGCAGCGAGTATCCTCATTCGTGCGCCACAGCGGGGGCAAGCAAGAACGTCCAATCCGAACACACGCTCCATGAGGGTAGCCCACGGGTAGTTTCTCGGCCGGCAGCCACGCTTCCCCTTGGTCTTTCCTCGATCGGCTTCCGAAGCCTGAACTGCGGCTTGACAGCCCGGATGCGGCGGCGGGCTTGAGGCCTCTGGCTCTGGAGTCACCCGGGGTCTGAAGGCCGCAGCAGGCGCAAACACTCCGTAGTATCTTGTGATATTGAACCTGGGAGGAGGCACAAGCGCTGCGAGCCGTTCGATCAATTCCAAGGGCTCGCAGATCACGTGCGTCGTTCCGTCGCGCCAGCGGTGCTTGAGGCGATAGAGAAGCCTGCCGTCGGGCAGCAGGGACAGGCGCCCAGTGGCAAGCGCAGGGCGGCCGGCATATCTCGCCAGACGTTCCAGTCGAAGGCGATCGCGTGCAGTGACGCGGACACCAGCATGGACACTGAAGCCGGCAACCGACGCACAGCAGGGACCCGACGGCAGGACCCCATCCACGGGATCCACCTCGTCGCCAACTCTCGCGATGCGCCTGCCGGCGCGCGGCCGCACAGCCGTGCGTGCTCGCGGGCCAACCGCATGGTATCCGCGTAAGCGCCGGCGTTGTACGCGGCGTAGACCAGTCCCCTCTGCTGCAAAGCGTGCCGGTACAGGGACCCACCGGGTGTCGGAGCCTTTGCCGCTTCGGCCATGCCAGCCTCGACTCGTTTCACCCAGCCCCATGCGATCCGCTCGTCGGTGCGGCTTGCGACGGGGTAAGACCTGGAAGTGCCGGTCCGGCCGTATCACGCAGAGCGCAATCACCAGGGCCTCGACAGCCAGCTGATCGATCCGGGCGAGGAAGTCGGCCTCACCGCCGGTGAGGTCGAGTGCCGCGAGCGACTCGGCGGCATGCTTCGCTGTCACTATCGCAAGGTTGCCTGATTTCCCTTGGCCTTCCCGTTTGGCATTCGGGCTCACGCGTGACGTTGGAACCTTGCGCTCGTACTTGAGCCCTCCCGGATTCTTGCGTAGCAGAAGCCGCTGATCCCGATACGCCGGGTAACGACCGCGCGCGAATCAACAGCATTGGCAGCGAGGCTGGTCGCATCCGCGACGCAACTGCCGGTCCGCGCAGCTTCTGTATCCCGGTCGAGCTTCTTGACCACACGAGGGACAGAATTGGCGAAGTCCGAGCGAAATGGCGGCAAAATGGGGCGCCGGGAAACCGAGATCGCCGCAAGTGATCGATCCTGTTGGTGAGCCGTGGAGGAATCGAACCTCCAACCTACTGATTAAGAGTCAGTTGCTCTGCCAGTTGAGCTACGAGCCCACAACGTTCAATTGCGATT
>JACADW010000035.1 GCA_013388445.1 Acidobacteriota bacterium | reverse complement strand
GCGCATGGCAGAGAACTTCGACATCTATCTCGCGGAAGTAGCCAGCTCCAGGGTATGGCAGCTCACGAGCAACAGCGGCAGCAACGAGAGCGCCAGCTGGGCCCCCGACAGCAGACATCTCGCTTTCCAGTCGAACCGCAACGGGAGCCCCCAGATTTTCATTATGCTCGCCGACGGCAGCGAGCTGAGGATGGTGACGAGCCAGGGCAGCAACACGAGCCCTGCGTGGGGCGCCTACGTGCGCCGCGACTGATTTTCTCCCGCGGCGCTGCCGTATGCCGTCACGCCCGGCAAGCATGGATACGCAGGCGGCGGCAGGACAGTCCGTGCAGCGAACCTCAAGTTGACGTCAGATTGTTATGAATTGCCCACGCTGCGGCGGCTGTGCAGGTACTCTGCGCTCCCGCAAGGGTTCCGCGTGGCCTCGTTTATCGCGGCTTGAGTCTCACCCCGGGCTGTTCCGTCCGGCTTCGATGTGACTGCTCGGCAATCGTTCCACCGGCGGCGCCGGCCTCGCAGATAGCAGCAAGAGTGCTCGGAGACATGCGGGCAAATGCCGCGGAAGAATTTCTGGCGGGACAGGGTATTGCGGCCGACCGCCTCGACACCCTGAGCCTCGGCGAAGAGCGTCCCTTCGCGCCGGGTCATGACGAAACGGCTTGGTCCCGGAACCGGCGGGCTCACTTCGTGCTCATATGAGTCACAGTTGGTCCGTGTCGGCAACCAGTACCGGAGGAGAGCGACGATCCCCTCCGGTTTTCTTTTTGCGGTGATTGAAGGGCCTGAACCCGTGTGGAATAATGACTGTTACGCGGTGGTCCGGTTTCCGAATCGGCCGGCCGCACTGCTTTCGGGATCCCTATCAGGACCGCATGCGAGGGGACTTCCCGAGGCTCGTCCGCAGGTGCGCGGTTGCAGTGGTTGCCGGGCGTCTGGAGACCCTTCATTCGCCGGAGAGGTGCAATGGTATCGAACGTGTCAACCTTCCGCTGGAGTAACCTCCAATGAGCATCAGACAACTTTCCATTCTTGCCGCACTCATCGTTTCCGTTGCCTCTACGGCAACTGCAGGCACCAAAGAGGAGCTGGTCAGGCTCCAGAACGATGTCCTGACTCTGCAGAACCAGATGAGGCTTTTCGAAAAGACTTTCAACGAGCAGATCCAGGGGCTGAGGAGCCTGGTAGTACAACTCAACGACCAGGTCGGCACCTCCAGTCAGGTGCTCGGCAAAGTCGCCGCCTCTCTCGAGACGAGATCCGAGGACAGCAGATCAGACTCCCAGGTGATCCTGCAGGAAATTCGCGATCTCCGGCTCAAGGTCGATGACACTGCAACCGGAGTTGCCGCGCTGGCCCGTCAGATCTCGGAGTTGAAGATCCAATCCAAAGCGCTCACCGAGCGGACCTACCAGAGCGCCGCCGGCGACCCCTCCACGCTGGCTCTGTCGGCCGACAACATCTTCAACGAGGCCTTCAACGACCTCGTGCAGGGTAACTTCGACATGGCCATCGAGGGTTTCGGCGCCTACATCAAGAGTTTCCCATCGAGTGAAAAGGCCGACGACGCGCAGTACAACATCGGCGAAGCCTACTACAACTCGAGGCGACTGCCACAGGCCATCGCTGCCTTCACCCGCGTGATCGACGAGTATCCCTCCGGCGACAAGGTTGCCAGTGCCAGTTTCAAGCGCGGCAAGGCGGAGCTGGCGCTGGGAGAAAGAGATAACGCGATCGAGGATTTCAGGACGGTGGTCGAGAAGTTCCCGGCTGCCCCGGAATCCAGTCTGGCGAAGGCTGAGCTGGACAGCCTCGGCGTCAGTGCCGCAAGGAAACCGCGGGCCGCCCCTTCCAAACGCCGGCCATGATGCTCCGGCAAAATCGGGAGCCTGCGACTCCAGTTCTGAAACAGCAAACAAGACCGCTAAGGTTCAGGGGATCACGATGGCATCATTGAACAAGATCATGTTGATCGGCAACCTCGGAAGGGATCCCGAGATCCGCTACACCCAGGAGGGCGCCCCCGTGGCCAACTTCAGCCTGGCCACCACGGAGTCTTACACGGACAAGGGGGGTGTCCGGCAGGAGCGGACCGAGTGGCACAACATCGTTGCCTGGAACAAGCTGGCCGAGCTTGCCAAGCGCTATCTCTCAAAAGGAAGACAGGTGTACGTGGAGGGACGCCTCCGCACGCGTGAGTGGACCGACCGGGACGGCAACAAACGGCGCACGACCGAGGTCGTCGCTTCGCAGATGGTGCTGCTGGGCAGCCGCGGCGATACCAGCGCCGAGGCCGTATCGGCAACGGCCGCTGCCCCCATGCCCGCCTATGGCGAATCGGAAGCCGTTCCCGAAAACGGCCGGATCACGGACGACGATCTTCCCTTCTGAGTAGGGAGCGCCTGCCTGCACCTTTTCGAGACGCTGGGTGTGACGCATTCGCGGGCGTGCTCCTGCCGCGGCAGCCGGAAAAGAGCGTCAGAAGCGGTAATCCGCCTGCCTGATCTCGCGGCGGAAGTCTTTGCCGCGGATCTCAATCAGCTTGCACATCTCGTAGAGGCGTGACCGGAGCCTGACTCCGATACGGTCCGTAAGCGTTTCCTCGCCCGGCCTGCCTGGGGTGTCCGGGTAGTTGGCCGTGAAGATGGTGATCTTCCTGTCGTTGTAACGGCAGTTGATGATGTGCGCCATCGTATCCCGCACCCAATCGGTCGGCTTGTTGGAGCCGAGTTCGTCCAGGACCAGGACAGGTGCGTCGAGCACGGGCCGGAGGATCTCCCACTCGGAGGTCTGGGAGACCGCGTTCCAGCTTGACTGTATCTCGCGCAGCAAGTCGCGAAAATCATAGAAGAGACCGCTGTCGCCCTTTTCCGCTACAATGCGCTTGAGCAGCGAAACGGCCAGGTGTGTCTTCCCTACTCCGCATGGTCCGAGGAAGAGCAAACCCACATCGATCAGCGGATACCTGTCTATGAACCGGCGGACGTCAGCGAGCGCTCTCTTCTGCGTCGGGTCGTTCGGGACGTAGGAGTACAGGTCGCAGTGCTCGTAGCGCCGCGGGATGCGTGCCTCTTCCAACAGTCGCTGCAAGCGGCCCGATGCGAGGCAGCGGCAGTGGCGCATGCTGCCGTCTTCAGCCCGCGCCCAACCGGTCCCCCCACAGTCGGGGCAGCCGGCTTCAGTCTTGAGAATCTCCTTGTCCATCGCAACTTTGCCGTAATCCTGCGGCTAGGGCCTCGTCTCCCGCGGCTTCCTGACACCCTCGGGCCCGCCGGCAGGGCGTGCGGCGGCCTGAAGCGCCTTCAGTTCCGTGTACATCTTCTGAACGTTGGACGGGAAGAGCTCCTGAGACCCGTGCCCGGCATACTTCTCGGGCACCTTCGCACCCTGGATCAGATGCTCCAGGGTGTCGCCGCGGTCCAGCGACTCCTGGACCATCCGCTTCAATGCGTCCAGGTAGCCCGCGAAGCCGCGGACATCTTCACGCCTACCGACCGCCCCGTGTCCCGGGACGAAACTCTCTGCATCGATCTTCAGCAGTTCATCGAGAGTCCTCGGCCACTCCAGCAACACCGCATCCTGGCTGCCCGGCAGGGCAGCGTTGAAAAAAAGGTCGCCCACGAACGCGATCTTTTCCGCCGGCAGGTACATCACAATGTCGCCGTCAGTGTGCCCCGCGCCGAGGCGGCGCAGGATTACGACACGGCTGCCATCCACGATGCGGAGTTCATCGTCAAAAGTCATCTCGGGCGCGACGATCTTCAACTGCATCATCCTGTCGAGCAACCTCCGCCGCGCCCCAATTCGCTTGTCGATCTCGGCGCGTGCGTCGCCGTCGCGGACAAGCGCGTGCTGCTTCCGCATCTTTTCGATCTGAACCTGAGCGGCCGAAACCGCCCGGTTCAAGGCCGGCAGATCCCGCTCGAGGATGTCGCGTCTCGTGTTTCCACTTGATACGAAATATGGAACGGCTCCGAACGCCTGGTTGCCGTGCGTGTGATGCGCGTGGAAATGACTGTTGATGACCAGCAGAATCGGCTTGGAAGTGACGGTAGCGATCTTCCACTGCAGCTCACGGCCAGCCTCCGGCGTGGAATGCGTGTCAAAGACCACGACGCCGTGCTCCAGCACAACGATGCCCGCGTTCGTGTCCGCACCGGTATCCGGCCCGGCCCTGTGGACGTACACGCCATCCGCCAGCTCCGTCAGTCGGGCATTCTGGCCGGCTCCAGCCGCGCCGGCCGTCACAAAGCATGCAGCGAAAGCGACAAGAATCGCGGCCACGGTGGTGCAATTACGGTGAAATGTGCAGAGGAGGACCGTCACTAGAATCGCCAGCCACGGGTGGGTGGCTGTTCCACTAGCAGCACGTCCTTGTCCATCCGGGCGCTGCCGCGGTAAATCGTCAGTCTCACCGACTCGCCGGGCCTGTGTTTGTTGATGATCAAACGCAGCTGCTCCCTGGAATCCACTTCCCTCCCGTCGACGTGAGTGATGATATCCCCACCGATCAGGATCCTCTCGTTGTAGAGGATCGCGATCCGGCTGGCGCCGCGGATCCCCGCGCGCTCGAAGGAACCTCCGCTCGCGACCCGGGCGACCAGAACCCCTTGTGTAACCGGCAGGTCGAGTGCCCTGGCGAGATTCTCGGTGATGGTATAGCCATCAAAACCGAGCCACGGCCTCACGACACGCCCCTCCTTGATGAGATCTGTCACCACGCGCCGTACGGTGTCCACCGGCACGGCGAAGCCGATGCCGATATTACCCTTCCCGATAATGGAGGTGTTGATCCCGATAAGTTCGCCCGCGGTGTTGAGGAGCGGTCCGCCGGAACTCCCCGGATTGATGGCTGCGTCAGTCTGGATCACGTCGTCGATCAATCCGGTATCCGTCCGGATCTGCCGCCCGAGGGAGCTGACAACACCCACCGTCAAGGTGTTCTGGAGCCGGAAGGGGTTTCCGATCGCCAGTACCTTCTGCCCCACTTTCAGCGTGCTGGAATCCCCCAGCGGGACCGGGTAGAGCCTCTCGGGCGGCGCGTCCGCCAGACGGATCACGGCCAAGTCGTTGTCCCGGTCGGCACCGACAAACGTTGCACGGTACTTTGTCTGATCGGGCAGCGCGACCTCCAGGGCCCTTGCCCCGTCGACGACATGGAAGTTGGTCACGATGTGGCCTTTCCTGTCGAGCACCGCCCCGCTGCCGGTCCCTTCCTCGGCAATCGGCTGAAGGAAGAAGTCGTACTCCACGACGGTCGTCGTGATGTTCACGACACCGGGACTCACCTGGTTATATACCCGGACATTGATTTCCTCTTCGGAGCTGAGGGAGGGTTGCTTTGCAGGCGAAGCTGCGATGGCAGCCGTGGGCACGGGATCCCGGACGGGTGGCTCCTTTCTCAATCCCGGACCCCAGCGCAAGAAGACATAGGTCAATGCGCTTGCGAGAACCGCGGTGACAAGCAGGGTTCTCAGCCTGCCGCCACGGTCCCCAACCCTGCTGCGGGCCGTCATGATGAGTGCACCCTTGCCGGGATTCATTTCTGGACGATGGTGATCCCGGCTCCGATGTTCATGTCAAAAGTGATCAATCGGGCCGGCACCGCCGGTATGGTCACGGTCGTGTTCAACCTGAAGATCGACATCGAGAGATTATACTGGCCCGGGAGCACCCCGGATAGCTTGCAGCTTCCCCGGTTACCGCTCGTCAGAATGGGTGTCGACTGATAAGACTGGGCCCCCGCCAGGACCAGCTGGAAACCATCCAACCGGTCCATGTTGAAGGTGCCGCTGGTCTTGATAAAGTTGAACACGACGTCCTTGGGGGCTTTGCGTAGCGCTTCCTCTCGCTGCAGCTGCTCGCGCTGCTTGCCGACCTCCTCGATTACGTTCTGGAACCATTTCTTGCGCAGGGCCTCGACCTCTCCGGACTTGATAAGGCGCGCCACCGTGTTGTTGACCTTCGCCAGGAGTTCCTTGTCGGCCTTGCGCACCACGATGCCATACTGCTCATCCGTAAGGCGGGTGCCGATCGTCAGCAGATTGGGAAAGCTCTTGTAAATGCTATAGGTCAGGATCGGCTCGTCTCCCACAACGGCATCGATCTCCATGCGGTTCAGCGCGCCCAGCGCGTCATCGAGCGTCGGGTATTTCTGGATCCCCACGTTGGCTGCTACCTTCTGCGATTCCATGAATGCCGCGCCTGTGGAGCCCGACTGCACGCCGACTTTCTTGCGTGCAAGGCTGGCCAGGTTTTGAATCTCCTCTTTATCGCGGCGCCGCGCGATGGTGTTGCCGCTGGAAAAGTAGGGATCCGAGAAGGCGAATTCCTTTTTCCGTTCAGGAGTAATGGATATCGCGGAGATGATAAGTTCGGCCTCCCCGTTCCTCAGGATATCGAAAATCTTCTCGAACGGGATCTTGACCCACTTCGGATCGTAACCGAGGTCTTTGGCAATTTCGTTCCCTATGTCAACGTCGAATCCCTGCACACCGGTTCCCGAACCGAACTCGAAAGGCAGGTTTACGGCGTCGGTCGCGATGCGCACCATCTTGTTCTTCTTCATCTGCGCCATCGCATCCGGGCCCTCCTTCTCCTCACCGCACCCGGCGGTCAAGAGAGCGAGAGCCAACAGAAACAGGGCGTGTGCAAATCTTGGGGTTTGCAATGGAAACCTCCGTTTATCGATTGAATCCACCCAGCATTGTCCAGGAATCCAACAATAATTCATTCTAGCCAAAACAGAACGGGTTCCAAAGGAATTTCGTATATTCATGGCGGGTCCGCGACCGCCGAGCGGCGAGCGCCCCGGCCCTAAAGGTGCTTTCTGGAGACCAGCATCGCCATCAGAAGAGCCGCGGCCAGGTTGGCCGCGCATCCCAGCAGGCACACGGCCCAGTAACCATGTGCCTGGAACAACAGGCCGCCGGCTGAAGCGCTGAGGGCGATGCCGAGCTGAGAGAAGGCGTTCCTCAGGGCAAGGAAGCTCCCGCGTCTCGCCGGCGATATGACCTCTGTAATGAGGGCCTCCAGGGGACCCTGCCGGAAAGCGGCCGCCATGCTTATCGCTCCGAATGCCAGAAAAAGGAACCACCCCCATTCCAGAGCAGGCAGCAGGAGCAGCAGGAACGCCAGGGCGCCGCTGCTCGCGATGAATTGCACCCGTTTGCCGATTCTATCGTATAGCGCGCCTGCCAGCGGCGACGCAACGAGCGCCGCAGCACCCGAGGCGAGAAAGACCAGCCCGATTTCCCGCGCTGAGAGCCTGAAGGCGTCATGCAGCCAGACGCCAAGGAACGCCAGGAACCCCACCGCGCCCGCAGAGGCGAAGAGGGCGCTGAGCAGCGCTCCCAGCGTTTCACCATTCTGAGTGAACCCGAGATAGATCCTCAGCGCCTCACCCTGCCTCGGGCGTTTATCGGCCTGGGGATCGGCGCCGGGAAAGGAGGTCAGGAGGAGGAATACCGCCAGCCAGAGAAGGCAGGAGCCGGCGAGGATAAACGTGAAGACGGTGCTCCACCCGAACCGGTCGCCGATCCATGAACCCGCCGGGACGCCCAGGATGAGCGCCGCGAAATAAGACGACACGATCGACCCCATGGCCCGCCCACGCTTCCGGTAAGGGAATGCGGCGGCGGCGTAAGAGATCGCGTTCAGGCTGAGCATGCTGGCGCCTGTTCCTGTGATCACGCGCGCCAGCACCAGCGTTCCATAAGTCCGGCTGAGCGATGAGACCGCGGAGCCGCATCCAAAAACCGCCAGTCCCGCCAGCAGGCCCCTCTTCGAGCCGAGCCGGTCGGAGAGCGGACCCCAGAACAGCACGGAGAGCGCCGCCGCGATCGAGTAGCCGGTGAAGACAAGCGCGAGCTCTGCCGAGTTCCTGCCGAATTGAGCGCGTATCGCCGGCAGGAGCGGGCTGAGCACCTGGTTGTCGGCCACGCCCAAAAAGAGCACCAGAAACAGAGTCAGAACCGTGATGGATCCCTGAACGGGTCGTTTCGGCATCCGGCGGGTTATCACTCAAAATGTCTGATGCGCAGGTGGGCTGCCGCGATGTCCGTCAGATCCACGACCGCCGCCGCGGCCACTCCCATGGCAATGACGATCGCTTCGCTGATCTCCTCCGGCGTCGCCCCAAACTTTTTGGCCTTCTTGATGTGCCCCTCGAGGCAGCCCTGGCACTTGAATCCGATAGAGGCGGCAATCGCGATCAGTTCTTTCGTCTTGCGGTCGATCTTGGTCTTCTTGTACGTCTCCTGGTAGAAATCGAAGTAGATCTTCTTCATCCGATCTTCCACCATGGTGTACGAAGGCCAGTCCTGAGCCTGCTCGGGGGTCACGCCGGGCTGCTCTCCCAGATCTTCACCCGGTTTCTTCATCACACGATCTTCCTTTCGTCGAGTGGGGCACATTCAGCCTGCGGCCGAAGGTGTGGGATACTACCATTCGCAGACGTATTACTCAAACTATCAGCGCTGACTTTTCCGGCACACCGACAAAGTCCTGGACTGCACCCGAAACGCGCACTGGCCGGATAGGGCGGCATGTCTGCAACTGCGATCAGCGGTTGCCTCCGGGACGTCGATGCGGCGGCAAGTATGCAGCCAGTCAGGTGCGACTCGCTTGTGCGCGCTCGAACCCCTCGCACACGGACCTGCATCGCACCGCAGCCTCGTACACGTCCGGGTGGTTCACAGCTCACGTGCCATCACCCAGGCATCTTCGACGGGATTGGTGTAGTAGTCCTGGCGTGAGCCGGCCACCCGGAATTTCTGTCCATGATAGAAGCGAATGGCGTTTTCGTTCGATTTCCTCACTTCCAGCATACACCGCCGGCAGCCTCTGCGCATACCTTCGGCATAGGCGGCTTTCATGAGCTCAGTGCCGATGCCCAGGTTCTGATATTCAGGCAGGACGCCGACCTTGAGGATCTCCAGTGTCTCGCAAACGGCCCGCGCCAGCAGGAATCCTGCGGTGTTCTGCGTCCCTTCATACTCGATAACCGTCACTTTGAGGCCGAAATACTCGGGCATTTCGGCCAGAAACCGCCGGTACTGATGATCGCCCCAGAAATTCAATCCGACCGATTCCTCGAGTTTCTCGAGCGACGGTATATCGTCCGGGACGAGGACCGACAGGTAGGTCGTGACCGGAGTCTTCACGCCCGCCGCTCCCTGCTCCGCATCGCATCCGGAGGTCTTATGTATAAAGGCTCCGCTTGAAGGAACTCCCCCCGTTTCCAGCAGCGCCTCCTCGCAAGCGCGAGTTTCCCGATGTCCCCAGCCAGGAACAGCTCGGTGTGAACGTAGCGCGGCCATCCGGTTTCGGACCCTCCGAGTTCCGTCCGATAGCGCATGATGCCGTCCCCGGCCAGGAACAGGCCGCGGCACTTTACTTGCCGGCGCCATTCCTCCGGATTCCATAAGGAAGGGGCGCGCTGCATGCGGATGCGGCCCGATGTCCGGAGGTACTCCGCGTAGTAGAGCTGCGACCTCTGGGCGTCCATGACGATTCCAAGCCTGCCTTCCGGCAAGCCGTCCCGATGCGCCAGTGCGTCAAGCCCGGAAATCCCAGCTAAAGGCAGGGAAAGAACCTGCGCCAGCCCGAGACCTGTCGAAACGCCTATTCTTATCCCGGTGAAGCTGCCCGGCCCGATGCCGGCGGCAACCAGGCCCAGGTCCGTCAGCCTCCAACCCACACCAGCCATCAGGAACTCGATCGATTTCAGCAGCCTGGCAGAGTGGGTCTCAAGGGAAAGCAGCCGGAGCTCGGCGACGACTTCTCTTCCAACCAGCAGGGCGCAGCTTCCGCGGGACGTCGAGGTGTCTAAGGACAGGACCTTTATCGAGTGGTTCTCTGAACCCGGCAGCCTGGGGGAAGATATGCTTTCGATTGACATCGGGCAATTTCAATCATATACTGCCGTTTCTTTAACTGCAATAGTCATAGATACTTCCAGCCGTGCTGACCCATGGCTCCCCGACTGTCCTGCGCGTGTCGAGGCTCTGATCCCGGCCGGAAAACCGGACTCTTTACGAGGCTGCAATAAGGCATGGATGATCTTACCCCGATGATGAGGCAGTATCACGAGGTGAAGCGCCGCTTTCCGGGGAAGCTGGTGTTCTTCCGGCTGGGCGATTTCTATGAGATGTTTTACGAAGACGCCGTCGTCGCCTCGCGCGAGCTCGAGATAACACTCACATCCCGTAACAAGGACAAGATCGGCCAGCCGATTCCGATGTGCGGCGTGCCATACCATTCCGTTGACGGTTACGTGGCCCGCCTGCTGAAGAAGGGGTTCAAGATCGCGATCTGCGAGCAGGTCGAGGACCCCCGCACTGCCCGCAAGCTCGTGCACCGTGAGGTCACCCGGATTCTGTCTCCCGGTACCGTGGTCGAGGAGATGCTGCTTGAGCCGAAGGACCATAATTTCCTCGCGAGCCTGAAACCCGGGGAGGAGGGAGTCGGGCTGGCTCTCATCGACCTTTCCACCGCCGACTTCCTGACCACCGAGTTTGCCGGGACCGAGGCGTGGGCCAAGTCCCTCGACGAACTGAGCCGTTTCAGCCCCAGGGAACTAATACTCCCGGATCATGAGAATGACCCGATCGTCCGGCGGCTGCGCGCCGAATGTTCCGAGGATCTGGTCCTGAGCCCGGTCGACAGTTGGGCCTTCAATCCCGATTATGCCCAGCGCCTTCTGCTCGAGCATCTCCGGGTCACCAGCCTGGCCGGTTACGGCTGCGAGGGCCGTGCGCTCGCTATCTCGGCAGCCGGTGCCCTTGTGCACTACCTGCGCGAGATGCGGTTGAGTGAGCTGGGCCAGGTGGCGAGCCTCCGGTTTTTCGAACCGTCCGACTTCATGAAGCTCGACGCGTCGACTATCGTCAACCTGGAATTGGTGCAGGGGCTGGACGGCAGCAGGAAAGGATCCCTGCTCTGGCTCCTGGACCAGACGCGAACCGGTATGGGGGGCCGGCTGCTGCGCTCCCGGCTGCTCGCACCCATCATGGACGTGCCGGAACTCGAGCGCCGTCTGGACGCTCTCGAGGAACTTGGGGCGGACGTCCAGAGGCTCGAACGCCTGCGAGAGCGCCTCACGCGGGTTCATGACCTGGAGCGGCTGACCAGTCGCGTTCTGATTGGCGTCGCCAATCCAAGGGAGCTTCTGTCTCTGCGCGACTCGCTCATGGAAGTGCCGGAGCTCAGGACGATGCTCCGGGACCTGGGGGCCGCGCGCCTCGCGGAGGTCTGCGCGGGTTTGGATCCGCTTGAAGATGTTGTCGATCTGATCGTCAGGGCCGTCGCCGACGATCCGCCGGCTTCAGCCGGCGAGCCGGGCATCATACGCAGCGGTTACTGCCCCGAGCTGGACGAACTACGCCTCATCCGGCACAGCGGCAAGGGGTACATCGCATCCCTGGAAGCGCGCGAGAGGCAGCGAACCGGCATACAGTCGCTCAAGGTGCGCTTCAATCAGGTCTTCGGCTATTTCATCGAGGTCACCAAACCCAATCTCCATCTGGTTCCCGGCGACTACATCCGCAGACAGACGCTTGTCAACTGCGAACGCTTCGTGACCGAGGAATTGCAGCGCTACGAAGAGAAGGTGCTCGGCGCAGAGGAGCGGATCGCGGTCCTGGAAAAGGACCTCTTCGCTCAGGTGCAAAAGGCGATCGCGGCCGAGGGTGCCCGCCTCCGGAACACGGCGCGCCTGCTCGCGGAAGTCGATGTCCTCGCGGCGCTCGCCGAGGTTGCTCTCAAGAACGAGTATGTGCGCCCGCAGCTGAACGACGGGGACGAGATCTATATCAGGCAGGGACGGCATCCGATCGTGGAGTTCCAGAGCCGTCCGTTCATCCCCAACGACCTCTACCTCGACACGCGCTCCAACCAGCTGATCATCCTGACGGGTCCCAACATGGGGGGAAAGTCCACATACCTGCGTCAGGCCGCCCTGATTGTCATACTTGCTCAGATGGGATCGTTTGTGCCCGCAAAGGAGGCGAGGATCGGTCTCGTCGATCGCATCTATACCCGGGTCGGCGCCTCGGACAATCTGGCCCGCGGACGGTCCACGTTCATGGTCGAAATGATCGAAACCGCCAACATTCTCAACACAGCCACAAACCGCAGCCTGATACTGCTCGACGAAGTCGGCCGCGGGACCGCCACCTTCGACGGGCTTTCCATTGCCTGGGCGGTCGCGGAGTACCTCGTCCAGAATCCACATCACCGTGCAAAGACGCTGTTTGCCACGCACTACCATGAACTGACAAAGCTCGCTTCCGCCCATCCCGAGGTGAAGAACTACTGCATGGCCATTCAGGAGGCCGGACATGAGATCGTTTTCCTGAGGCGCGTCACCCCCGGGATTGCCGATCGGAGCTATGGCATTGAGGTGGCCCGCCTTGCCGGCCTGCCGACAGAGGTGATCCGCCGAGCCGGCGAAATCCTGGAGAGATTGGAGCGCAAGGAGATTGACCTTACGGGCCGGGCTCGGGCCAAATCGGCAGACGCGGTGCTCGAGGAGATTCAGAGGTCTCTTTTCGGGAGATCGCTGCCGGCTACGCTCCGGCGCTCGCGGGTGTCCTGCCCGCAGGTTCGCTCTGGCCCCGGCTCACTCCGTCTGCTGTGATCGTGACCGGCGTCGTCCTGAGTCCGTGCGGCCCTCTTCGAAGCAGATTTCTGTTTGCAGTCGGCTCGCTCGGCGCGACATGCTGGATACTGTGCCTCTCCGTTTCCACCGACTGTCCTCCTGAGATGAAGCTCCCTCCGCCCGGTCAAGAGAATCTGCCTTGAATTGAAGCCCCTGCTTGTGCCGCAAGACGAGGTGGGGTACTATCCCACGAGTGTGCCGAGTATGGTCTTTTACCTGCGCCGCCCGATCTATGAGGAATATGACGCGGACCCTATGGTTCCGCGCCTTCAATCCGCGCGGCGCGTTTTCTGCATCTTGAGCGGGGAGGACTTCGATTATCTCGTGCGGGACAGGAAGCTGGTACTGCACCTGCTGGACCGCAGGCCGCGCCTTGTGACCCGGCTGCGGAATCTTCCTGATGAATCCGGCCGGCTCCGGCAGGATCTCCTGCTTGTGTCAAACTATCCCGTGCCCCAGACGCCCGATACGGAAACGTTGGACGCACCATGAAGAGTACATTCGTTGCCGTCGTCAAGGCTACGGTCACGGCCGTTCTCTTTTACCTGCTCTTCCGCAGTGTCAACTTCACCGAATTTGTCGCCACCCTCAGGCATGCGCGTTACGATATCCTGCTTGCGGGCTTCCTTGTGCTCTGGCTCGGGCATTACATCTGCATATTCCGGTGGCGCATGCTCATGCGTCCGCTCATGCCGATTCCCTCGCTGACGAATCTCTTTGGGATTTACTGCATAGGCCTGTTCTTCAACCTGGCCTTCCCCACCGTGGTCGGCGGGGATGTGGTCAAGATGTATTACGCCGGCAAGCCTTCCCGCCGGTTTGCCCAGAGTTTCGCCGCGACCTTCCTGGACCGCGACACGGGCATGCTGGCCATGATGATCATCGCGGTCGTTGCCACACTCTTCCATCCGGTGCGCCTCGCCGGCATCCCGGTGCCGCTGATCATCTGGAGTGCCTTCGTCCTTTTCGTCGCCGTCAATGTGGCCATCTTCGCGCCGCGCTTCCACCAGGCATTCGTCCGGGGGCTCCAGAAGCTCCGACTCGAGAGGATCGCGGCGAAAGTCGACATGATCTCCCTGGCGTTTCAGACGATCGGCAGGCACTGGAATGTTCTTGCCCTTTCGCTTCTGATTTCGGTCGTAAACCAGATGCTCGTGATATCGGTCACCTGGCTGACCGCCGTCGCACTGAGAATCGAGGTCTCCTTTCTGTATTTCCTGGTCTTCGTCCCGGTCATCACTCTCATCTCGATGATCCCGATCAGCCTGAATGGCATGGGCCTGCGCGAATATGCCTTTGTCACGCTGTTCACCGCCATCGGCGTGGACCGCGAATCAGGTGTGGCACTCGGGCTTCTCTCATCCGCGATCATTCTTCTGTCGGCTCTGCCGGGCGGCGTGGTATACGTCTTCTTCCGCAGCCGAGCGGACGTTGAGCAGATGACGCGGCTTGAAACTGGCTTTACATGAGCGCGGAGATTTCACTCATCGTGCCGGTTTACAACGAACTCAAGAACTTCGAGACGCTGGTGCCCGACCTGATAGCGAACCTCGAGCCGGGAGGCGAGGATTTTGAGATCGTCTTCGTAGACGACGGCAGCGACGACGGGAGCGCCGAACACCTTGCCGGCCTGGCCGCCGAGGACCCGCGTCTCAAGCTCGTGCAGCTGCGCCGCAACTTCGGCCAGACCGCCGCCATGCCGGCGGGTTCCGACCACGCGGCAGGCGATGTCCTCTTCATCCGGATGGGGCTGGTCGCTGAGCTGCTCATGCGGACTTACTATGATTCGCAGGGAAAGAGACCGTATCTTGTCCGCAGGACTAGGAACTGCGCACAGGAAGAATTTCGCGCTCCAGACGCGGGCGAAACCAGCAAATAGGGGCATGCCTTGTTCAGAGAGCAATTCGGTTTCGGGCTGCCGGCCATCGTGAACTTCGTGGGAGGGGGCGGCAAGACCGGACTCATCCTCGCCCTGCTGCGCGAATACGCGCCCAGCGTGCCGGTCATCTATTCGACCACCACACGCATCCATCCGCCGCATCCGTCGGACGGGCTGATCAACCTTGCCTGCGAGGATCCCGGTCTCCTGGGTACCCTGGTCGATAGGATCGGCCGGCAGCCGCTTCCCCGCCCCGGCAGCCTGGTGGTGACGTGCGGACGCATCGGACCTGAGCTTCTCCGAGGCGTGCCTGCATCTTTCTTCCGGGATCTGGACCCGGAATTGTATCCACTGATTCTCAACGAAGCGGACGGGGCGCGCGGCATGTCGTTGAAGATGCCCCGCGACACGGAGCCCGTGCTCATGGAAGGGGCGCGCTATCTGGTCCCCGTGATCGGTATGGACGTTCTCGGGAAAGCGCTGGGTCCCGCGACCCTTTTCCGTTGGGAAATGGCTGCCGAACGCTTCTCGCTCCGGGAGGGAGAGGTCATTCAGCCCGAGCTGGCTGCCCGGCTCCTGCTGCATCCCCAGGGAGTCTGCAAGGGCTGGCGCTCAGGGACGCAAATCATTCCGTTTATCAACAAGGCAGACACGCCGGACCTGGATGGGGCGGCCCTTGCGCTTGCCCATGCACTTCTTGCCGGCGGGACTTTTCCCGTTGACCGTGTGGTCTGGGGCAGTCTGCATTCGCGCCGATGCGCCTTCGTGGTCATGCAGCGCGAATGATCGAGCCCGTCACCGCCTCGTCCGCCGGAGGCGAACACGCCGCGGGCGGCCGCGGCCGCAGTTGCAGTCCGATGCGTTGCCTGGCCCCGCGCCGCAAGTGTCCCGATCACCGGCTGCAGTGCCTGAGGTGTCCATGACGATCACCGAGATTCGAAGCTCGCGGAACCCGCTGATCCGGAAAGTCCGTCTCGTTGCCGCACGGTCCAGGCGGGCGCCCCCGGAACTCGTCCTTGCGGAAGGTCTCCATGTGCTGGAAGAGGCCCTTCGCTCCGGACGCCCTGTCAGCACGGCAATCATGAGCGAGGGCTTTGGGGCGAGTCGCTGCGAACAAGCGCTCATGTGCGCGCTCGACAGGGCGGGGGCACAGCTGTATCGCACGCACGATCGACTGATGCAGTCCCTGTCGGAGGTCGTCGAGCCGCAAGGAGTCATCGGTCTTGTTGCAGTGCCCCCGCTGAAGCTGTCGGATCTGGAGGCGGGCCGGCAGGAACTCATCCTTTGCCTCTGCGGACTCCAGGATCCCGGTAATCTGGGGAACCTGATTCGCACCGCCGTCGCCGCCGGTGTTTCACTGGTATGCACAACACACGCGACGGCCTCCGCCAGGAACCCGAAAGCGGTCCGCTCCAGCGCCGGCGCCTTCTTCAGGGCCAGGATTGTAGAGCGGATCAAGCCCGGAGAGCTGCTCGAGTTCTGCCGCAGCCGCGGCCTGGCGGTCTATCGGGCGGAAGCTGGCCGGGGTGTCGACTATCATCGTGCCGACCTGACCAGGCCTCTGGCCTTATTGCTGGGAAACGAGGCGCACGGCTTCGCAGAAGAGGTCTGGCAATCCATGCCGGCGCTCCGGATTCCCCTCCTGGGAGGTGTAGAATCTCTCAATGTGGGGACCGCCGGCGCCGTCATTCTTTTTGAAGCCCTGAGGCAACGCCGGGCCCGGCACGGTGAGGCGGCAGCACAGCAGGCCGCCGATTACCCTTCATCCAGATGAAGACGCTTTTTTCAGATTCCGATTCTTTCGGGACTTTACGGGATGCGCCGCTTGCCGAGCGGATGAGGCCCCGGACGCTTGACGAGATGGTCGGCCAGACCCACCTGATCGGCCCCGGCAAGGTACTGAGCGAGATGATCCGCGATGATCAGCTCATGTCGATGATCTTCTGGGGGCCGCCGGGCACAGGCAAGACTACATTGGCGCTCATCATCGCGCGCGAGACACGATCGGCCTTCCTTTCTTACAGCGCTGTGCTATCGGGCATCAAGGAGATCAAGTCCGTGATGTCCGATGCCGGGAAGATTCACCGGTCCCAGGGAAGGAAGACGATCCTCTTTGTGGACGAGATCCACCGTTTCAATAAGGCCCAGCAGGACGCGTTTCTCCCCTACGTCGAATCGGGCGTCATTATCCTGATCGGCGCAACCACGGAGAATCCGTCATTCGAGGTCATCAGCGCACTGTTGTCCAGGGCCAAAGTCTACGTCCTGGAACCGCTGCAGCCCGCCGAGATCGAAACAATCGTCACGCGTGCCCTTGAGGACGAGGAACGAGGCCTCGGGCGTCTCCAGGTTCAGCTTGGGCCGGAGGAATTGCACCGCCTGGCTGTCTTCGCGAACGGGGACGCAAGAATAGCGCTCAACCTGCTCGAAACGGCGGTCAAGATGGCGGCCAGGGGCCGGCCTCAGGGACCGGTGCGCATCACGCCTGGCCATCTCGAAGAGGCCACGCAGCGCAAAGTCCCCCTGTACGACAAATCAGGCGAGGAACACTTCAACCTGATCTCCGCCCTGCACAAGTCGATGCGAAACAGCGATCCGGACGCCGCGCTCTACTGGCTTGGCCGCATGCTCGAAGGAGGTGAAGACCCGGTCTATATTGCACGCCGGATGGTGCGTTTCGCTTCGGAGGATGTCGGTCTGGCGGACAACCGGGCCCTGGCGATCGCCCTGGATGCGACGGAGGCGGTTCGCCTCGTCGGACTGCCCGAATGCAAGCTCGCGCTCGCGCAGGCCGCGGTCTACCTATCCGTGGCCCCGAAATCCAATTCGCTCTACCGGGCCTACGAGGCCGTCGTCGATGACGTGCAACAGAGCTTCAACGAGCCGCCCCCGCTTCACATACGCAACGCCCCCACGCGCCTCATGAAGGAACTCGGCTACGGCGAGGGCTACCAGTACGCGCACGACTTCGAAGAAAAAGTCGCCGACATGGTGTGCCTCCCGGCCGGTCTTGCCGGACGGAAGTATTACCATCCGACGGACCAGGGGACAGAACGACAGATCAAAGAGATCCTTGCCCGCATCGAAGAGAGGCGAAGGAAACAGCGCCCCGGGCCGACGAGAGACGATAAAGGCTGACCGTGCATGAACTCTCGCATGCATGGGAATTGGAGGATCGGCTTCGATCCCGTGCCCGCCCCCGAAGACGTCCTAGGTGAAGGTTGTTGGTACCCGGCGGCAGCAACCGGTCTACATTTCGGAAACTGGACCACTTGTCTGAAAATGATCCGGCTCCCGTCATGTCTTTTCTGTTCGCCTGAAGGGGCCGAGAGCTCGAGGGGCAAAGGGGTCGCGGCCTGTTTTACCCGTTCAACCCTGTGCCCCTAAGGTCTGCGAACGAAACGAGCTAAGTTCGTAAATGGTACAGGAGCACCGCCAGGGCGAGCGCAAACCGGTAGACGACGAAAGGCAGGAAGCTTCTGGTCTGGAGGTACCGCAGAAAATATCGGATACACAGAAAGCCGGTCGCACCCGCGCTCAGTACACCGGCCGCCATGATTGCCCAGGTCGGACCGGCCGTGGCCTGGGCGCCCCCCATGGCGCCCTGCGACATCCACCGCAACGCGGCCAGCAACCCCGCCCCCACGATCACCGGCGTGGACAGGAGGAACGAGAAGCGGGCCGCGGCTTCCCTGCCCGCGTCCCTGAACATGGCCGCGCTCATGGTGATCCCGCTGCGCGACACGCCCGGCACCAGTGCCACGGCCTGGCTCAGGCCGATCCAGGCCGAATCGGCCCAGCCGAGATCCGCAATCGACCGATTCTGGCGGCTCTTCCTTTCGGCCCATAGAAGCACGATCCCGAAGAAGATGAGGGTGCCGACGGTGACCAGCGGAGAGCGCAGCTTCTGCTCTACAACGTCCTCAAATAACAGCCCCAAGACGAGCGCCGGCAGGGTGCCCACGGCGAGAAGCCACCCCAGTTTCCTGTGACTGTTTGCCAGCGGCTGTCGCATCCGCAAACCCAGGATCATCTCGCGGATTAGCAGGGTCCATTCCCACCTGAAATAGATGAGAACCGCGAGGGCGGTCCCGACATGGAGCGCGACGTCAAAAACGATCCCTTCGGGATCCCATCCCATGATCCACGGCACCAGGATCAGGTGCGCGGAACTGCTGACGGGCAGGAACTCGGTCAAGCCCTGGACAATGCCGAGCAAGACAGCCACCACAATGTCGGTCAAATGCCACCCCCGCTTTGCACAGCATCCCTGCTGGTGAACCAGATCCCTTCAGGGCAAACGCTCTTTTCCTGTCGTGAGAGGGACAGTTCAGCCGCAACCCAGGACTCGAACCCAAGGCAGAATCAGAAACCGGGCGTGATTGACTTTCAGCTGCGGGTTGCGTCGCGGCTGCGTATCACTCCATCCAATCCAACGAACACGCGCAGCCGTCTTCCGGGCTGGGCTGGTCCGCAGCAGGCGCGCCAACATCCGGCCCTGATAGCGCCGGCTACTTACAGGATATCGTAAGATCCGAAGACCCGAAGGCTCGAATGAGAGGCAGGTCCTGGCACTCGACCACCAGCGCGCCCACGTAACCCGGCGCCGGATCCAGCGGTTGCAGGGACCACCGACCGTCACAGTATCGCTCGGGCAACAGCAGTTCCTCCCACTCGGTCACGGGCAGGGTGAGGCCTCCACCCCGCGCTTTCACCTGGGCTTCCTTGCGCACCCAACTTCTGAAAAACGCCATGGGCTTCTCTGCCTCCGGCAAGGCTGACCAGACTGCAAGCTCACGCAGCGAGAAAATGCGCCTGGCCGTCCCCTCAAACTCAAACTCCATACGCACGCGTTCCACATCCACACCCACTTCCCGCCCGTGCGCGACCGCGCACAGCATCATATCGCCGCTGTGGGAGATGTTGAATCGAACGGGCGTGTCCTTTAATCCAGGTTTACCATAGCGGCCCGCGTGAAAGCGCAGATTGCGGGGATCACTGCAGGCGTAGCGGCCGAGGATCATCCGAAGAATCCCGTGTGCGGCGATGTAGCGCCGTCGATCATGGTCGAAGCGAAAACGGCAGGCGAGCACGCGTTCGTCGTCACTCAACACGCGCCATGCACCGTGCAATACCGCTTCCGGCACATCCAGACGCGCACGCCAGAGATGCGTTTCGTCAGCGGCAAGCCGGACTTCGGGTGGAGGGACATCCCAGGGAATCGCCACAGGCAGCGGCGTCACTTCGGCGGCGATCATCTACCCGTTCCCATCGAGCCCCGTTTGAGCGGCCTCCAGTCAGGCCCGCAATTTGCGCCCCAGCGCCTCAGCGAATGGCTCGCGTACCATGTAGCCGTGCGGGCCGGGCACCTCGTGCACGTCCAGCCCGCCCTGCGCCAGACGGCTCCATCCCAGCCGCGCAATCTCCTCCCAGACAGGATCATGATGATCTTTGCCGCGGAAACCCGCGGAGGCCATAGCCTCGGGGTCCAGATGCGGGCTGTGATAGTAGCGCGCAGGCCGCTCCCCGGCATGAAAAAATGTGACCCGCCCGGCATAAGGCTTGGGGAAATACGCCCACTGCGCCCGGATCATCGTTTTGCGGACGTGGAGGTCTCGTAGCCTCGGACTGAGCGGCCGGCCTAGTCTCTGCACCATTCTCAACACGAGAAGATCCAGATTCCACCGGATCCAGGCAGCCCGAGCGGACACCCAACGGATTGCGTTGAAACGGCCTCTGAGGCGTTGCGAAAAATAGTCGATCTTCTCCCGCATGGACAACCGGCGCAGATTGTGAAAGTGGCGCGCCAACCGATAGCGGAACGGAAGCGCCACCAGGCGCAGGTAGCCGCGGCTGTACGTATCGAACAGCGCCAGCAGGTTCACGGCCTGGCCCTGCATACGCAGCTGCTGCGCCATCTCGTAGGCCACCAGCCCGCCCAGCGAGGAGCCGCCGAGGTAATACGGCCCCTCCGGCTGGAGCACGCGGACCTCCGCAATGTAGTGCGCCGCCATTTCTTCGATCGTCCTGTGTGCCTCATGCCGGCCGTCGAGGCCCTGCGCCTGCAAACCGAAGAACGGCTGGTCGTCACCAAGGTGCCGCGCCAGGGAATGATAGTAGAACACGTTGCCCTCAAACTCGTGGATGCAGAAGAACGGCGGACGGGTGCCGTTCGGCTGGATAGCAACCAGCGAACGCCACGACGGCTGCCAGCCCTCCCGCCGAAGGATTTCGGCCAAGTGTGAAATTGTCGGCGCTTGAAACATTGTCGTCATCGGCAAGCTCTTGCCGAACGCCCGTTCAATCTCCGCGAACAGACGCACCGCCAGCAGGGAATGGCCGCCGAGGTCGAAGAAGTTATCCGTCACGCCGACAGGCCGCACTTTCAGCAGCTTTTCCCAGAGCCGCGCCAGCCGGATTTCCAGTTCTTCGCGCGTCGCAACAAAGTGCCGGCCTCCTTGCGCCCCCGGGGCCGGGAGCGCGCGCCGGTCCACTTTCTGGTTT